>JAAXGX010000057.1 GCA_012271165.1 Vicinamibacteraceae bacterium | reverse complement strand
CGAGGTACCAGAGGGCCGAGAGCGCCGCGCCCGCCGCCTCCCCAGCAAACTGCAGCCGCCGGCGGTTGGAGGTGTGGACCATTCTGACGGTGATGTTGGCGATCCGGATGGTGCGGCTCGATGCGCTCGTATGGAACACAGGCGCCACCGGCACCTGGGTGCTGAGCTTGAATCGGCGCGCGGCTTCCGCGCCGTGGACCTGGACCGTCTCGCCACTGCTCCGCGCGATGGCCTCGACCACCTCGAGGACGTCCGGGACGACAGCGCCCACGAAGCGACTTGTCCGAGGGCGGACGAAGACGCCGCGGGCAAGACGCTGAATTTCGCCCCGGCCGGCGAGGCGCGACAGCGTCCGGTCGACGGCGCTGCGCGAGCCGTGCTCCAGAAAGCGCTGGCTCGTGAAAAGCTCCCCCTTCGGCAGCTTGCGTACGCCGGCCCGAACGGCTCGTGCCGTGGACACCGCTTGACGCTCCATGTCTGAAATACTAGTGGTATTATGGACGCACTTCAAGAGGCAGATGTTGCGTACTACTCGCGGGTTGCCAATCTCTGGTGGCGCCGTCCGGCTCAAGTTGCCTCGGCGCGCATGGACTGGCCTGTCGTTCTCCACGACGCAGACCGTGCGCGGCTCCCGGCCCCCCAGCTTCGCGTCCAGCCCGCTGTTCTCGTGCAGCACGCCGTGGGCCAGTCCGCGAATCACGACGTCGGCGGCGGTCACGTCGGCGAGCCGCGACGTCTGCGCCCCGAGCAGCTTCTTGATGTCGTCGATGCCGTCCCGAATCTGCGACGTCCCCGCCCAGGGCCTTCCTGCACTCCCCGATCATGAGCGACAGCGGTAAGCGTTCGGTCGCGCCGGTATGGCGGACCGACAACTGGGCGGTCAACGCGTGAACCCGCGCAGCCGAGAAGCGCGGACGAGCTGAAGTGGCCGCAGCCAGGAAGCGCGCCGTGCGGCGAAGAACGCACCGGCCGCGCAGGCCGAGCTGGTCAGTCTGCACGGATTTCTCCGGACGCCGACGGCGCGTCTGGCTGGGCCAGCCGCATGTCCATACCGGGTCCACCGAACGCTTACCGACAGCGACAGGTCGGCCAGTCCGTCCATCCAGTAGCCGCCGCCCACCTCGCTGTGGATGCCCGGCATCCGCGCGCGGACATCATGATCATGCCCCGCGCAAACCGCGGCTGCGCCTCAACGCCCTCCACCAACCAGCCGACCAGCAACTCGACGATTTCGGGACCGACGAGCAGCTCGACCATCAGGACCGCGAGCAGCACCAGTACCACGCCGGCGAGAAGCCTCCACCCGGTCGAATACACCCAGGATAGCCGGGGTCTGGCGGATCCGGACGGCCGCCCGCCCCGGCTGTCAGGGCGGATGCGGCCCGGGCCGGCGATCACGGCGCGGCGGCCGCCGCGTTGGAGGGCGACGTCGTCCCCGGTAATTCAGGCCCGAGTGTCGGGCGAATCGTTGGAGGCTTCGTGCGCCCAGGCTGCAACCCGACCCGAAACGGCCGCAACCGGCTCGTACCGGCGGCGGTCGCGTCCCGTCTCCGGCGTCGGATCACGTCGCGGTCGAGAGTCCGATCTCGTCCGCGCGCGGCTCTGGACATCCGCTCGCACCGCGCGGACTAATGGGGGGTTGAATGCAGGGCTGACGCCCCGTCAGAAGGATAACTCTTTTAGATCAAAGAGCTTAAGAGGGATGGGTGGTGGACCAGACGGGGGTCGAACCCGTGACCTCGTGAATGCCATTCACGCGCGCTCCCAACTGCGCCACTGGCCCACGGCGTGTCTGGAATCATTCTATGCCTTACGCGGTGGGCGATCAACGGCCCGCCCCGGCGGCGTCCGCGACGTCCGGCGGCGGCTGTCCGAACACCTCCTCGTAGTCCGCCGGGGTGTCGATATCGCGGAAGGGTCCGTCCTCCGCGATCGGGACATCGATCGATTCGCGGAGGTGCGCCTTCACCACCTCCTTCGCGCTGACGGCGGTGCGCCTGAGCTCGTCGAAGACCGACCGGTCGAAGACGACCGGATGCCCGTGGCGCCCGTCGCGCACGGGACGCACGACGGGGGCCCGCGTGGACGCGTGGGCGGCCAGCAACGCCCGCACCGTGCCCGCGGACACGAGCGGCACGTCGACGAGCGTCACCAGCATGCCGCCGACCGCGGGGTGGTCTATCGCCCGCAGGCCGGCCTTGACCGACGACAGCTGCCCCTGGTCCGGGGACGGGTTGACGGCGACGCGGTGCGGCAGCTCCTCCCGCAGGAGGGCCCTTGCAACCGGCGATTCCTCGCCGCCGACGACGACGACGACATCGGCGACGCCGCCGGCCCGCAGGGTGCGGACGATCCGGCTGACGAACGTCTCGCCGCGGGCGCCGATCGGCAGCAGCGCCTTCGCGCGGCCCATGCGAAGCGACCGCCCGGCCGCCAGCACGATGCCCGGAACGAGTCTCCCCATCCACCCGCCTCGTCGTGTTTCCACAATGATAGAATCCCGCCCATGAGTGATGTCGCGATTCAGATGCGCTGCCAGCGGTGCGGCGCGCAAATGGAGCTGAAGGACCCGGGCCCCGGGGCGCCGTGGCCTCCCCAGCAGTTCTGGGTGTGCGCGTCGTGCGGACGGCATTTCTGGACGACCTACCCGCCTCCCAAGCCGCCGAAGCCGGCTCCGCCGCGCGCCTGACGACCGCAGATTACACGCTTGACTTCTCTCATGGACCTCACTAGACTGACCACCTTCGCCGCTTGGCGAGTGCGCTGACAGCTCGCGACACCGTGGCCTGGAGGGTGTTCGGCGAGTCACAGGCCTTCGGAGGGACCGTATGCCAACCGGCACGATCGCGCGTCTTTTGATTGACAAGGGGTTCGGTTTCATTCGAGACGAAGGCGGAATCGAGCACTTTTTCCACCGCAGTGCAGTTCGGGGCGCCGTATTCGAACTCCTGCGCGAGGGGCAGCGGGTGGACTTCACGCCCGAGGAATCGCAGAAGGGGCCCCGCGCGGGCGACGTTCGTCTCATCGAAAGCTAGCCTGGCCCGGCGTCTCGTCCTCCGGCGGCAGACTTGAGCAGCCGCCCTTCCCATTCTCCGTCTGTCCTGGTTCGAGCTGGCCTCTCTCGTCTGGAAGCGAACGGGGCCCGGTGGCCCTCCCGGTCTTCAAAATCGGTCGCTCCCCGCCAACGCGGGGGGGCTGGGTTCGACTCCCAGGCGCTTCCGCCAGCGCGCCGACTCTGTGCCGCACCCGGGTGTCGACTAGTGAGGGGTCCCCGCAAGCGAACGCCGGGGGTTCGGGGCGCAGCCCCGTCCGACGGCGGCTAGACGCCGCCGATCCCGACGACGTAGCGGCCGCGCGCCGCGCCCCGTAGCAGGGTGTCGAACGCGGCCGGCAGCTCCTCCAGCGTTGTCGCGTGCGTCATGGCCGCGAGGTGCGCCGGCTTCATGTCCGCGGCCAGACGGCGCCATGCTTCCAGCCGCAGGTCCATCGGGCACATCGAGGAATCGATGCCGAGGAGCTTGACCCCCCGCAGGATGAACGGCATGACCGTCGTCTGCAGCTTGATGCCCCCCGTCAGTCCCGAGCTGGCGATGCAGCCGCCGCGCTGCATCGTCCGCGTCAGCCAGCCCAGCGTGTCGCCGCCGACCGGGTCGACGGCGCCGGCCCACGCGGCCTTCTCGAGCGGGCGCGCCGCGGCCGCGTCCGGGACCTCGGCGGCGATGACCTCGGCGGCTCCCAGCGACCGCAGGAACTCGTGCGCGTCCGCCTTGCGGGTCGACGCCGTGACCCGGTAGCCGGCGGCGGCGAGACACTGCACCGCCAGGCTTCCCACGCCTCCGGTGGCACCGGTCACGATGACCGCGCCGTTGGCGGGGGCCAACCCGTTCCGCTCCATCTCGACGACGCTCAGCGCGGCGGTGAACCCGGCCGTCCCGATGGCCATCGCCTCGCGCAGGTCGAGTCCGCGCGGCAGGCGCACGACCCAGTCGGCCGGCACGCGGGCGTACTCGGCGAATCCGCCGTCATGGCTCTCGCCCAACCCGAAGCCGGTGGCGAGGACCTCGTCGCCGGGCGTGAAGCGCGGATCGCCGCTCGTCTCGACGATGCCGGCCAGATCGACGCCGCCCACGAGCGGAAACCGGCGCATGATCTTGCCCGCGCCGGTGGCGGCCAGGGCGTCCTTGTAGTTCACCCCCGAGTACGCCACCCGCACGACCACGTCCCCGTCGGCGAGGTCCTGCAGGCCGGCCTCGACGAGGCGGCCCCGAATCGTGTCTCCGTCCTGGAATACCCGATACGCCCTGAATCGATCCACGAAGTCCTCCATTAGACGGGGCTGCGCCCCGAACCCCCGGCGTCCGCTTGCGGGGTCCCCTGCGCCCCGCGCCGCTCCCGCCGAGGCGCGCCGTGCGCGCCTTGCGGGGTCTGCATCGTTCTACGGCGCAGACCCCTGGAGGAGTTCGAGGAACGCGCCCGTGTCCGCGAGGTCCGCCAGCACGCTGTCGGCGCCGTGCTGCCTGAGCGCGGCCTCGTCGAACGGGCCGGTCGCCACCGCCACCGACATCGCGCCCGATCGCCGCGCGCAGCGGATGTCGAGCGGCGTGTCGCCGACGACCACGACCTGTGCGGCCGACGGTACATCGATTCCCTGCCGCCGGGCCCGATCGACCGCAATCGGCACCAGCTCGTCCCGGCTCGGCGCGTCGTCGCCGTAGGCGCCGCACGCGAAGTAGCTCCAGAGGTCGAAGTGCTCCAGCTTGATCCGCGCCGCGCGGGCGACGTTGCCGGTCAGCAGCGCGCTGGCCACGTCGGTGCGCGCGCCCAACCGGGCCAGCAGCGTCCGGACGCCGGGCATCAGGCCCTTGCGCGGACCGGGACCGAGGATCTCGCCCTGCAGCAGCTCGCAGTAGCGCGCATGGAAGCGCCGGCGCACGGCCGGCGCGGCCGTGACCCCGGCGCGCTCCAGCGCGTCGTCGAAGATCAGCGGGTCGGTGCGACCCGCGACCGGAATGCCGTCGAAGCCCCCGGCCACGCCGAACAGTTCCTGGAACGCCCTGTTCAACGCGCGCTTGCCTGCCCCGCCGGAGAGCAGCAGCGTGCCGTCGATGTCGAACAGGACGAGCCGCGCCGGCCGGCCTGCGCGCCCGTCCACTAGCGGTCCTCGAGGAGCTGGTCGACCTCGGCGACGATGCGCGCGCTCGACAGCATGGCGATGATCTCGGTGCGCAGCGCCGCGAGGTTGGCCGCGACCGCCGCCAGCGCGAGGACCGAGTGGACCACGGCCGGCACCGTGTCCGTGTCGACGCCGCCGCCCATGATGGCGGTAGCCATCGTGAGTCCCATCGCGACCGTGGCAATCGAGAACACCGGGCGGCGCACGCGGGCCACGGCGCGGTACAGCTCCACCGGCAACTGCCCCTCCTGGACCGCCTCGCGCACGGCCCGGCCCTTGCCGATCAGGTAGAACATCGTCATCGAGTGCGCCAGGAGCGTGACCAGGGTGGCGAAGATGCCGAGCGACGTGTGCCGCAGGACGTCGGCGGGACCGAGCGCCGTAAAGCCGAGCACCGTGGCGTACCCGAGCGCGGCGATCCCCACGAACGCGGCGGTGATCAGCGCGGCGGACACGCGGGGATCATATCAGCCGGCGGGCGGCGGCCCGGCCGGACGGCGGGTGGCGCGGCGCGGCGCGGCCGCCGTGGAGCTGCGGCGCACCAGCGACCGGTACTCGCGGATGAGCAGGTCGAGGTGCTCGCGTTCCTCGTCCGCGAACTCCAGGAAGATCTGCTTACCTTCCGAATCCTCGAACCGCTCGCCGTAGCGCTTGAAGAAACGATGCGACCCGCGCTCGCAGCGAATCCCGATCTTGAGGGCCTGCCGGTCGTCCACGCCTTTCGCCAGCTCGTCGGCGCCAGCCGCGAACAGACCGCTGGCAGCCCCCTTGAAGAACAGGAAGGTGGGCCGCGACTCGAGATCGGGATCCTGGGCCAGCAGCTCCCGGTAGCGGGCCTCGAGCTTGGCCAGGTGCTCCTGCTCCTCGCCGGCCAGGCGCTCGAAGACGCGCCGCCCGCGGGAGTCCTTCGTCAGGCGCGCCGCCCGCGAGTAGAACTCCAGCCCGCTGCGCTCGGTGGCGATGGCGATGCGCAGGGCGTCGCGGGCAAACAGCAGCTCGGTGGCGACCGCGGCCCCCGACGGCCGGCGCCCGGCCCGGCACTCCTCGCACGTGCCGTAGATCTGGACGACGCTCTTGCCGACCGTGAACCCGCGCTCGTCGGCGATCTCCTCCAGCAGGCTCTCGATGTCCGAGCTGAGGAACTCGTACGACCGGTTGCAGGACTTGCAAATGAGGTGAAAGTGGCGCGGGTGGCGGTACGAGTGCTCGAAACGGAAGCGGCCCTCGCCGAAATCGACCTTGCGGGCGATGCCGGCCTCGACCATCCAGCGCAGCGTCCGGTAGACGGTTGCCCGGCTGATCCGCTGGTCCTCGGATCGCATCAGGGCCACCAGGTCGTCGGCGCTCAGATGTCCCTGCTGGCGCAGGAAGACGTTGACGATAAGCTCGCGCTTGCTGGATCGGCGTCCGCCCGGCGGGCGAAGACGCTCGACGTAGGCTGACTGCGGCTCCATCTCCCGGTTGATTCCAACCAACCCTGCAGGAGTCCGCGCCGTAGAACGGCGCAGACTCCTAGGCGCCGAACGACTGGCCGCAGCCGCAGGTCGACTTGGCGTTCGGGTTCTTGATCGTGAAGCCGCCGCCCATCAGGTTGTCGACGAAGTCCACTTCAGCGCCAGTCAGGTACCGAATGCTGATGGGGTCGACGAAGAGCGTGACGCCGTTCGACTGAAAGATGCGATCGGCGTCCGGATCCCCGGCGCCCTCCTCGATCATCAATCCGTACTGGAATCCGGAGCAGCCCCCGCCCTGAACGAACACCCGGAGGCCCGCCTCACGCTTCTCCTCGTCGGCCAGCAACTGCCCGATCTTGCTCGCCGCCGCCTCGGTGACGCTGACGGGAACGGTCGATCCGCTTGTCTCCATCGCACCCATGCCTTCCACTGCCATGGACCATATTATAGCCGACCGGGCTCCCCTCCGGCACGCGCCGGGCGTCCCGGGCACTTTGCTACCCTATGCGGGTGCACGCCGACCGGTTGCTGGAGAGGGCCCGCCGGCGGTGGGCCTCGCTCGCGAGCGCGCGGCCCGACCTCGCCGCGGCCATCGACCTCCAACGCCGGCTGGTCGGGCGGAGCCTCGCGCTGGGCGCGGCGCTCGACGAGCAGCAGCCGCCGCCGCTGGCGCTGGCGCCCGCCGAGGCCGTTTCGAGACTGAACGCGAAGCGCCCCGTGCTGGCGGACAGCGCCGTCGAGCTGGACCCGGACCGCTTCGAATCGTTCGTGCTGGCCTTCTGCGACGACTTCGCCCGGGGCGGCGCCGCCGGCCCGGCGGCGCGCCTGCGGAGCGCGCTCGAGAGGCGCGAGATCGACCTCGGCTCGCTGCTCGCCGCGTCGCTGCTGCGCCAGCAGCACGCCATACGGACGAAGGCCCACCACGTCGGCGTCGCCCCCGACCTGCTCTGGCTGGTTGCGGAGCTGGCCGTGGCGCCGCTCGCGCACCGGCTGCAGTCCCGCTGCCTGACCGGCGCGGCGGCCGGCGACATCGCGTTGCGCGCCGCGCTGGACGCCTGGGACGAGGGCTCCTGCCCCGCGTGCGGCTCATGGCCGGCGCTGTCCGAGGTCGTGGACGACGCCCGGAGCCTGCGCTGCTCGTTCTGCGGCGCCGCGTGGCGGCCGCCCACCCGGCGGTGCATCTACTGCACCGAGGACGGGACCGCGCTGCTGGCGGCGGCGCTCACCGAGGCCGAGCAGGCGGTGCGGCGCCTCGAGCTGTGCCGCACCTGCGGCGGCTACCTCAAGAGCCTGACCGTGGCGGCCCCCACGCCGTTCGAGCTGCTGCCGGTAGAGGATCTGGCGTCCAGCGACCTCGACGCGGGCGCGGCGGAGCGCGGGTATGCGCGGCCTCCGATGCGCGAGGTCCACGCATATAATCGCGATCCATGCGACTAGCCCGGAAATCGTCGCCTGCGGCTCCGATTACCGCCCAACCAACCCTCCCAGGAGTCTGCACCGTGCTACGGAACAGACTCCTGGCCCGGAAATCGTCGCCTGCGGCTCCGATTACCGCCCAACCAACCCTCCCAGGAGCCTGCACCGTTCTACGGCGCAGACTCCTGGCTGGCGGTCTCGCCCTGGCGGCGCTGCTCCTCGTCCCGGCGGCCGCGCAGGACCGCGTGCCGCACAGCAGGCTCTTCCCGCCCGAGGACCTCGGCATCCTCGAGGGCCCCGACCGCGACGCCTGGCAGATGCCGAACGAGGTCATGGACGCGCTCGGCATCACGGGCGGCGCCAGGGTGGCCGACCTCGGGGCGGGCGGCGGCTGGTTCACCGTCCGGCTGGCCCGCCGCGTCGGGCCCGGCGGGCTGGTCTACGCCCAGGACATCCAGCCCCGCATGATCGAGTCGATCTCCCGCCGGGTCGGCCGCGAGGGCCTCACCAACGTGCGCACCATTCTCGGCACGGCCAGCGACCCCCGGCTGCCGGCCGCCCTCGACGCCGTGCTCATCGTCGGCACGTATCCGGAGATCGCCGATCCCGTCACGCTGCTGGGCAATGTCGTGGCCTCGCTCAAGCCGGACGGGCGGCTCGGCATCGTCGACTTCACGCTCGACGGCGGCGGGCCGGGGCCGCCGCTGGAGGAGCGGATCGAGCCCCGCCTCGTCATCGGGAACGCCGAGCGGGCCGGACTGCGCCTGCTCGCCCACGAGCGATTCCTGCGCTACCAGTACCTGCTCGTCTTCGCGCCGGCCCCCGGCGGATGACCACCGCCCTGACCATCGCCGGGAGCGACTCCGGCGGCGGCGCCGGCATCCAGGCCGATCTGAAGACGTTCGCGGCCTGCCGCGTGTTCGGTCTCACCGCCGTGACCGCGGTCACCGCGCAGAACAGTCTCGGCGTGCAGGCGCTGCACGCCGTGCCCGCCGACATCGTCGCCGCCCAGATCAGGGCCGTGGCGTCCGACTTCGGCGTGCGGGCGGCCAAGACGGGCATGCTCGTCGACGCCGCGACGGTCGAGGCCGTGGCGGCCTGCGTCGACGAGCTGCGGCTGCCCAACCTCGTCGTCGACCCGGTGCTGGCGGCCACGAGCGGCGAGCGGCTGCTCGCGGGCGGCGCGGTCGCGAAGGTCAGGACCGAGCTGCTGCGGCGCGCCCGCGTGGTGACGCCCAACCGGGCCGAGGCCGAGCTGCTGACCGGCCGGCCGATCGCCTCGCTGGCAGAGGCGCGGGACGCCGCGCGCCGGCTCCACGACCTGGGTGCGGAGGCCGTCATCGTCAAGGGCGGACACCTGCCCGGAGCCGACGCCGTCGACATCCTCTTCGACGGCCGCGATCTGCTCGAGCTGCGCAGCCCGCGCATAGCGACCCGCCACGGGCACGGCACGGGGTGCACGTTCGGCGCTGCGCTGGCCGCCGGGCTCGCGCTCGGGCGTCCGCTGCCCGCCGCCGCGCGGGCGGCGAAGCACTACGTGGAGCAGGCGCTCCGGCATGCCCTGCCGCTCGGCCGCGGCCCGGGTCCGCTCGACCATTTCTGGCGGGAATGACCCCTGCTATACTCCGAAAATGTCGGTTTCCCGGTTCGTCGTGACCAGTCGTCCGCTGCACCTCGACGATGTCGTGCGCGCGGTGGGCGAAGGCGGCGGCGCGCCGGAAACGACGGCCGGCGCGGTCACGTCGTTCCTCGGCCTGGTCCGCCGCCAGAACCTGGGCAAGCGCGTCCTCCGGCTCGAGTACGAATCCTACGAGCCGCTGGCCGTCAAGGCCTTCGAGCGGATTGCGGCCGAGGCGCTCGAGCGCTGGCCCGAGGTGCGGCTGGCCGTCCACCATCGGCTCGGCACGCTGGAGGTGGGCGAGGCGAGCGTGGCGATTGCCGCCGCGTCGCCGCATCGCGCCGAGGCGTTCTCCGCCTGCCGCTACGCCATCGAGCGCGTCAAGCAGATCGCGCCGATCTGGAAGCACGAGTTCTTCGAGGGCGGACACGTCTGGATTGAAGGGGCGCTGGCCGACCCCGACGACAGCGCGGCGCGCGAGGACGCGTATCGACGGGCATGCGCGTGACCGTGCGCCTGTTCGCCCGGCTGCGCGACATCACGGGCGCCGGCGAGCTCACGCGCGAGCTGCCTGACGGCGCGACGGCGCGCGTCCTGTGGGACCTGCTGGCCAGCGAGTACGCGGAGCTCGACACCTACCGCGACGCCGTGTCGGCCGCGGTCAACGCAGAGTACGCGAAGATGAGCCGCCGCTTGGCCGACGGCGACGAGGTGGCGTTCCTGCCGCCCGTGTCGGGAGGCTGACGGGCGGCGACAGGGTCCGGCCGCGGGCGGCCGGCACGCTCAGGACGTACCGATGTACGACAAGCTCGAGAGGGTCGAGCAGCGCTACCAGACGCTGATGGGGCTCGTCAGCGATGCCGCGGTGCAGGCGGATCCGGCCGAGTACCGTGCGCACACCAAGGCGCTCGCCGAGATACAGCCGCTCGTCGACAGGTTCCGCGACTACAAGACGGTGGAGAAGGAGATCGGGCAGGCGCGCGAGCTTGCCGGCGGCGACGACCCGGAGATGCGGGCCCTGGCCGAGCAGGAGCTGCGCGAGCTGGGCGACCGCCGCGAGGCGCTGCTCGCCGAGATCAAGGTGCTGCTGCTGCCGAAGGACCCCAACGACGAGCGCAACGTGGTGCTCGAGATCAGGGCCGGCACCGGCGGCGACGAGGCGGGCCTGTTCGCGGGGGACCTGTTCCGGATGTACTCGCGCTTCGCCGAAGGCCAGGGCTGGCGGGTCGAGGTGCTGTCGCTCAACGAGACCGGCGTCGGCGCCGTGAAGGAGATTGTCGCCCTCGTCGAGGGCCGCCGGGTGTACAGCCGGCTGAAGTACGAGAGCGGCGTGCACCGGGTGCAGCGGGTGCCGGCGACGGAGGCAAGCGGCCGGATCCATACGTCGACCGCGACGGTGGCCGTGCTGCCGGAGGCCGAGGAGGTCGACGTCCAGATCGATGCCAAGGATCTCCGGATCGACACCTTCTGCTCGAGCGGGCCCGGCGGCCAGAGCGTGAACACGACGTACTCCGCGGTCCGCATCACCCACCTGCCGACCGGGCTGGTCGTGTCGCAGCAGGACGAGAAGTCGCAGATCAAGAACAAGGCGAAGGCGATGAAGGTCCTGCGCTCGCGGCTCTACGAGCTCGAGCTCGCGCAGCAGCAGCAGGAGATCGCCCAGGACCGGCGCAGCCAGGTCGGCAGCGGCGAGCGCTCGGAGAAGATCCGGACCTACAACTTTCCCCAGAGCCGGATCACGGACCACCGCATCGGCGCCACCTTCCACCGGCTGACGGAGATGCTGAACGGCGACCTCGACGAGATGATCGGCGCGCTCGTGACGCACTACCAGGCCGAGCAGTTGAAGGCCGAGGTCGCGGCGTCGTGACCGTCGTCGAGCGGGTCGGGGCCGCCACGTCGCGGCTCGTCGCCGCGGGACTGCCGCCGGACGTCGCGGCGCTCGACGCCGAGGTGCTCGCGCGCCACGTCCTGGGCTGGGACCGGGCGGCGTACCTGTGCGGCCGGCGGGACGCCGCGCCGCGCGGCTTCGGGACGGCCTACGACGCCGCTCTCGACCGTCGCGCGGGCCGCGAGCCCGTGGCCGCCATCGTCGGCCGGCGCGAGTTCTGGGGCCTCGAGCTCGAGGTGGGGCCCAGCGTGCTCACGCCGCGTCCCGAGACCGAGCTGCTGGTCGAGGAAGCGCTGCGTCTCGTGCGCGGCCCGCGCGCGGCGCCCCTGCTGGCCGACGTCTGCACCGGATCCGGCTGCGTGGCGATCGCGCTGGCGACCGAGCTGCCGCGAGCCCGCATCATCGCCACCGACGTCTCCGCCGCCGCGCTGGCCGTGGCGCGCCGCAACGCGGCCCGCCACGGCGTGGACACCCGGATCGCCTGGGTCCGCACGTCCTGCCTGGACGGCGTGGGCGCCGCGCCGGACGTGATCGTGGCCAACCCCCCCTACGTGGCGGACGACGACATCGCCGGCCTCCCGCCGGAGGTGCGCGACTTCGAGCCCCGCCTGGCGCTGGCCGGCGGACGCGACGGCCTGGATGTCGTCCGGCGTCTGCTGGACGCCGCGGCCCGGCAACTGGCCCCCGGCGGCCATCTCGCGCTGGAGCTCGGCAGCGGCCAGGCCCCGGCCGTCCGCGGCGCGGTCGCCGTCCTGCCGCAGCTCGCCCTCGTCCGGGTCCGCCGCGACCTCCAGGGCTTCGCCCGCACCCTCGTCGTACGACGCCGCGCCGCGCGCGCCTGAACCATGGCCGACTGTCTCTTCTGCAAGATCATCGATCGCGACGTGCCGGCAACGCTGGTCCACGAGGACGGCGATCTCGTCGCCTTCGAGGACATCAACCCCGGCGCGCCGACGCACGTCCTGATCGTCCCCCGGCGCCACATCGCGACGCTGAACGACCTGCTGGCGGACGACCACGACCTCGTCGGCCGGATGGTCCGGCGCGCCGCGCTCATCGCCCGGGACCGGGGCTTTGCCGAGGCCGGCTACCGGACCGTCTTCAACTGCAACGCCGACGCCGGACAGTCGGTGTACCACATCCACCTGCACCTGCTCGGCGGCCGCAAGCTGGCCTGGCCCCCGGGCTAGTTCAGAGCGCGGGCAGCAGGCGCGGGAGCTCTGCGAGCGAGCGAATCACGGGAACGCCCTCGGGCGCGCTGCCCTGCGCCGCGGCGGACCGCGAGAGCAGGACGCCCCGCATTCCCACCCGGCGGGCGCCCTCGACGTCGTGGGCCACGCTGTCGCCGACCATGACCGACTCGGACGCGGCCACTCCCACGAGCCGCAGCGCCTTGCGGAAGATGCTGGGATGGGGCTTCATGTAGCCATGTTCGGAGGACGAGACGGCGCCGCTGATGTAGGGCTGCAGGTCGAAGTGCCGCTGGAACGACGCCAGGCAGCGGTGGGTGTTCGAGATGAGCCCGATGCGGACGCCGGCGGCGTGCAGCCGGCGCACCGCCGGCCGGACGTCGTCGTACAGGGCGAAGTGCCCGCACCTGGCCCACTCGTCGTGGACCTCGCGGGCGCACGCGGCGACCCCGGGCCCGGCGCCCCCCATCTCCTGCAGCACGCGCCGGGCGTAGGTGATGAACAGCGCCGGGCGGTAGACGCCGTCCTGCGCCGGGGCCAGCGTGCTGGAGGCGGCGGCGACTGCCGCGGCGAACCGGTCCGGGTCGACCGCGAATCCGTGCCTGGCCGCGAACCGCCGGTAACCCTCGCCGTCGAACGTCGGCCCAGGATGGATCAGGGTGAAGTCGACATCGAAGAAAACGGCGGTCGTGGTCATGGGACCAGGCAGCGTGTTGGCGATTATACAGACCCCTCCGGCCCGGCCGGGGGCGCGGGCGCTTTGCACTACAATGGAACGATCGGCATGTCCGCCTGGAAAGACACCCTGAACCTGCCCCGGACCGGCTTTCCGATGAAGGCCAACCTGCGGGCCGCCGAGCCGCGCGCCATGGCGCGCTGGGAGGAGCTCGGCCTGTACGAGCGCATTCGGGCGCGCCGGGCCGGCGCGCCGCGCTTCGTGCTGCACGACGGGCCGCCGTACGCCAACGGGCGCGTCCACACCGGCACGGGCCTCAACAAGGTGCTCAAGGACTTCGTGGTCAAGTCCCGGACGATGGCCGGCTTCGACGCGCCCTACGTGCCGGGCTTCGACTGCCACGGGCTGCCGATCGAG
Organism: Vicinamibacteraceae bacterium; assembly: GCA_012271165.1. Taxonomy (GTDB): domain Bacteria; phylum Acidobacteriota; class Vicinamibacteria; order Vicinamibacterales; family UBA8438; genus JAAXGX01. The sequence goes on along the minus strand of JAAXGX010000057.1, from coordinate 42,760 downwards.
CTCAAGGTGGATCGCGAGCTGGGCCGCCGCAAGCGCGAGATGAGCGTCGCCGACTTCCGGCGGGCGTGCCGCGCCTACGCGGACAAGTACGTGGGCCTGATGCGGGACGACTTCAAGCGGCTGGGCATCCTGGGCTCCTGGGATGCGCCGTACCTCACCATGGACTACCGCTACCAGGCCGCCATCGTGCGCGCGCTGGGGGCGTTCGTCGAGCAGGGCGCGGTCTACAAGGGCAAGAAGCCCGTGCACTGGTGCATCGACTGCCGGACGGCGCTCGCCGAGGCCGAGGTGGAGTACGAGCCCCACACGTCGCCCTCGATCTACGTCGAGTTTCCGCTGGACGGCGCCAGCGCCCGGGCCCTGGGCGAGCGCGTGCCGGCGCTGGCCGGCCAGACCCCGTCCGTGCTGATCTGGACGACGACGCCCTGGACGATTCCGTCGAACCTTGCGGTGGCCTTCCACCCCGATATCGACTACGCGGCCTACGCGACCGACGCCGGCGCGGTCATCGTGGCCGAGCCGCTGGCGGCCGAGATCGGGCAGCGGACCGGCCGGCCGCTCGGCGCCCCCCTGGCCCGGTTCAAGGGCCGCGACCTGGAGGGCCTGCGGTTTCGCCACCCGCTGTACGACCGCGAGTCCGTCGCCGTGCTGGCGGACTACGTGACGCTGGAGCAGGGCACGGGCGCGGTGCACACGGCGCCCGGCCACGGCGCGGACGACTTCCTGACCGGCATGCGCTACGGGCTGGACGTGTACGCGCCGGTCGGACCGGCCGGCCACTTCACGGCCGACGTGGAGCTGTTCGGCGGCCTGCGCGTCTTCGACGCCAACCCGCGGGTCGAGGAAGCACTGGCGGCGCGCGGGCGGCTGTGGCATCGCGACACCGTGGAGCACACCTACCCGCATTGCTGGCGCTGCCACAAGCCGGTCATCTTCCTGGCGACGGCGCAGTGGTTCATCCGGATGGACGCCGGCTCGCTGCGGGAGCGCGCGCTCGAGGCCGTCGCCGGGGTCGAGTGGTTTCCGGCCTGGGGCGAGGAACGCATTCGCGGCATGCTGGCGACCCGGCCGGACTGGTGCATCTCGCGGCAGCGGTCCTGGGGCGTGCCCATCCCGGCGCTGCAGTGCACGGCGTGCGGCGACGCGATGCTGCTCGCCGAGGTCGTCGAACGCGCGGCCAGCGTGTTCGAGCGGCACGGGGCCGACGCGTGGTACGAACGTGAGCTGACCGACTTCGTGCCGGCCGGCGTCGCGTGCGAGTCGTGCGGCGCCAACGACCTCCGGCGCGAGCAGGACATCCTCGACGTCTGGTTCGACTCCGGATCGAGCCACGAGGGGGTGCAGATCGACCACCCCGAGCTCGGCTGGCCGCTGGCGCTGTATCTCGAAGGCTCGGATCAGTACCGCGGCTGGTTCCACAGCTCGCTGCTCGTGGCCCTCGGGACCCGCGGCGCGGCGCCCTTCCGGCAGGTCGTCACCAACGGCTTCGTCGTCGACGAGCACGGGCGCAAGATGTCGAAGTCGCGCGGCAACGTGGTCGAGCTGCAGACCGTCCTCGAGCAGTACGGCGCCGAGGTGTTCCGCCTGTGGGTCGCCATGGTCGACTACCGCGAGGAGATGCGCATCGGGACCGAGATCCTGGCCCGCGTCGTCGAGGCCTACCGCAAGATCCGGAACACGCTGCGCATCCTGGCGGCGAACCTCTACGACTTCGAGCCGGCCACCGACCGCGTGCCGCCGGACCGGATGCAGGAGCTGGACCGCTACGTGCTCGCGTGCTACGCGGACGCCGTCTCGAAGACGTTGCGGGCGTACGAGCGCTACGAGTTCCAGGCGATCTCGCACACGATGAGCCGGCTGCTCACGGTGGACCTGAGCGCGTTCTACATCGACGTCTCGAAGGACGCGCTCTACACCCTCGGCGCACGCTCCGCGGCGCGGCGTTCCGTGCAGACCGCCATGTTCACCATGGCCGACGGTCTGGCCCGCCTGCTCGCGCCCCTGCTGCCGGTGACGGCCGACGAGCTGTGGCGGCACCTGCCGGGCGAGCGGGCCGAGAGCGTGCACCTCGCCGACTTTCCGGCGGACTGGGAGGCGCTTCTCGATCCCGGCCTGCAGCAGCGCTGGAAGCGGCTGCTCGGCGTGCGCGACGCGGTGAACGCCGAGATCGAGCGGCTGCGCCAGCAGAAGGTGGTCGGCACGTCGCTGGAGGCCCGCGTGACGCTGCGCTGCCGCGGCACGACCGCCGAGCTGCTCGCCGCGTGCGAGAGCCTGCTGCCCACCCTGTTCATCACGTCGGAGGCCACGGTGGAGAGCGACGCGAACGTGCCGCTCGACGACGAGGCGGCGGACGGCCGGTGGACGGAGCCGGGCGGCGCGGCCTGCGTCGAGGTCGCGCCGGCCGCGGGAGAGAAGTGCCCCCGCTGCTGGCGCTACGTCCGGCAGCTCTCGTCGGAGGCTGGCGCCGCGGGCGTGTGCGAGCGCTGCGCGGACGCGTTGCTGGAGCACGTCAGTGCCGGATGACGAAGCCGCGCCGGCCGCGCGGGCCAGCGCGGCCTGGCTGTCGACCAGGGTCCTCGTGGCCGTGGCGGCGACCGTGGTGGCGCTCGATCAGGTGACGAAGGCACTGGTGCGGGCGTGGCTGCCGCTGTACGAGAGCGTGAGCATCGTGCCGCAGCTGCTAGACTTCACCCACGTCCGCAACACCGGCGCCGCGTTCGGGCTGCTGAACGCGGTGGACATCCCGTTCAAGCCGCTGCTCATGACCACGATCGCGCTCGCCGCGCTCGTGGCCATCGGGGTCTTCGCCGTGCGCACGAGTCCCACCGAGCCGCTGGCGCGGCTCGGTCTGGCGCTGGTATTCGGCGGCGCGACCGGCAACCTCATCGACCGCGTCACGGCGGGCTACGTCATCGACTTCGTTGATGTGTACTGGGGCGGCTGGCACTTCTGGGCGTTCAACGTCGCCGATGCGGCGATCACGGTCGGCGCCTGCCTCCTGATTCTCGACACGGCGATCCTGAACCGGAATGTACCCACGACTGCTTGAGCTTGGCCCCGTCTCGATCTACACCTACGGCATCCTGCTGGCGGCCGCCTACCTCGCCGGCCTCTGGTTCGCGGCCGTGCGGGCGCGTGCGCGGGGACTCGACGGCAACCGCGTCACCGACCTCGGCATCTACATCATCATCAGCGCGCTCGTCGGCGCAAAGCTGCTGCTGGTCGTCGTGGAGTTCGACCACTTCCGGCGCGACCCCGCGGAGATCTGGACCGTGCTGCGCTCGGGCGGCGTCTTCTACGGCGGCCTGCTGCTGGCGGTCGGCGTGGCGTTCTGGCACATCCGCCGGCACCGGCTGCCCATCTGGACGACCTGCGACGCCTTCGCGCCCGGCATCGCGCTGGGCCAGGCGGTGGGCCGGCTCGGCTGCCTGCTGGCCGGCTGCTGCTACGGCCGACCGACCGAGCTGCCGTGGGGGGTCACCTTCACCAACCCGCTGGCAGCCGCGAACGTCGGCACCCCGCTCGACGTCAGCCTGCATCCTGCGCAGCTCTACGAGTCCGGAGCGGCGCTGGCCATACTGGGCCTGCTGCTGCTCATGGAGCGCCGGGGGCGGTCGTTTCCCGGCCGCACGTTCTGGACCTATCTCCTGCTCTATCCCTGCGCCCGGTTCGGCATCGAGTATTTCCGCGGCGACCCGCGCGGCATGGTCCTGGACGTGCTGTCGACCTCGCAGTTCGTCTCGCTCCTGCTGGTGCCCGTCAGCATCGTCATGCTGCTCCGGCTGCGCCGGTCGTGGAACCCCGAACCGACCCGCGGGCAGGCGCGCGCTCGGGCCGCGTAGCCCGTGGCCCCGTTGTCCGCCGCCGAGCCGGAGCTGGTCCGCATCGAGGTCACGGCCGACGACGACGCCCGGCGGCTCGACCAGTTGCTGGCGGCGCGCCTCGCCGGCCAGACCCGCTCGCGGCTGCAGCGCCTGATCAAGGAGGGCCGCGCCCACATCGGCCGGAAGCCGGCGCGGGCCAGCAGCGCCGTCCGGCCGGGGGACATCGTCACGCTCGAGATTCCGCCGCCCCGGCCGGCGACTCCCAGGCCGGAGGCCGTCCCCCTCGACATCGTGTACGACGACGCCGACCTCGTCGTCGTGGAGAAGCCCGCGGGGATGGTCGTGCACCCGGCGGCGGGGCACGCGGAAGGCACGCTCGTCAACGCCCTGCTCCACCACGTCACCGACCTCAGCGGCATCGGCGGGACGTTGCGTCCCGGCATCGTGCATCGCCTCGACCGCGGCACGTCCGGGCTGATCCTGGTGGCCAAGCACGACCGGGCGCACGCCGAGCTCGCCCGCCAGTTCCGGGAGCGCGAGGTCGAGAAGACCTACGTCGCGCTGGTGTGGGGGCTGGTGCAGGCCGGGCGGCGGATCGACCTGCCGATCGGCCGCGACCCCAACCAGCGCAAGAAGATCTCGACGCGCTCGCGGCGGGCGCGGGAGGCCGTGACGCGCGTCGTGAAGGCCGAGCATCTGCGTGGCGGCTCGCTGCTGCAGGTCACGATAGCCACCGGCCGCACGCACCAGATCCGCGTGCACCTGAGCGCCATCGGGCACCCCGTGATCGGCGACGCCGACTACGGCGGGAAGCGCCGTCACGTGCCGCCGCACCTGCGCGCGGTGCGCGCGCTCGAGCGGCCCTTCCTGCACGCCGCCCGGCTGGTCTTCAGCCACCCGCGCGACGGCCGGCGGGTGACCGTCCGCAGCGACCTGCCGCCCGATCTGCAGGCCGTCGTCGCCCGGCTCAGGTCGCAAGCCGACCCCTCGGCGGCGCACTGAGAGCAAGGCGCGCACGCCGGGGGTCCGGGCCAAGGCCCGTGATGGAAGCCCCGCCGGATGAAGCCCGCGGGGAGGAGGTGGAATGGAGGAGCGTTCAGCCACGGCGATCGACAGCCGCACGGTGCACGCGGGCCGCGTGTTCACCATCGTCAGCGACCGGGTGCGGCTGCCCAACGGCCGGGAGACCACGCTGGACGTGGTCCGGCACAGACCGTCGGTCATCCTCGTGCCGATGCCCGACCCGGCGCACGTCGTGCTGGTCCGGCAATACCGCTACTGCATCGACCGCTGGATCTGGGAGCTGCCGGCAGGCACCCTCGAACCGCACGAGGACGTCGAGACGGCCGCGCGCCGCGAATGCCGGGAGGAGACCGGCCGCGATCCGGGTCGCATCGAGCGCGTCGGCGCCTGCTATCCGACACCCGGCTACTGCGACGAGCTGATGGTGTTCTTCCGCCTGACCGAGCTGAAGACCCTGACGACGCCGGCCGCGCGCGACGAGGACGAGGTGCTCGAGCCGCGGGTGTTCACGCTAGAGGCCGCGCGGCAACTGGCGCGGGCCGCCGACGTCGCCGACATGAAGACCGTGGTGGGACTCTCGCTCGTGTAGGCGGCCCGGCCGGGCCTCTCTACTGCACGGTCCCGTGAACGGGCGCGTCATCCGCCGCCGCGCGGGCCGGCGGCTTCGCGCCCTGGGCGGGAAGCAGCGCGAGCTCCAGCACCTCGTCGATGGCCGAGACGTAGTGCACGGAGATCTCCTTGCGGAGATCCTCGCTCAGATCCTCGTTCACGTCCTTCTCGTTCTGCCGGGGCAGGATGACCTCGAACACCCCGAGCCGGCGGGCCGCCAGCACCTTCTCCTTGATCCCGCCGACGGGCAGGACGTGCCCGGACAGCGTGATCTCGCCGGTCATCGCCATGTCGCCGCGCGCCGGACGGCCGGTCAGCTCCGACACCAGGGCGGTCACCATCGTGACGCCGGCGGAGGGACCGTCCTTGGGTATCGCGCCCGAGGGCACGTGGAGGTGGATCTCCGCGTCCTTGTAGAAGGCCGGATCGACGCCGTAGCGCGACACGTGCGCGCGGAACCACGAGAGCGCGGCGCGGGCGGACTCCTTCATCACGTCGCCCAGGTGGCCGGTGAGCGTCAGCGAGCCGCCGCCCGCCATTCTGCTCGCCTCCACGAAGAGCACGTCGCCCCCGACCGGCGTCCACGCGAGCCCCAGGGCCACGCCGGGGTTCTTCGTGCGCTCCGCCACCTCCTCGTCGAGGTGCTTCGGGGCGCCCAGCATGGCCGTGACGGTCTCGGGGGTGACCTCGACCGGCGCGGTGTCGCCCTCGGCCCGGCGGCGGGCCACCTTGCGGCAGATGGCGCCGATCTCGCGCTCGAGGTTCCGGACGCCCGCCTCCCGCGTGTAGCCGCGAATGATGGCCCGCAGCGCCGGCCGCGTGAACGAGAGCTGCTCGGCGGTCAAACCGTGGTTCGGCACCTGCCGTCCGACCAGATGCTCGACGGCAATCACGAGCTTCTCGTCGTCCGTGTACCCGGGCAGCTCGAGCACCTCCATGCGGTCCCGCAGGGCCGGCGGAATCGGATCGAGCACGTTGGCCGTCGTGATGAAGAGCACCTCCGACAGGTCGAAGGGCACGTCGAGGTAGTGATCCCGAAACGTGTTGTTCTGCTCCGGATCGAGCACCTCGAGCAGGGCCGAGGCCGGATCGCCGCGGAAGTCCATGCCGAGCTTGTCGATCTCGTCGAGTATGAACACCGGGTTCCTGGACTCCGCCCTGCGCAGGCCCTGGATGATCTGGCCGGGCAGCGCGCCGATGTACGTGCGGCGGTGCCCTCGAATCTCCGCCTCGTCGCGCATGCCGCCCAGCGAGACGCGGACGAACTTGCGGTCCAGCGACGCCGCGATCGACTTCGCCAGCGACGTCTTGCCGACGCCGGGTGGTCCCACGAAACAGAGAATGGGCCCCTTGACCTCGGGATTGAGCTTGCGCACCGCGAGGTACTCGAGAATGCGGTCCTTGGCCTTCACCAGATCGGAGTGATCGGCGTCGAGGACCCCCTTCGTGCGTTCGAGATCGATGACCTCCGGCGTGCGCGCGTCCCAGGGCAGGGTGACCATCCAGTCCAGGTAGGTGCGAGAAACCGTGTACTCGGCGGCCGCCACGGGCATCTTCGACAGCCGGTCGAGCTCGCGCAACGCCTCCTTCCGGACCGCCTCGGGCATGCCGGCCGCGTCGATCTTCTCGCGCAGCTCCGCGATCTCCTTGGTCTGATCGTCGCCCTCGCCGAGCTCCTTCTGGATGGCCTTGAGCTGCTCCCGCAGCAGATACTCGCGCTGGTTCTTGCCGACCTCCGACTGCACCTGCGACTGAATCTTCGACCCGAGCTCCAGCACCTCGAGCTCCTTGATCAGCAGGCGGTTGAGATCGTCCATGCGGGTCCGGATGTCGAGCGTCTCGAGCACCTGCTGCTTGGCGGTCGTGGGCAGCGTGGTCAGGCTCGACGCAATGAAGTCGGCGAGCTTGCCGGGCTCCGCGACGTTGGCCGCGAGCGACTGCAGATCGTCCGACAGCAGCGGCGACAGCGAGACGACCTGCTGGAAGTTGTTCTTGATGTTCCGCTGCAGCGCGTCGATCTCGAGACGATCCTCCTCGCGGGCCGCCTCCTCGGCGCGACTCACGGCGGCCGTGATGAACGGATCGGAGGAGACGACGGCATCGAGGCGGACGCGGGTCAGACCCTGCACGATCAGGCGCAGGCTCCCGTCGGCCAGCTTGAACATCTTGTGGATGTGAGTCAGCGTGCCGACCGGAAACAGATCCGCCTGTCCGGGGGCGTCCAGCGCCGCGTCGCGCTGGGTGAACACGCCCACCAGCTTGTCGCCAGCCAGCGCCTGATCGATGAGCTGAATCGAGCTCTCACGGGCGACGGCCAGCGGCATGAACGAGTTCGGAAACAGGACCGTGTCGCGCAGCGGAAGAATCGCCAGTTGCGACGGCACGGAGACCGGCCGGTCGGCGCCGACCGGTCCCTCGCCGCCCGCCGGGTGCTCAGGCTCGTCGCTCACGCTACCAGTGAAGCACGCCCGGCCGGCCCGCGTCCAATCAACCGACGACGTCCGCGAACAGCGACGGCACCGTCCGCCGCCCCGCCAGCATGCGCTCGCGCTGGCGCGCCATCTCGCGGACCTCCTCGCAGCTCTTGCAACGCACCGCGAACGGCAGCGCCCGGAGTCGACGCTCGGGAATCTCCTCGCCGCACTCGTAGCAGTAGCCGTAGCGACCCTCGTCGAGGTGATCCAGCGCCGTGCCTACCTTTTGCAGCGTTTCCGCCTTCATCTGCAGCAACGCGAACTCGATGTCGTCCTGAATCTCCGCCTCGGAGGTCTCGGCCTCGTCGCGCACGTTCTGCAACGAGGCCGCAGCATGCTCGTTGCGCACGTCGCGCATCTTGTGCTGCAGCTCCTCGATGATCTCGATCCGGCGCTCCTCGAGCATCCCCTTGAGCTCCTGGTAACGATCCTGCCGCATCGCGCTGTTCGCCTTGGCTCTCATGATGACGGCTCCTTCCGTCATTGCTTCCATCCGTCCGGCCGCTCCGCAACACTGTGTCAGATCCATGCAAAACCGATGCCTGCCCTGATCGGCCGGATTCCACCCGCAACCTGACCATCGCCGTACGCCGAAACCGAGCAACTGGAAGAGCGGGGGGGTGCGAGAGGGGAACGGTCGTCCTTCGTCAGGGCCCGCCGCTGTTCCGGTCCGGCAGCTGTCGCGCCTGCATCAAGCTCGTCTTGTACGGCCGTCTCTACAGTGACGTCCTTGCATTCCGTGACTCCCTGCATTGTTAGACGAAGGAACCTCGCGGCAGGTTTCGCCTTTTCTCGGCACTGTCCACGTCCATGGACACCGGCTGCCAGCAAAAGTGGAGACTGTAAACTGATGGGCGGTGCCATGATCGAGAAGTGTCCCCTGTGCCGGCGGCGCCGGGCCGGCCGCGCGTGTCCCGCCCTGGGCCACCGCATCTGCGCCGTCTGTTGCGGAACGAAGCGCCTGACGGAGATCGACTGTCCCCGCGACTGCCGCTACCTGGTCTCGTCCCAGGCCCACCCGCCCGCCGTGGTCCAGCGCCGGCAGGAGCGCGACATGCTGTTCGTGCTGCCCCTGCTCCACGATCTGACCGGCCGCCAGCAGGAGCTCGTGCTGCTGATCCAGGGGCTGCTGCTGCGCGACCGCGAAGCGACGCCGGGCCTGCGCGACATCGACGTCGAGCACGCGGTCCGGGCTCTCGCCGAGACGTACGAGACGGCCAGCCGCGGCATCATCTACGAGCACGCGGCGGGCGTCGCCAGCGCCGAGCGCCTGAGTGCGGCAATCCGGACGCTGATCGAGACGCTGCGGGAGAAGGGCCTGCGGATCGGCGATGCGGACGTCGCCGGTGCGCTACGGCGCGTCGAGCAGGGCGCGCGCGATGCCGGCGCGGCCCTGCCCGGCGGCGACGCGGCGTACCTCGACCTGCTGAAGCGCCTGCATCCCGCCGACGGGCAGTTGGGCGACCCCGCCGCGGACGACCCGACCGGGACGGGCGGCTCCGGGCTGATCGTCCCGGGGTGACGGAATCTGCACCCCTTGCGCGGTGCAGATTCCTTCAGGAATCAATCGTCCGGGTACGGCTCCCGCAGGCGGTATTGGGGATGCGACTGCAGATACGCCGCCGCGCGCTCGCCGCGGGTGACGGCCTCGCCGATGAACGCGACGGCCTCGGACAGCCGCTCGTCGGGCTCCGCGCAGCTCAGTCGCAGGAACCCCCCGCCGGCCCCGCCGAAGCACTCGCCGCCCAGGCAGGCCACGCCGCGCCGGTCGTCCGCCGCCTCGAGCAGGTACAGGGCCAGGCCGTGCGACGTGATGCCGTAACGGTTGCAGATCGGCGCCACCGAGGGGAACACGTAGAACGTCCCACCGGGCATCAGGCACGACACCCCGTCGATGGCGTTCAGGCCGTCGACCAGACGCTCGACCTTGCGGCGGAAGTCGGCCATGCGCTCGTCGCGCACCGGCCCGTCGTCGGCCATCGCCGCCATGCCGGCGAGCTGGGTGAACGGCGGCACGCACGACAGCGCCGTGTTGGTGAGCGTGCCGAGCACCTCGATCGCCGCGGGGCTGCCGACCGCGAACCCGAGCCGCCAGCCGCTCATGCTGAACGACTTGCTGAAGGTGTAGGCGGCGACGCACTGATCGAGCATGCCCGGCTGGCTCAGCAGGGTCCGGTGCCGGCCCCGCCACACCATGGCGTCGTACGGCTCGTCGCTGAAGACGGCGACGTCCCGGCCGCGGATCAACCCGGCGAGCCCTTCGAGATCGTCGAGGGTCGCGACGCCGCCGGTCGGATTGTGGGGACTGTTCAGAAAGATCGCCTTCGGGCGCGGGTCCGCGGCCAGGAAGCGCTCGACGTCCGCGAGGTTGGGCCGGAAGTCGTGCGCCGCGCGCAGCCGCGACAGCACCATGCGCGCGCCGCGCCGCTGGATGTTCGCCGGATAGGTCGGGAAGTGCGGGCTGAAGACGAGCACCCCGTCGCCCGGGTTGACGAACGCCTCGCAGAAGAACTGCTCGAAGATCTTGGCGCCCGGCCCGGCGACGACGTGGTCTGCGGTGACCGACAGCTCGTACTGCCGCGCGACGTACTCCGCCGCGGCCGCGCGGAACTCGGGCAGCCCGAGCGACGGCCCGTAGTGCGTATGACCCGCGCCTATCGCCTCGACTCCGGCTTCGAGCGCGGCGGGGGACGTCGGAAACGGGCTGTCGCCAATCTCGAGCTCGATGACGTCCTTGCCGGCGGCGAGCAGGCGCCTGGCCACCGCCAGCACGGTGAACGCGGTCTCGCCCTGCACGGTGGAGGCGAACGTCGAGAATGTCGCAGGCATCTTCGCGGAATGGTAACCCGCCCGGCACGGCGGGCCGCTAGAACTGTACGGTGCGGAGCAGCATGAGGGCGTGGACCATCGCGGCGGCGAGGCGCTCCCGGCGCTCCGCCTCCAGGCTCACGGTCGCCGTCCGTCCCACCGCGAGGCGGCCGCCCAGCCGGTAGCCCCGCGCCACCTCGCGCGCCAGGCTCACGCCGCCGTAGGGCGTAAGCACCCCTGCCGCCGTCACCGGCTGGGTGCTCTCCGACGTCAGGCTCACGTTGAACTGCGCCGTATCACCCTCCACGACCGAGGTGTCCGCGATCGACAGTCTGGGCTGGTTTTCCGCGCGGTCGTTGTCGATGATCCTCACCCTCGACGGGCAGGTTGTCGGGATGCAGGAAGTCGGGGCACTCGCTGTTCTCGTTCCTGACCTCGTGGCGGAAGACGATCAGCTCATCGTCGTCGTCGTCGTCCTCGGCAGCCTGGATGCTGACTCCGCGCCACGACGTTGGACCAGAGCCCTGGGGCTCGAACTCCCATCCGATGGAGGGTGTCTCGTTCTCCTCCTGGGCCTGGACCGGCGGGGCCGTGACGATCGACAGCGACAGGGACAGCGTGAACGCGGAGGCGGCCGGGCGCCGAAGGCGAACGCCCAGGGTCAGTGTCTCTTCCAATCCGGAAGCGCGCCCGTAGCGGAGGGACGCGCCAGACAAGTCGGTTGATGGATTGGGAATAGCCGGCGGCGGGACTTCCCGCGCCTGCACACGGATGCCCATTATCGCCCAAGACAGCGCGGATGAGTAGCTGGCGGGCCGGGGAGACCGTCCGGCGGGGTCGAGCGTTGCGAGAGGACGGTTCGATGCGACCGGCGCACGGGCCGTTCAGGTGGTGCTATACTCTCCCGTTCAAGGCAGGTGCAGATGGCGCGACGTTGCGATATATGCGGTAAGGGGCCCGTGTTCGGCCGGAACGTGAGTCACGCGCACAACGTGACGCGCCGGCGTTTCGAAGCCAACATCCAGACGGTGCGCGTCGTCGTGAACGGCGGCGTCAGGCGTCTCCGCGTCTGCACCCGCTGCATCCGCTCGAACCGCATCACCAAGGCCGCCTGACCCGCCCCGCGGGACGCCTCCTACCGCAGCACCCGCTCGACGTCGACCACGCCCGGCACGGCCCGGACGACCTTGATTACCCGCTGCAGGTGCTTGAGGTCGGTGATGTCCAGGGTGACGCTGATCTGGCCGTGGTGGTTGTCGTTCGCGGAGGCCTCGACCTTCCTCATGCTGATGTTCACGCCCGCGATGGAGGAGGTCACGTCGGCGAGGATGCCGCGGCGATCCTCCACCTGAATGGTGAGTGCCACGGTGAACGCGCTGGTGTCGTCGGCCTTGTCCCACACGACGTCGATGCGCCGCTCGGGGTCGTACAGCAGGTTGAGCACATTGGGGCACGTCACCGAGTGGACCGAGACGCCCTTGCCCCGCGTCACGTAGCCGACGATCTTCTCGCCCCGGATCGGCGTGCAGCACCGTGCGCGGAAGGCCATGAAGTCGTCGAACCCCTTGATCTTGAGCTTCTGCTCGCGCGACCTGAACACGCGGCGGACGACCGAGGCGATGGCGGTCGGGCCGCTGCGCTGCCGCAGCCGCTCCTGGGGCACGAGACGCTCGAGCACCCGGTGCAGCGACACCTTGCCGTAGCCGACGGCGGCGAGGAGATCGTCGCCCTTCTTCGAGGCGAAGTCGCTGGCTATGCGGTCGAGCTGCTCGGCGTCCAGCACCGTCTTCGGGCTGAGGTCCAGGCGCCGCACCTCCTTGTCGAGCAGGCGGCGGCCGAGCTCCACGGCGCGCACCTTCTCCTCCGCGGTGATGAAGTGCTTGATCTTGTTGCGCGCGCGCGTGGTGACGACGAAGTTCAGCCAGTCCCGGCTCGGCTTGTGAGCGCCGGCGGTCACGATCTCGACGATGTCCCCGCTCTGCAGGTGCGTCCGGAGCGGCACCATCCGGCCGTTGATGCGCGCCCCCACGCAGGTGTGGCCCACGTCGGTGTGGATGGAGTATGCGAAGTCGACCGGCGTGGCCCCCCGCGGCAGCGCCTTCACCTCGCCCCGCGGCGTGAACGTGTAGACCTCCTCGGGGTACAGGTCGACCTTGAGGCTGTGGATGAACTCCCTCGGATCCCGGACCTCCTGCTGCCACTCCAGCAGCTGCCGCAGCCAGGCGAAGTACCGCTCGTCGGTGTTCGCGCCGATCCGGCCTTCCTTGTACTTCCAATGCGCGGCGATCCCGTCCTCGGCCACGCGGTGCATCCGCTCCGATCGGATCTGCACCTCGAACGGAAATCCGCGCTCGCTGACGACGGCGGTATGCAGCGACTGGTAGGCGTTGGGCCGGGGCATGGCGACGAAGTCCTTGAAGCGCCCCGGCACGGGCGCCCAGGTCTGGTGGATGATGCCTAGCGCCGCGTAGCAGTCCCGCACCGACCGGGTGATCACGCGCAGGGCAACCAGGTCGTACACCTCCTCGAGACCGATCTGCTGCCGCTTGATCTTCTGGCGAATGCTGAAGAGACGCTTCATGCGGCCCTCGACCTCGACGATGGGCACCTCGGCCTCGCGCAGCCGCTTGACGAGCGTGCCCTTCAGCACGGACATCGTCTGCTCGGTCTCCTCGCGCCGCCTCTCGACCGACTTGCGCAGGCTCTCGTACGCCTCCGGCTCGAGCTGCCGGAATGCCAGCTCCTCCAGCTCGTTCTTGATCTTGCTCATCCCCAACCGGTGCGCGATGGGGGCGTAGATGTCCAGCGTCTCCTGCGAGATCTTGATCCGCCGCTCCTCGCCGAGCGAATCGAGCGTGCGCATGTTGTGCAGCCGGTCCGCGAGCTTGACCAGGATGACGCGTGCGTCGTTCACCATGGCGAGCAGCATCTTGCGGAAGTTTTCGGCCTGCCGCTCCTCGCTCGACGAGAACGGGATGGTGCTGATCTTCGTCACGCCCTCGACGACATGCGCCACCTCCGGACCGAACAGCTCGCTCACCCGCTCGATGGTCGTCAGCGTGTCCTCGACCACGTCGTGCAGCAGCCCGGCCGCGATGGCCACGTGGTCCAGCTTCATCTCCGTGACGAGCGCCGCCACCTCCAGCGGATGGGTGATGTACGCCTCACCCGAGCGCCGCACCTGACCCGCGTGCTCTGCGGCCGAGAACTCGTAGGCGCGGCGCAGGAGGTCGGTGTCGACGTCGGGGTTGATGGCCCGCGCCCTCGAAGCCAAGTCTTCGAAGCTGGTCATTGCAACCTTCTGCTGAACAACAAGATGCGGGGATTCAGAGCAGATCGTGCCCATCATATGGTCGCCGCCTGGGACGGTCAAGGAAGGGCACGGGAGTCTTGACTTCCCGTTTTTTGCTTCACTATACTGACCCGGCTTTTCACCGCCCGGGGGGCGGTGTCTCTTCTCGGTCACCGACCCCGATCCAGGGAGCGGGCGTGGGCCCGGGCCGGCGGCACGCGGCGCCATGCCGCGCCGTGCCGGCCAGCCGCGGATCGGGGGCGAAAGGGGAAGCAGGATGAATATCGGACGCAGCGTCGCAAGAGCCATCGTGGTGGCCGCACTGATAGTCCCGTTGGCCTCGTGCGGCTATCTGGACCAGGTGGGCGCCATGCGGACGTTCAAGGAAGCGAACCTGGCCTACGGCCGCGGCGACTACGAGGGCGCCGTGGAGCACTATGAGGAGATCCTGGCCATCCTCGACGAGGTGGGCGAGGGCGATCCGCTGCTGAACGAGCAGTTGACCGCCACGTACTTCTACGTGGCCAACTCCTACGACAACCTGTACAAGCCGGTGCGCGCGGGCGAGCCCGAGAACGACGCCTTCCTGGAAGACGCCGTCAGGTACTACACCCTGGCGTCGGAGCGGATCGCCGATCCGGATCTGAGGCGCCTGTCGATGCAGTACCTGGTTGCGGCGTTCGGGCCCGACAAGGCGAACGATCCGGCCAGGTCGGAGCCCGTGCTGCGTCAGATGATCCTGAACGACCCGGAGAATCCGGACAACTACTTCGCCCTGGCCAACCTCTACGAGCAGTCCGGGCTGTACGAGGACGCCGAAGCGGTCATGCTGGAGGTCAGGAACCTGCATCCGGACGATCCCATCGTCTATCTGCAGCTCGCCGGGTTCTACAATCGCGCGGGCGAGTTCGAGCTGACCATCGACGCGCTGGAGCAGCGGGCCGACATCGAGCCCGACAATCCCGAAGCCTTCTACACGATCTCGACGTTCTACTGGGAGAAGGCGTTCCGGGACTTCCGGATCACGCAGGACCAGAAGGTCGAGTACATCGAGGCCGGGCTCACGGCGGCGGACACCGCGATCGGCCTCAACGACCGCTACGTCGATGCGCTGGTCTACAAGAACATCCTGCTCCGCATGAAGGCCAACGAGACGGACGACCGGGACGAGGTGGACAGCCTCATCGCGGAAGCGGACGAGCTGCGTGACCGCGCCGAGCAGTTGCAGGAGGAGCAGCAGTCCGGCACGGCCGCGCCGGCCGCCAACTGAGCTCTCCGCCTACCCGGCGGCGGCCCGCCGCACCGGCGGGCCGCCGCCAACCGCCTCCCGGCACCGCCGGCGGCATGCGGTGCGCCCCCTCCTCGCTCCGCCGGCGCCGGACGGTAACCGGCTGCCCGACGGTTGCGACCCCCGGCTACCACCACCACGGAAGACCCGACGCCGAGCCGCTCCGGGCGGTTCGTGACGGACGCCCGCAGTAGCCGACCCAACGGCAACGGAACGTTCGGTACCGGGTGGCGGCGCGCCGGAACGAGGTCCGGGCGCCGGTAGCTGGCCGGAAATCGCGCTTGGCGGGACGAGGCGGCGGCGGGTGTTGCGGCCGGTCACCGTACACGAGAATGGCCGGACGCGACGAGCGCCCGGCCATTCCGCTTGCCCCCAGGCAAGGGGGGAATCCCGAACGGGGTCTTCGGCTCTCTAGCCGACCGGCGCCGCGCCCGCGGCCCGGCGCATCCCCTCGGTGACGATACCGACCTTGTCGACCCCGGCTCCCTTCGCGGCGTCGATCACGTCGATGATCTCGCCGTAGGTGAGGGTTCCGGCGCCGGCAATGAACATCGTCTTGTCACGCCGCGTCTCGAAGATCTCGCGCAGCCTGGACTGAAGCACCGGCAGGGCGACGTCCTGGTTGTTGATCGAGAGCCTCCGGTCGGCCGTGTACTCCAGCACGATCTGGCTGCTGTCGGTCGCAGCCTGCTGGGAGCCCTGCGTCTCGAGCGGCAGGTTGATGTCTAGCCCCCGCTGATTCAACGGCAGGGCGGCCAGGAAGATGACGATCAGCACCAGCAGCACGTCGATGAACGGCGTGATGTTGATCTCGGAGTTCGCTTCGGCCTTCGTGACCTGAACGACGGTCTCGGCGCCGTGATGCTTGTGTGCCATCGGCTAGCCTCCCGCGGCTCCGCGCAGCCGCCGCTCGGTGACGAGCCCGATGTCCTCGATGCCCGCCCGCTGCAACCGGTCCAGCACGTCCATCACCTCGGCGTAGCGGGCGCCCTGGTCGGCCTTGATCAGCACGATCCGCTCCAGCTTGCGGTCGAGCGCGCGCTGCACGGTGGCCAGCAACTGGCTCTCCTCGGTCATCTGGTTGTCCACGTAGAACCGCCCGGCCGCGTCCACGTGCAACACCGTGTTGGCGTCGTTGTCCGGCTTTTCCACCGTGTTGGCCGCCTCCGGGAGCGTCACGGCGACGCCCGCTTGCAGCAGGGGCGCAATCAGCATGACGATGATCAGCAACACCAACATCACGTCGGCCAGCGGCGTCACGTTGATCTGCGAGTTGAGTCCACCGCTTTCCCCGCCAACATCCATTCCCATGGGTGAATCCTCCTCCGGCAGAGTGCGTTGGAGTTACGACTTCTTGATGAAGTAGTCCACGAGCTCGGACGACGAGTTGTCCATCTCGACGTTGAAGTACTCGATCCGGCCGGTGAGGTAGTTGTAGAACCACACCGCCGGGATGGCCACGAACAGCCCGATGGCCGTGCCGACGAGCGCCTCCGAGATGCCGCCCGAGACGGCGCCGAGTCCGCCCGACCCGGTCTGCGCGATGCCCTGGAAGGCGTTGATGACGCCGATCGTGGTCGCCAGCAGGCCGACGAACACGGCGGTCGAGCCGATGGTCGCCAGGAATCCCAGCCCCTTCTTCAGGTCGGCGGCGGTCAGCGCGGACGCACGCTGAATGGCGCGGCGGACGCTGTCGACGACGTCGTCCTTGTCGAGCTGCACGCCGGTGTCCTGCTGGAACTGGTACTCCTGCAGGCCGGCCAGCACCACCTTGGCCAGGTGGCTGTACTTGAAGTTCTTCGACTGCGAGACGGCGATGCCCTCCTTCAGCTTGCTGTCCTTGAGGTGCTTCGCCACCTGCGGCGCGAAGGCCTTGGACTGCTTCTGGGCCTGGAAGAACGTGAAGATCCGCTCAAAGAAAACGCCGACGGAGATCATCGACATCACCCCGAGCACGCCCATCAGCAACTTGACCATCAGACTCATCTGTTCCCACATCTCGAGCAAATCCATCTGAATCCTCCTCGGACACCAGCCTTCAGGGCAAAGTGCAACGCCGGAACGAGCGCCGTTCCGGCGCCCAATCTATTGCAACGTGAAGTTCACCGTCACCGTCATGATGACGGGCACGGGCAAGCCGTTCAACAGCGTCGGTGTGTATTCCCACTGCCTCACCGCGTTGATGGCCGCCTCGTCGAGCAGCGGTACCGAACGCAGCACCTTCACCTCGGTGACCCGGCCGCTCGGGCCGATGACCGCCTCGAGGATGACGATGCCCTGCACGCGGGCCGACTGGGCGACGGGCGGATAGACCGGCGGCACGTCCTTGGTCTTCGTCGGCGGGGAGATGTTCCCGCCCACGCGCACCGGCTCGGGCGGCGGCGGCGGCGGCGGCGGTGCCTCCGGCAGGCCCCCGACGATGCCGCCGACGACACCGCCCGCGATGCCGCCCTCGACGCCGCCGACGTTCTCGATGTTGAATCCGGACTCCTCGACGATGCTGTCGGGAGCGACGACGGGCGCGGCGTCAGGGTTGACGTCGACGACCGGCGGCGGCTCGGCCGCCGCCGGCGTGGGCGGCGGCGGCGGCGGCGGTGGTGGTGGCGGCGGCGGCGGTGCGGCCACGAACGCCATCATCGTGGCGGGCGTCGGCAACGCATCGACTGCCATCAGCGGAACGATCACCACAGCAGCGATGGTCACCACGTGCGCCACGATGGACACGGGCACGGTATACCACTTCCGCGACCCCACTCGGATCGTGGGATTTGCGATCTCACCGAACATTTGACCGGCTGCCACCGATACCCTCCTCACCCTGCGCAACGCGTGGGTGCTGCCTCCAAAGAGCGTCGATTATAAGCACGGGTTCGAACGACTGTCAACGAAGTACCGCCGCCTCCGGCCCGGACCGCGCGGCATCGGTCGCCTTTCGCGAACATACCTGTAATCAGCAGGTTGCACGTTGCCGCCCGTTCCCGCCGGCGGCGTCCGGCCGCCGGCTCACGGCCGTTCGCGCGTCGGGTCCCGGCGGCGACGCCGGAGGCCCGCGCCGGCTCGTCACGGGAACGTCACGACATCCAGGCCACCACGAGCGGCGCGAAGATCACGGCGACGACGCTCATCAGCTTGATCAGGATGTTCAGGCTGGGCCCCGAGGTGTCCTTGAACGGGTCGCCGACCGTGTCGCCGATGACCGCGGCCTTGTGCGGCTCCGAGCCCTTGCCCCCGTGATGCCCCTCCTCGATGTACTTCTTGGCGTTGTCCCACACGCCGCCGGCGTTGGCCATCATCAGTGCCATCAGCACGCCGGTGACGAGGGCGCCGGCCAGCAGCCCGCCCAGCCCCGAGATGCCCAGCAGGAACCCGGCGGCGATCGGCGCCAGCACGGCGATCAGCCCCGGCACGACCATCTCGCGGATGGCCGAGCGGGTCGAGATCTCCACGCAGCGCGCCGAGTCGGGCTCGGCGTCGCCCGCGAGCAGTCCCTCGATTTCCTTGAACTGCCGGCGCACCTCCTCGATCATGTCGTTCGCCGAGCGGCCGACGGCGTTCATGGTCAGCGCCGAGAACAGGAAGGGCAGCATGCCGCCGAGCAGCAGCCCGAGCAGCACGTTGGGGTTGTCGAGCGCGAGATCGAGCAGGCGCGGCTCGAACGCGGCCGGTCCGCCCGCCTCCGCGATCGCCGCGTCGGCGGTCGCGCGGAACGTGCTGAAGAGGGCGAGCGCCGTCAGCGCCGCCGAGCCGATGGCGAAGCCCTTCCCCATGGCCGCCGTCGTGTTGCCGACCGCGTCGAGCGCGTCGGTCCGCTCGCGGACGAACGCGTCGCACCCGCTCATCTCCGCTATCCCGCCCGCGTTGTCGGCGACCGGCCCGTAGGCATCGACGCCGAGGCTGATGCCGAGCGTCGAGAGCATGCCCACCGCGGCGATGGCGATGCCGTAGAGCTCGGCCTGGGAGTAGCTGAAGTAGATCGCGAGGCAGATGACGACGATCGGCAGCGCGCACGACATCATCCCGACGCCGAGGCCGGCGATGATGTTCGTGGCCGGACCGGTCTCCGACTGCTGCGCGATACCGTGCGCGGGCGGCTTGTCCTTGCCGGTGTAGTACTCGGTGATCTGGCCGATCAGCACGCCGGCGGCGACGCCGGCGACCACGCACCAGAGAATGGCCGCGGGGATGTCGAGGAGCGCGACGAGGGCGCCGGCGCCCACGAAGACGAGCGCCGATGCCACCAGCAGCCCGCGGTGCAGCGCGCTGCCGATCTTCGTCTCGTCGTCGGTGTTGACGACGAACGTGCCCAGGATGGACGAGACGATGCCGATGCCGGCCAGCAGGATCGGGAAGATGACCAGCCGCGACTGGAGCGTCTCGAACGCCGCCTCGTCGACGCCCCACAGCGCGGTCGCCGAGGCCGCGCCCAGCGCCCAGGCGAGCGCGATCGAGGAAATGATGCTGCCGACGTACGACTCGAACAGGTCGGCGCCCATGCCCGCGACGTCGCCGACGTTGTCCCCGACGTTGTCGGCGATCGTGGCCGGGTTCCGGGGATCGTCCTCCGGGATGCCGGCCTCGACCTTGCCGGACAGGTCGCCCGCCACATCGGCGGCCTTCGTGTAGATGCCGCCGCCGACACGGGCGAACAGCGCGATCGACGAGGCGCCGAGCGAGAACCCGAACAGCGACTCGACGGCGCTCGCGCCGGCGCCCTGCAACCCGCCGTACGCGTAGTAGAGCGTGGCGATGCCGAGCGTGCCGAGCGCGACCACGGTCAGGCCCATCACCGCGCCGCTGGAGAAGGCCACGCGCAGCGCGCTCGAGAGGCTGGTGGTCGCGGCGTGCGTCGTCCGCACCGCGGCGCTCGTCGCGGTCCGCATGCCGATCCACCCGGCACCCGCCGACAGCAGGGCGCCGACCAGGAAGGCGACGCCGGTCAGCCACGAATCACCGGGCAGGAACGCCACCAGGATCACGAACATGATGGCGACGAAGCCCGCCAGGACGGTGTACTCCGTCCGCAGGAAGGCCATGGCCCCCGCCCGGATGAGGGCGGCAATCCGCTGCATCCTCTCCGTGCCGGGATCCCGGCCGCCGATGCCGCGTATCAGGAAGTAGGCGAAGAGCGCTGCGGCAACCGGCGCCCCCCAGCCCAACACGAAGTAGAGCTGCTGTTCCATTCGAACCTCGACGCTAGCTTCCATCAGACGGGGCTGCGCCNNCCCTTCGCCCCGCGCCGCTCCCGCCGAGGCGCGCTGTGCGCGCCTTGCGGAGTCTACGCCGTTCTACGGCGCAGACTCCTCTGGCGACTCACCGACCGTAACGAAACGCAAGAGCGTACCAATCCGCATTTCCCGCCGTCAAGGCGCGGGGGGCGCGGCCCCGGCCGGCTGGCCGCGATCGATGCGGAGCTGCGCGGACAGCGCCATGCCGCCCGTCAGGAAGATCTGCACCCCCTCCTGGACGCTCAGGTCGGGATACGACACCACGGACGACTCGTAGACGTGGATGTCGCCGAAGTAGATGTGGTTCGTCGGGACGTACACCGCCACCAGGTCCTCGTCGCCGTTGCCGCGATCGAGGGCGAACCGCTTGGTGAGGAAACCGAGCACGAGGCCGCGCCGCGGGTCGTCGACGAGCACGACCTGCTTGAAGCCCATCCGGCTGTCGGGCGAGAAGGCGGCCACCAGTTGCTTGACCGGCACGTAGACCGCTCGAAAGACCGGCAGCCGCATGAGGTACGCCTCGCCCCGCGTGAGCAGGCGGCTGCCCAGCACGTTGGTGGCGAACACCCCGACGAACAGGACGGACACCAGCAGCGTCGCGAGCCCCAGCCCCGGTACCTCGCGGCCGATCCACCGGGCGTAGGCGGGGCTCATGACGCCGTCGATGAACTGGAAGAGCCACAGGAACGCCGCCACGGTGATGATCAGCGGCACCGTGACGACGAAACCGGCAATCAGGCTGCGACGAAGCCACTGCATCGATTCCTCCTGGCGGGCGCCTCACGACCCGGCCGCCCAGAAGAAGACCGCGCCCGCCAGCGCGAGCCGGTAGATGGCGTACGGATCCAGCGACCGCCGCGAGACGGACTGAATGAAGTAGCTTATCGTGAGATAGCCCACGATCGCGGACGAGACGCCCCCGATCCCCATCAGGACGATGCCGCCGGACGGGATGCCCTCCGTCGCGAGATCGAGCGTCGCCCTGGCGCCCGCGGCCATGATCGCGGGAATCCCGAGCAGGAAGGCGAACCGGGCGGCGCGCTCGCGGCGCAGGCCGAGGAGCATGGCCACGGTCAGCACCGCTCCGGACCGCGAGACGCCCGGCACCAGCGCCGACGCCTGCGCGACGCCGAGCCCCAGCGCCTCCCACGCACCCAGCGAGGTCTCGCGGCGGGTGCGGGTGCGCAGGCGCTCGGCGGCCAGCATCACCGCGGCGCCGGCGGCCAGGCAGATGCCGGCGACCCCGGCCGTGCGCAGCGACCCGGTGATGGCGTCGGCCGCCGCCAGCCCGACGACCGCGACCGGCACGGTGCCGATGACAATCGCCCGCAGCACGACGGCGTCGCCGCCCGGGCCGCGCCACGCGCGCGGAGCCACCGCGGCCGCCGCCAACCCCGTCACCTCGCGGCGGAAGTAGACGAGCACCGCCAGCAGCGTGCCGATGTGGCAGGCGACATCGAACGCCACCGCGAAGCGCGGCTCGATCTCCCACCCGAAGAAGGCGCGCGCCAGAATCAGGTGGGCCGAGCTCGAGATCGGCAGGAACTCGGTAAGCCCCTGGACGACTCCCAGCAGCGCGGCCTGCAGCGCGGTCACGCAGGTCGGTCAGGAGGCGCGCGCCCGGCGTCCCTGGCGCTTCGAGCGCTGCCGCGACGGCGCCTGATCGGCCGCTGCCGGGTGCGAGTAGCGCTGCGCCGCGCGTCGCTGGGTGATCAGGATCGCGATCGACGCCGCGATGAAGATGGTCGAGTACGTGCCGCTGAAGACGCCGACGAGCATCGTGAACGCGAAGCCCCGCAGCACCTCCCCGCCGAAGACGTACAGGGCCAGCACGGCGAACCCGGTCGTGCCGGACGTGATGAGCGTGCGGGCGAGCGTCTGGTTGACGCTGCGGTTCACCAGGTAGTCGAACTGGTCTCGACGCATCACGCGCAGGTTCTCGCGAACGCGGTCGAACACGACGATCGAGTCGTTCACCGAATACCCGGTGATGGTGAGCATCGCCGCCACCACGTTCAGCGACAGCTCGTAGCCGAAGAACATGAGCAGCGACACGGTGATCATGATGTCGTGCGCCACGGCGACGATGGCGCCGACCCCGAAGCTGAATCGGAACCGCAGGCCGATGTACACGAGGATGCCGGCCATGGCGAACACGAACGCCTGGATCCCGCGCTGGCGCAGCTCCTGGCCAATCACGGGACCGACCAGCTCCTGACCCACGACCTCGAAGCCGCCGACGGCGCTGTCCAGAAGGGCCTGCCGCACCGCCTCGGCCCCTTCTTCGAGGCTCGTTCCCACCTCGGGCCCCGACTGCGGCAGCCGCACCATGATCTGGTTCGCGTCCGTCGCGCCGTACTGCTGCACGACCTTCTCGCCCTCGACGGACGCGAGCGCATCGCGCACGGCATCCTCGGTGATCGGCTCCTCGAACTCGATCACGATCAGCGTGCCGCCCGAGAAGTCGATGCCGAGCGGAAGCCCCCCGCGGACCACCAGCAGGACCACGCCGCCGGTGATGACGAGCAGCGAGAGCGCGAGGGCCTGCCAGCGCCAGGCGATGAAATCGAAGTTCGGTTCCTTGCGAAAAAGCTGCACCCGTGCTCTCTCCTCCTCCTGCCCGCTCCAGGTTCAGATGCTCAGCGTGGCCGCCCGGCGCCGGCCGAGGAACACCTCGAACATGGTGCGCGACACGAACATCGCGGTGAAGACGTTCGAGATGAGACCGATGGCGAGCGTGGTCGCGAAGCCCCGGATGGGACCGGACCCGAACTGGAACAGGAACGCCGCCGCGATGAGCGACGCGACGTGCGTGTCCAGAATCGTGAGCAGGACGCGATCGAATCCGGCCGCGACCGCCGCCCTGACCCCCTTCTCGGAGCGCAGCTCCTCCTTGATGCGTTCGAAGATCAGGACGTTGGAGTCGACGCCGATACCGATGGTCAGGATGAGCCCCGCGATGCCGGGCAGCGTGAGCACGGCGCCGATGTAGGCCATGAAACCCATCAGGATCAACAGGTTCATGGCCACGGCGACGATCGCGTTGATCCCGGCGAGCCGGTAGTAGAAGAGCATGAACACGGCCACGGCGAGCAGACCGGCCACCGACGCGGCCACGCCGGCCCGAATCGAGTCGGCGCCGAGGGTCGGACCCACCGTCCGCTCCTCCAGGTAGGTGAGCGACGCGGGCAGCGCGCCGGATCGCAGCACCAGCGACAGATCCGCCGCCTCCTCCTGGCTGAAGCTGCCCGTGATGCGCCCGTCGGCGTTGATCCGGCTCTGAATCTGCGGCGCGGTCTGGACCCGTCCGTCGAGAATGATCGCGAGGTTGCGTCCGATGTTCTGCCCGGTCACGTCGCCGAACTTGCGCGCGCCCTCGCTGTTGAACGAGAAGCTCACGGCCGGCTGGTTGAACTCGTCGAGCGCCGGCCGCGCGTTGCGCAGGTCCCGCCCGGTGACCGCGGCCACCCGCCGCACCAGGTAGTACTCCGTGCCCCCCGGACCGCCGGAAGCGAGCACGTCGGAGGCGCCGGAGACGACCTCCATCTCCGGCGGCACCACGCCGTTGCGCGTCGCGAGCAGCGCCTCGCGGGAAATCGCCGGACCGTCCTCGACGATCTTGAGCTCGAGCAGCGCGGTGTTGCGAATGATCTCCTTCGCGCGGGCCACGTCGGACACGCCCGGCAACTGGACCAGGATCTGGTACCCGCCCACGCTGTACGGGGCCACGATGGGCTCCGCCACGCCGAGCTCGTTGACGCGCCGCTCGATGGTCTGGAGCGCCTGACGGACCGCCTCGTCGCGGAGCGTGCTCTCGATCGGCGCGCGCATCGTGTACGTGTACGTGCCGGCGGCGCCCACCTCCCGGTCGTACGTCGCCGACAACTGGTCTTCCGCCATGTCGCGGAACTCCGCGTCCCGTTCGGGCGGCACGCCTTCCACGCGGATGGTGGTGGGCTCGACGGCCACGACCGAAGCGGTCGTGATGCCCTGCAGCTCGAGCTGCTCGCCGAGCTGCTCGGCCGCGGTCTCCGATTCCACGTTCAACGCGTCATCCGTCTGCACCCGCAGGACCATGTGCACGCCGCCCTCGAGATCGAGGCCCAGGCGGATGCGCTCCTCGGGCGGATAGATGGCCAGCGCCGACAGCGCGGCCACGACGACGACGGTGACCAGCTTCCACTGCACGTTCTGCTTCATGGGCAACACCTCATCACCCGGGGCCGAGACCCCGCCGCGCCCGGACGCCGGGGCGGCGCGGACTGCTACGACCCGCCGGATTCCGGCACCACCGGCTCCTGGCCCTGGTACCCGCCGATGGCCGCCCGGGATATCTCGATCCGCACCTTGTCCGCGACCTGGACGTGAACCGAGCGCTCCCCCATCTTCGAGACGACCCCGTAGATGCCGCTCGTCGTGACGATCCGGTCCCCCACCTTCAGGTTCGCCTGAAAGCTCTGCACCTTCCGCTGGCGGCGCCGCATCGGCAGCAGGATGATGAAGTAGAAGATGGCGAGTATCAGCGCGAACGGCAGGAACTGGACCAGCAGCGGCGGCGACTGCCCCGCAGGCTGCGCCATCGCGAGGATGGCCGTGAAGCGATCGATGGTCATTGAGATCGTGCGGTCCCACCGCCGCCCGACCGCGGCCGGCGGGAGAATGTCTGGCGGAATCCCTGTCTGAACGTCTCGAACGTGCCGAACATTATAGCCTCACCGAGCCGCCGCATGGTGTCGAGGTAGAAGTGCAGGTTGTGCAGCGTGTTGAGGGTGGCCGCGTTGATCTCGTTCGCCAGGTGCAGGTGCCGCAGGTAGGCCCGCGAGAAGTGGCGGCAGGTGTAGCAGCCGCACTCCGGATCGGGCGGCCGCCCGTCGGCGGCGTAGCGCGCGCCGCGGATGTTGATGCGCCCGCTGCGCGTGAGCAACTGGCCGTTGCGGGCGTTGCGCGTCGGCACGACGCAGTCGAACAGGTCGATTCCGCGGCCGACCATCTCCACCAGGTCGTCGGGCAGGCCCACGCCCATGAGATAGCGGGGGCGATCGGCCGGCAGCAGCCGCGCCGTGCGGCCCGCCACGTCGTACATCACCGCGGTCGGCTCCCCCACGCTCAGTCCGCCGATGGCGTAGCCGTCGAACCCGATGGACAGCGTCTCCCGGACGTGGCGCTCCCGCAGATCCGGAAACACGCCGCCCTGGATGATGCCGAACTGCGCCTGCCCGCGGTTCGTCAGGCCGCCGGCGCCGCCCGCCTGCAGGTGGAGGAACCTCTCACGCGAACGGCGGCCCCAGCGCGCCGTCAGCTCCATCGAACGCCTGGCCTCGTCCCAGGTCACCGGATACGGGGTGCACTCGTCGAAAGCCATGGCGATGTCGGATCCCAGGCGGGCCTGAATCTCCGTGGCCCCCTCGGGGGTCAGCAGGTGCCTGGTCCCGTCCACGTGGGACCGGAAGCAGGCGCCCTGCTCGCTGATCGTGCGGCGCCGCCCCAGGCTGAACACCTGGTAGCCGCCACTGTCGGTCAGCAGCGGTCCCGACCAGCCCGCGAAGCGATGCAGGCCGCCGGCGTCGGCAATCAGCGCGTCGCCCGGCCGCAGGAACAGGTGGTAGGTGTTGGCGAGGATGATCTCCGCCCCCAGGTCGAGGAGGTCGCGGTGGGTGACCGCCTTGACCGCGCCGCCGGTGCCGACCGGCATGAAGGCCGGCGTCTGCACCACGCCGTGCGGCGTCGCGAGCTCGCCGCGGCGCGCCAGCCCGTCGGTGTGGGTCACGCGAAACTCGAGCGAATCGGGCACTGCGGTATACTAGCGCCCCCCAGTGAAGCGCGTACGGGTGGGCGTGGTCTACGGCGGGCGGTCGAGCGAGCACGAGGTCTCGCTGGCGTCGGCCGCGGCCGTCATCGCGCACCTCGACCCCGGGCGGTACGAGCCGGTCCCCATCCACATCGGCCGGGACGGCCGCTGGTCGCTCGCGGACGCGCCTCCCGCGCCGCGGCCGGTGGCGGAGACGATTGCATCCGCGAGGGCCGCCCGCGGCGCCGCGCCGCAGGCCGACCGGCGCGACGCGCTCTTTCTCGCGCAGCCGTCGGCAGCGCCGCTGCTGACCCTGCAGCCGGGCGTCGGGCAGGCCGCCGGCGGCGTCGGGCAGGCCGCCGGCGGCGTCCGGGCGGCTGTGGCCTCGCATGCCCTGGACGTGATCTTCCCGGTCGTTCACGGTCCGTACGGCGAGGACGGCACGCTGCAGGGCCTGCTCGAGCTCGCCAACGTGCCCTACGTCGGGGCCGGCGTGCTGGGGTCGGCCGTGGCCATGGACAAGGCGGTGGCGAAAACGCTGTTCGCGGCCGCCGGCCTGCCCATCGTGCGGCACCTGGTCGTGCCCGCGCGGCGCTGGGACGCCGACGCGGCGGCGGTGCTCGACGAGGTCGCCGGCCGCCTGGCCTGGCCGCTGTTCGTGAAGCCGGCCAACCTCGGTTCGAGCGTCGGCATCTCGAAGGCCGGCACGCGCCCGGAGCTGAAGCGCGCCATCGACAGGGCGCGCGAGTTCGACCGCAAGATCGTCGTCGAGGAAGCCGTCCCGGACGCGCGCGAGATCGAATGCGCCGTGCTCGGCAACGACGTGCCGGAAGTCTCCGTCGCGGGGGAGATCCTGCCCGCCGGCGAGTTCTACGACTACGAATCGAAGTACGTGGACGATCGCTCCAGCTACGTCATCCCCGCGGATCTGCCGGCCGGGCAGGCCCGCGACGTGCGCGCGCTGGCCGGCGACGCGTTTCGCGCCCTCGACGGGGCCGGGCTGGCGCGCGTCGACTTTCTCGTGGCGCGGGGGACGGGAAGCCTCTATCTGAACGAGGTGAACACCATGCCCGGCTTCACCACCATCAGCATGTACGCCAAGCTCTGGCAGGCCTCGGGACTGGACTATCCGCGGCTGCTGGACCGGCTGGTCGAGCTGGCGCTGGAGCGGCACGCGGAGAAGCAGCGCCTGCGCACCAGCCTGGACTGACGGCCTACTGTTGCGGGGCGGTGCCGTCCCAGACGCGCACCCGCTCGATCGAATCGCCCGGCCGGAGCGCGTCGACCACGTCCAGGCCCTCGATCACGCGCCCGAACGCCGTGTACCGCCCGTCGAGCTGCGGCTGCGGCGAGCGCGTGATGAAGAACTGGCTGCCGCCGGTATCCTGCCAGTCGAGGGCCATCCCCACCGTGCCGCGCAGGAACGGGAGCTGGTTGATCTCGTCCCGCAGCGTGTAGCCGGGGCCACCCTCGCTGTCGCCCCGCGGGTCGCCGCCCTGGACGACGTAGTTGGTGACGACCCGGTGGAACGTCAGCCCGTCGTAGAAGCCCCTGCGCGCGAGCCGGACGAAGTTGTCCGCCGTGAGCGGTGCGTCGAGAACCGCGAGCTCGATCTGGATGGTGCCCCGCTCGGTCTCGATGTACACGTGCGGCGAAACCGGGGGCTCGACGAGGTGCGGCGCGGCGTAGTCGGTGCCGCGGCCGGGAGCCGGCCGGATGCGCGCGTCGTGGTCCTCGCCGGGCGCCATCCGCTCCAGCCACCGCGCCGCCCGCACCCGCACGGCCCAGTCGCGGTCGGCAAGCCCCTCCGTCAGGACCTCGCGGGCGACCGGTCCACCCAGCTCGGCCAGCGCGTCGATGATCGCCGCGCGCGCCAGGTACGGCGGATCGTCGCGCTCCGCCAGATAGGCCGAGCGGAGCTGCTCCGCCGCGCCGGGCGGCCCGACCTCGCCCAGCAGGCGCGCGGCGGTCTTGCGGACGACGACGTCGTCGCTGGCTAGGTGGTCGGCGAGGATCGCGCCGACGTCGGGCGCATCCAGCTCGACCAGCGCCCCCAGCACGCTGGGCAGGACGCGCTGATCGGCGTCCGCCAGCATCTGCTCGAGGCGCGGCAGCGCCACGCTCGGCTCGGCGTGCACCAGCGCGTCGGCCAGCGCGGCCCGCACGCGCCAGTCGGGGTCCGGGCCCAGGCCGGACAGCACGAGCAGAAACAGCTCCGCGTCGGCCGCCGCCAGCGCGCGCAGGGCGGCGGCGCGCAGCGGAGGCCAACCGTCGGTCAGCAGCTCGACGGCCACGTCGACGACGACGGGACGCCCGCGGAGCGTATCGAGCGCGTCGCGCCGCAGCACCGGGTCGAGGCCGCGGGTCACCGCGAAGCGCCGCAGCGCCTCGGTCGCCGGCCCGTTCCGGTAGCGGCCCAACGCCCGCAACGCGGACCCCAGCACCTGGGTGCCGCGCCGGCGCGGGTCGAGCAGGCCGCCGAGCGGTTCGACCGCCGCGGGGCTGCCGAGCGCACCCAGGCCCTCGGCCGCCAGCGCGACGCCGACGCGGCCCTGCACGCCGGCCAGGGTGGCCAGCGCGTCGATCGCGCGGGGATCGTCCACCCGCGCCAGGGCGTACGCGACGGGCCACCACCAGAGTATCGGCTGACCGTCGGGCTGCAGCACCGCGGCGGCCAGCGGCTCGAACGCGCGGAGGTCGGCCAGCGCGTAGAGCCCGAGACGGAAAGCCTCCACCTCCGGCGCCAGGGGATGCGAGAGGTCCTCCGGATCCAGCTCGAACGCCGTGGCGACGTACCCCTCTACCAGCCCGCCGATCGCCTCGGCGGCCCCGGCCGCTCCGATGCGCCCCAGCGCCTCCGCCGCCCGGCCCTGCACGAGCGGCGACGGATCGTCGAGCGCCAGCAGCAGCGGTTCGGCAGCCGACTCGTCCCCGAGCAACCCGAGCGCGAACGCCGACATCTGGCGCACCTCGGCCTCGGCGTCGCCGAGGCTCGCGACCAGCGGGGCGATTCCTTCCGGGCGCCCGACGCGGCCGATGGCCAGCGCCGCCCGCCGGCGCACACGGGGCGAGGGGTCCGCCAGCAACTCGACGAGATCGGGCCGCACCGGGCGGGGGGGAGCGGCGGCGGCCGCGGCCGGCTCTGCCGCGGCGTCGACCGGCGGCGCCGGATCGCGCAGCAGGCGCTGGTCCTCGAGGCGCAGGATCCACGCCAGCTTGTCGCTGAGCGTCGGCGGCTGCACCGGCGCGACGCGCGGCCCGCCGCCGCATCCGGCAACCACCGTCCCGAGCGCGAGCGGGAGGAGGACGAGCCCCGTCCACCGAGCCCGCAGAGACAGCCGGATCGCCGCACGAACCACCGCCGGAAGGCGCGCCACGCGCCATGGTAGCACGCGCCGGGGGACTGCTATACTCCGCTGCATCTTGGACTTCCGCTACCTGGCGATAGAGGGTCCCATCGGCGTGGGCAAGACCACTCTCGCCCGGCATCTGGGGCTCAGGCTCGACGCCGCGACGATCCTCGACGAGACGGACAATCCCTTCATCGCGGACCTGTACAGCGGCCGGCCGGGAGCAGCGTTCCAGGCCCAGCTCTTCTCGCTGCTCGCCCGCCACCGGCAGCAGTCGGAGCTGCGCCAGACCGATCTGTTCAACCAGGTCACCATCTCGGACTACCTGTTCGACAAGGACAGGATCTACGCCTATCTCAACCTGGACGACAACGAGCTCTTCATCTACCAGCGGCTCTACGACCTGCTGGCCGCGGATGTCGTCGCGCCCGACCTCGTCGTCTATCTCCAGGCTCCTTCCGACGTCCTGCGCCAGCGCGCCCGACGCCGGCGCCAGCGGGACGCGACCGCTCCGCTACCGGACGACGAGTATCTCGGCGAGCTCAACGACGCGTACAACCACTTCTTCTTCCACTACGGCGACACGCCGCTGCTCGTGGTGGAGACGTCGCAGCTCGCGTTCGATTGGGACGCGGCCGCCATGGACGACCTCGTCAGGCAGTTTCGGGACATGGGCCGCGGCACGCGCTACTACGTGCCGCGGACCGGGCGCACGTCGCCCTGAGCCGCCGCCGCGCCGGAGCTGCCGCGCGAACGCGCGCCATGACGAGTGCCACGCACGACTCGATCGACTACCTCTTCAGCCTCGAGCAGTTCGGCGTCAAGCTCGGCCTCGACAACATCCGGACCCTGCGCGAGGCTCTGGGCTATCCGGACCGGTCCTTCCGCTCGATCATCGTCGCCGGCACCAACGGCAAGGGCTCGGTGGCCGCCATGGTCGACAGGGCCCTGCGGGCGGCGGGCTACGCGACGGGACGCTTCACCTCCCCGCACCTCGTCGCGCTCGAGGAGCGGTTCGCCGTGGCCGGGCGGGCGGTCGCCCGCGAGAGCCTCGAGGCGGAGGCGGGCCGGCTGCGGGCCGTGGCCGCGCGGCTGCTCGACGACGGGCGGCTGGCGGCGCCGCCGACGTTCTTCGAGGCGACCACCGCCGTCGCCCTGTCGCTGTTCCGACGGCGCGGGGTGGCAGTGGCGGTGCTCGAGGTCGGGATGGGTGGACGCTTCGACGCCACGAACGTCGTCTCGCCGATCGCGGTGGCGGTCCCGTCCATCGACCTCGACCACCAGCAGTTCCTGGGCCCCACGCTGACTGCCATCGCGCGCGAGAAGGCCGGGGTCATCAAGCCCGGAGCGCTGGTCGTCGTCGGCGAGACGAAACCGCAAGCCGTCGAGGTGTTCCGACGCGCCTGCCGGGAGCGCGGCTGCCGGCTGGTCGAGCCGCCGCGCGAGGTGGAGTCCCGCGCGGCGCTGCGCGACGGGTGGACGGAGCTGACCCTGGCCACGCCCCGCCGCCGCTACGGGCCCGTGCGGCTGGGGCTGCGCGGCCGCCACCAGGCGGGCAACGCGGCGGTCGCGGTGCGGCTGCTCGAGGAGCTGCGCGGCTACGGACTGCCCGTCTCCCGCGACGCGGTCCTCGAGGGGTTGGCGGGCACCCGCTGGCCGGGGCGGCTCGAGGTGATCCACGCCGGCGGGCGCCGGCTCATCGTGCTGGACGCCGCCCACAACGTCGCCTCCGCGTCCGCGTTCGCGGCCTACGTCGGGGAGGTGTGGCCCCAGGGCCTGCCGCTGCTGTTCGGCGCGCTCGGCGACAAGGACGTCGGCGGGATGGCGCGCGCGCTCGGGGCCGCGGTGACGGCCGCGATCTGCCCGCCGCTGGCCAGCCGCCGCGCGCTGCCGCCGGACGCGGCGGTCACCAGGATTCGGGCGGCGCGCCCGGACCTGAGCGTGACCGCGGCGCCTTCGCTGCGCGCGGCGCTCGAAGCCGCCTGGCGCCGCAGCGACGTCATCGGGGCGGTCGGGTCCACCTACCTGGTCGGCGAGCTGCTGGCCGAGCCGGCGTTGCGGGCGCGGAAAGACGAATGGTATTCTTCGAGCGTCCGG
Source organism: Vicinamibacteraceae bacterium (assembly GCA_012271165.1). Lineage (GTDB taxonomy): Bacteria > Acidobacteriota > Vicinamibacteria > Vicinamibacterales > UBA8438 > JAAXGX01. Next base: position 10,982 of record JAAXGX010000057.1, on the reverse strand, counting down.
TCCGGATGATCCGCCTTGCCTGCATCGTCTGCCTGTGGCTCGCGTGCGCGCCCGGTGGCGTGCAGGCTCAACTGCTTCCGGCCCTGCCCTTCAACTCGCGGCAGTTCCGCATCGAGCAGCTCGGCGACAACCACGTGCGTCTGACGGGCGAGGTGGAGATCACGGAGGACGACTACCAGTTCTTCGCCGACGAGGTTGACGTGTACACCGCCGAGTCGCGTCTGGTCGCGGTCGGCAACGTGGTGTACGCGGGCGTCGACGGCGCCCGCGTGTCGGGCGACCGCGCGGAGTTCAACACGCAGGACCGCACGGCGACGTTCTACAACGCCTCCGGCTCGGTGACCCTCGGCGAGGAGCTCATCGAGCGCAGCATGTTCGGCACGCAGGAGCCGGACATGCTCTTCTACGGCGAGGTGATCGAGAAGCTCGGACCGCGCAGCTATCGGCTGACCCGGGGCGGGTTCACGAGCTGCGTCCAGCCGACGCCGCGCTGGCAGATGACCGCCTCGACGCTCACGCTCGACCTCGACTCGCACGCGCTGCTCCGCAACTCGGTCCTCGAGGTCAAGGGCGTGCCGGTCCTGTACCTGCCGTTCATGTACTACCCGATCCCGGAGGAGGACCGCGCGACCGGCTTCCTGATGCCGACCTACGGCGCCTCGACGTTTCGCGGGCAGAGCCTGAGCAACGCGTTCTTCTGGGCCGCGGGCCGCAGCCACGACGCCACCTTCTACCACGACTGGTTTCCGCGCTCCGGCCAGGGGCGCGGCGCGGAGTACCGCTACACGCGCGGCGGCGGCTCCCAGGGCCGCCTGCGGACCTACTTCCTCAGCGAGCGCGAGACGAGCCTGACCGTGGGCGGCGCGGAGCGGGAGTTTCCCTCGCGCCAGAGCTACGAGCTGCGCGGGAACGCCCGCCAGCGCATCGCGTCCAACCTGTCCGTCCGGGGCCAGATCGACTACTTCTCCGACGTGACGGTGCAGCAGCTCTACCAGACCAACATCTTCGAGGCGTCGAGCCGGCAGCGCAGCATGAGCGCCAACGTCGCCGGCGCGTGGGGGCTGTACCAGCTGAGCGGCACGTTCGAGATGAACGAGACGTTCTTCGGCGCCCGCGAGTCGACGCTCTGGGGCGCCGGCCCGCGCGTGACCTTCGATCAGAGCCAGCGCCAGGTCCTCTCGACGCCGCTCTACTTCTCGTTCCAGTCCGAGTACGCGCACCTGCTGCGCAGCTCCACGGTCGATCTCGATCTCGATCCGTTCACCGACAGGGCCGTGCCGGGACTGACCGAGATCTCGCTCGACTCGGGGCTCGACCGCTTCGACGTCAATCCGGTCCTCCAGATACCGTTCACGCGCTGGCCCTTCCTGAGCATCGACTCGTCCGTGTCCTGGCGCGGCACGTACTGGACGCACCGCCTCGACGCCGGTACGGGCCCGTCGCGAGGATTCGCCGCGCCGATCGACGAGGGCATCGGGCGCGCGTTCTTCGACCTGCAGTCGCAGATCACGGGGCCGAGCTTCGTCAAGGTGTGGGACACGCCCGACGGCGGGTACGCCGAGCGGATGAAGCACCTGATCGAGCCGTGGGTCATCCTGCAGCGGACGACCGCGGTGGACGACTTCGACCGCATCGTGCAACTGGAGGCGCTGGACGCCATCCCGGGCAACGTCACCCAGATCCGCTACGGGGTCAACAACCGGCTGTACGCCAGGCGCGCCGAAGGCGACCAGGACTCCGTCGCGCGGGAGATCCTCAGCGTCATCGTGTCCCAGGCCTACTACTCGGACGCCAACGCCGCGCAGTTCGACCCCAGATTCCAGACCAGCTTCAGCGACACCCCGCCCAGCCACCTGTCGCCGGTCAAGCTCGACGTGCGCACGGAGCTGACCCGGCGCCTCTCCGGATCGCTGCGGGCGGAGTACGATACGCAGTTCATGGCGCTCAGGGCCGTGAGCGCCGAAGGCACGATCGGGCTGGGCGGCTGGCTGCGGACGACGGCGGGCTGGAGCCAGCGCCGTTTCGTGGACGGCCTGCGCGGCTTCACGGACCCGCGCCGGCTCGACCACTACCTCAACGCGTTCACCAGCCTGAGGACCCGCGACAACACGCTGGGCGGCGCCTACTCGTTTCACTACGACGTGGAGCGCGGCCGCTACCTGCAGCAGCGGGTGCTGGTCTACTACAACGCGCAGTGCTGCGGCATCAGCGGCGAGCTGCAGACCTTCAACTTCGCGGGGCTCGGCGCCCGCGCCCGCGTACCGCGCGACGTGCGCCTGAGCCTGTCGTTCACGCTCGCCGGACTGGGCACGTTCGCCAACGCCCTGGGCGCGTTCGGCATCGGCCAGGGAGTGCAATGAAGGGACTCATCCTGAGCGGCGGGAGGGGCACGCGCCTGCGTCCGCTGACCTACACGCGCGCCAAGCAGCTCGTCCCGGTCGCCAACAAGCCGGTCCTCTTCTACGGCATCGAAGCCCTGGCCGCCGCCGGCATTCGCGATATCGGGATCGTGGTCGGCGACACCCGGCCCGAGATTCAGGCCGCGGTCGGCGACGGCTCGGCCTGGGGCGTCGCGGTCACCTACATCGAGCAGGACGCGCCCCGGGGTCTGGCGCACGCGGTGCTGATCAGCGAGCCGTTCCTGCAGCGCGAGCCGTTCGTCATGTATCTCGGGGACAACCTGCTCGCGCGCGGGATCGCGCCGTTCGTGGACGAGTTCCTGAAGACCGCGCCCGCCGCCCAGATCCTCCTGGCGCGCGTCCCCAACCCCGAGCGCTTCGGGGTGGCCGAGCTGGACGGCGACACCGTGGTGAGGCTGGTCGAGAAGCCGCGCGAGCCGCGGAGCGATCTTGCCCTCGTGGGCGTGTACCTGTTCGGTCCCGGGATATTCGACGCGGTCAAGCGGATCAGGCCGAGCTTCAGGGACGAGCTGGAGATCACCGACGCCATCCAGGCCCTGATCGACCGCGGGGAGACCGTCCGCCCGCACGTCGTCGACGGGTGGTGGAAGGACACCGGCCGGCTCGCGGACCTGCTCGAGGCGAACCGGCTCATTCTGGCCACCCGCGGCCGGTGCGTCGAGGGCGACATCGACGAGGAGAGCCGCATCGAGGGCGACGTCGTCGTGGCGCGCGGCGCCCGCATCCGGCAGTCGGTCGTGCGGGGGCCGGCGATCATCGGCGCGGGGACCCGCATCGAGCAGGCGTACGTCGGCCCGTACACCGCGATGATGAACGACGTGCTCGTGCGGGGCTCCGAGATCGAGCACAGCATCGTGCTCGAGGGCGCCGAGATCGCCGACCTGGCCAATCGGATCGTCGACAGCCTGATCGGCAGGAACGTGCGGATCTCCCGGCAGCCGGCCAAGCCGTCGGCGTACCGGTTCATGCTCGGCGACAACTCCGAGGTGGGCATGCGATGGTAGAGAGCGGATCGGTGGACCGGCCGGCGCGTTTCGCCGCGACCGGCGGCAAGGCGCCCCTGATTGCCGGGGTGAAGACGAGGCGGCTGCGGCTCATTCCGGACGAGCGCGGCTGGCTGATGGAGATCCTGCGGGCCGACGACGCGGAGTTCTTCGACAGGTTCGGGCAGGTGTACGTGTCGGCGACCTACCCCGGCGTGGTCAAGGCCTGGCACTATCACAAGCGGCAGGTCGACAACTTCGCCTGCGTGAGCGGCACGGTCAAGCTCGTGCTCGTCGACACGCGCGAGGGCTCGCCCACCGCGGGCGCCGTGAACGAGTTCTTCGTGGGCACGCGCAACCCGCTGCTCGTGCAGGTGCCCAATCTGGTCTATCACGGCTGGAAGTGCATCGGCGGCGAGATCGCGATCGTCGCCAACGTGCCGACGGAGGTGTACCGCTACGACGACCCGGACGAGTTCCGCCTCGCGCCGCACGGCACGCTGCCCTACGACTGGAGCCGCAAGGATGGTTGAGGTCCTCGTCACGGGCGGGGCCGGCTTCATCGGCAGCAACTTCGTCGAGTTCGCGCTGGCGGCGCACCCCGATTGGCGGATCACCACGCTGGACAAGCTCACCTACGCCGGCCGCCTCGAGAACCTGCGCGAGGTCATGGACCACCCGCGCCATCGCTTCGTGCGCGGCGACGTCGCCGACGCGGCGGTTGCCCGACCGCTCGTGGCCGCCGCCGAGGTCGTCGTGCATTTCGCCGCGGAGACGCACGTCGACCGTGCGATTCAGGACGCCGGGGCATTCATTCGGACGGACGTGTACGGCACGTTCGTGCTGCTGGCCGCGGCTCGCGAGGCGCCGGGGCTGCGCCGCTTCCTGCAGATCTCGACCGACGAGGTGTACGGCAGCGTGGCCGCCGGCGCCTCGACCGAGACCGACGAGCTGCGCCCGCGCAACCCGTACGCCGCGAGCAAGGCCGGCGCGGACCGGCTGGCCTTCAGCTACTGGGCCACGCACGGCGTGCCGGTGGTGATCGCGCGCGCCTCGAACAACTACGGCCCGCGGCAGTTTCCCGAGAAGATGATTCCGCTGTTCGTGTCGAACGCGCTCGACAACCTGCCGCTGCCGCTCTACGGCGACGGACGCCAGAGCCGCGACTGGCTGCACGTCACGGACCACTGCCGCGCGCTCGACCTCCTCCTCGAACGCGGTCGGCCCGGCGAGACCTACAACGTCGGCGGCGGGAGCGAGCTGGAGAACGTCGCGCTCACGCGCCTGATCCTGGACCTCCTCGACCGGCCCGCGTCGCTCCTCCGGCACGTGCCGGACCGCCCCGGGCACGACCGGCGGTACCGTCTCGACACCGCCAAGCTGCGGGCGCTCGGCTGGACGCCGCAGATCGAGTTCGGCCCCGGGCTGCGGGCGGTCGTCGAGTGGTACCGCGACAACGAGTGGTGGTGGCGTCCCATCAAGGAGGCTGATCCGGCCTTCCGCGCGTACTACGAGCAGCAATACGGGAACGTCCTCTAGACCGGGCAGTGATCCGGTGGAGACCGTCCTGGTCACCGGGGCCGCCGGGTTCGTGGGCGGCCACCTCCTGCGCGCCCTGGCGCGAACGGACTCCCCGACGACCATCGTGGCCTGGCGCCGCCCCGACGGGGCGGAGTCGCCCGGGGCGGCCACCCCGCGCAAGCTGCCCGCCGGCGCGCGGGTACGCTGGCAGGGGGTCGACATCCTCGACCGGGCGCATGTCGGCCGCGCCATCGCGCGCCTCCGGCCGCGCGAGATCTATCACTGCGTCGGTGCGGCCGTCGTCGGCCGCTCGTGGGAACGTACCGCGCGCCCGCTCGAGGTGCACGTGCGCGGTACGCAGATTCTGCTCGAGGCCGTGGCCGCGGCGCGGCCCGCCGCCCGCATCCTGATACCGGGCTCGGGGCTCGTCTACCGGCCCTCGACCGGGGCCGTCGCCGAGGACCATCCGCTCGGTCCGGTCAGCCCGTACGGGTTGTCCAAGCTCGCCCAGGAGATGCTCGGGCGGCAGTGCGCGGACGACGGTCTCGACGTGCTGTTGACACGCTCCTTCACGCATCTGGGACCCGGACAGGCCCCGGCCTACGCAGCGTCGAGCTTCGCCAGGCAGATCGCGCGCATCGAGGCCGGCGCGTCTCCGCCCGTCATCGAAGTGGGCGCGCTCGATGCCCGGCGCGACCTGACCGACGTGCGCGACGTCGTCCGTGCCTACCGCGGTCTCATGGCGCGCGGCCGCCCGGGGCGGGCGTACAACGTCTGCTCGGGCCGCGCGCACCGCATCGGCGACGTGCTCGACGAGCTGCTGCGCCGGACGGACGCCCGCGTCACCGTGCGGGTCGACCCGGACCGCCTCAGGCCCCGGGACCACGACGTCCTGCTGGGCAACCCGGCCCGCATCAACGAAGAGATCGGCTGGCGCCCCGGGATCCCGCTGGCCGAGACGCTACGCGACCTGCTCCGCTACTGGCGGCAGGTCGTCCGCTCGCAGGCTTGACAGGCGCCCCGTGCGCGGCGCATCATGAGCGGGCTCGGTAGCGAACATAAAGCGAATGTCATGCGCCCATCCGCCTCGCACGACCTGCTCGGCGCGCGCAGCCTGCCGACGACCCGGGACATCGCCAGGCTCCGGAAGCGGCACGGGGCCTCCGGGCTGCCGGACGCCGTGCGCCGGGGAGACGATACCGCCTATCAGGAGATCGTCTGCCGCACCGCGCTCAACCGGGTGCGCGGCATGCCCTTCAAGTGGACGCTCAATCCGTACCGCGGCTGCACGCACGGGTGCCACTACTGCTTCGCCCGGCGCTATCAGGCCCAGCTCGAGATGGGTCCCGGCGACGAGTTCTCATCCGTCATTCTCGTCAAGGTCAACTTCCCGGAGGTCCTGGCGCGGGAGCTGCGGCGGGCGCCGCACGGAAGCGAGCTCGTGGCGGTCGGCACGGCCACCGATCCGTACCAGCCGATAGAGGGGCGCTACCGGCTCACGCGGCGCGCCCTCGAGGCGTTCGCCGAGCGCCCGACGCCACTGGCGCTGGTCACGAAGGGCCCCCTCGTGGTGCGCGACATCGACGTGCTCGCCGCGCTCTCCCGCGCCACCGCCTGCACCGTGAGCGTCAGCGTGCCCACCGTGGACGAGGACGCCTGGCGGCGGCTGGAGCCCGGCACCGCGCATCCGCTCCAGCGGCTGCGCGCCGTGCGGGCGCTGACCGACGCGGGTGTCGACGCCGGGGTGCTGATGGCTCCGATCGTGCCCGGCATCAGCTCCGCGCCGGCCAAGCTGGAAGCGACGGTGCGCGCCGTCGCGGACCACGGCGCCAGGTTCGTGGGAGCCGGCCTGCTGCACCTCGAGGGCGGCGCGCGCGCGCATTTCCTCGAGTTCCTCGCCCGCGACTATCCCGCTCTCGTGGCAGGCTACGGCCGGCTCTACGCCGGCAAGTACGCGACCCCGCGCTACACGGAGCAGGTGAACGCCGTGCTCGGGACGCTGCGCTCGCGCTACGGGCTGGCGGGCCGCTCCATGCGGCCGCGCGCCCCGGAGAAGCGGGCCGCCGCGGCCGAGCCCCCGGAGTGGCGCCAGCCGCGGTTGACCTGGCCTACTCTGCAGGCTGGTCCGGCGTCGGCAGGACGAAGCGCTCGATGATGAGGAGCCTCTGGTCGACCTTGCCGAAGGCGATCTCGACGTTTCGCAGGCGGGTGTCGAAGCCTTCCATGCGCGCGTTCACGTCGGTGCGGAAGTCCCGCAACTCGCCGCGCACGTCGTCGATCCGGGTGTTCACATCGTCGATCCGGGTGTTCACGCCGACGATCCGGGTGTTCACGCCGACGATCAACGAGACCATCAGGGCGGCGAGACCCACACCGGTCGTCAGGATGGCCGTGACGATTCCGATTCCGGTCCCGACGATCCACTTCGTCTCGGTGCTCATCACGGGCAACGTAGCATGCGTCCGCCGATATCGAGGGTCCTGCCCAAGAGGTTCCCAAAAGCCTCCTACGCCGGCTGCAGGAGCTTCGCTATCCGCTGCTCGGTGGGCGGATGGGTGCTGAAGAGGGCCGCCATCCCGCGGCCGGCGAACGGCTTCATGATGAACATGTGGGCCGTGGCCGGATTCGCGTCGAGCGGCACGCGGCGGGCGGCGGCGTCGATCTTGCGCAGGGCGTCGGCCAGCCCGTACGGCGTGCCAACGATCTGCGCCGCGGCGCGGTCCGCGGCGAACTCGCGCGACCGGGAGATGGCCATCTGTATCATCGTCGCGGCCAGCGGCGCCAGGATCGCCATCGCCAGCATGGCGAGCGGATTGGAGTCGCCGCGTTCGTCCCGGCCGCCGATGCCGCCGAAGATGAAGGCCCAGCGGGCCATGCTGGCCACCATCATGATGGTCGCGGCCGCGGTCGCGGCGATCGAGCCGATCAGGATGTCGCGGTGCCTGATGTGCGCGAGCTCGTGGGCGATCACGCCCTCGAGCTCGCGCTCGTCGAGCAGTCGCAGGATGCCCTCGGTGGCCGCGACGGCGGCGTGGCTCGGGTTGCGTCCCGTCGCGAACGCGTTGGGCGAGGCGTCGGGAATGACGTAGACGCGCGGCATCGGGAGCCCGGCCTGCTGCGCCAGCCGCGCCGTCATCCGATGCAGGCGGTGCTCGGGGCCGACCTCTCCCGCCTTGTACATCCGCAGGACGACCTTGTCGGAGAACCAGTACGAGCCGAAGTTCATCACGATCGCGAACACGAACGCGATCAGCAGGCCGCTCCGCCCGCCCAGCAACTCCCCGATGAGCAGCAGCAACCCGCTGAGGAGGGTCAGCAGCAAAGCCGTCTTGAAGGTGTTTCCCATGGTCTCGTCCGCCAGCGTCAACTCTCAGTCTATGCCGCGTCGAGGCGGCGCATCAAACCGGCGACGAGCGCGGCGCGCCACGGGAGCGCGTCGACATCGACGTGCTCGTGCAGCGCATGGGCTCCGTCGCCCACGGCGCCCAGGCCGTCGAGCGTGGGCACGCCGAGCGCCGCGGTGAAGTTGCCGTCCGAGCCGCCCCCGGCCGCCCCTTCGCCGAGATCGCGCCCAAGTCCGTGCGCCACCTCGCGCGCCAGCTCGTAGAGGCGGGCCACGGCCGCCGTCCGCTCCAGCGGCGGACGCGAGAAGCCGCCGCGGACGGTCACGGAGGTTCCGGGCGAGCCGGGCTGCAGCGCGTGGATGGCCGCGTGCATGCGCTCCGCGTCGGCGGCCGTCGCGACGCGGACGTCGACGACGGCGCGCGCACGCTCCGCCACGACGTTGGGCCGGCTCCCGCCGTCCACGAGGCCGACGTTGACCGTTACACCCCGGGCCGGATCGGCGAGCCGGTCGAGCGCGGCGATCTGGGCGGCAAGCTCCGAGATGGCGCTCGCGCCCTTCTCCGGCTCGAGGCCGGCGTGCGCGGCGATGCCGCCGATGGTCAGCTCGAACTCGCCGGCCCCCTTGCGCTGCGTCTTGACGCTGCCGCCCGGCAGCGACGGCTCCAGGACCAGGACGGCCGCGGAGCGCCGGGCCTCCGCCTCGACGAGCGCCCGGGAGGCGCCGCTGCCGCGCTCCTCGTCCGCCGTCAGCAGCATGACCACGCGGCGGCGGAGCTGGTAGCCGAGCTCGCCCGCGGCGGAGGCCGCCAGCATGCCGATCGCGATGCCCGCCTTCATGTCGAAGACGCCGGGCCCGTACAACCGCCCGCCGTCCCGGCGCACGGGCATGCGCCCGACCTGGCCGACCGGCCAAACGGTATCGAAGTGCCCGAGCAGCAGCAACTGGCCGTCCCCGGCGCCGAACGCCGCGCGGAGATGGTTGCCGGTCGCCGTCGACTCCACGCTGTCGACGGCGGCGCCCAGCGCCCCCAGGCGGCGTGCGAGGTCCCGGCCGCAGCGGTCCACCGCGGCCTTGTCGGGCGTGGGCGACTCGAGACCGGCCAGCGCCGTCGTGGTCTCGACCAGCCACTCGCGGCGCGCGGTGCAGAACGCCAGCAGCCGCACCAGGTCGTCAGCGGACATCCGGCCTGCTCCCTTCGTGCCGAGCGACGGCCGGCTTGCACGAGCATGATTGCCTGCGCATAATGGCATCGTGTCCGGAGCCGCGCGGACCGTCACCCTGACGCTGGTGTCCGTCGTGCTCCTGACGGCCGCGGCCCGCGTGCAGCAGACGGGTCAGCCGGCCCCGCCCGGGGCTTCCGTGCCCGCCGCGCCGACCGAGGCAACGCTCGGTTTCCCCATCTACCCGACCGCGCGGTTTCTCACGTCGTACGACGCCGGCCGGGGGCAGCGCTACTTCCTGTTCGGGACCGACTCCAGCTTCACCGACATGGTCAACTACTACCGGCTGCTGCTGGACGAGCGCGGGGACCGCGTCTTCGACGAACCGGCCACCCACATCTTCGAGATGGGCCGCTTCCGCGAGTCGACCATGGCGTTCCCGCCCGGCGTGACGATCAAGGACTATACCTGGAACGGGTCGGAAGGCTACCTGCACGCGGGTGACGCCGGCCCGGAGCGCTATCGCACCATCATCCAGATCGTGCCCGCGCCCGTCGCGGGGCGGTAGAGCCTGCACCGCTGTGCGGCGCGGACTCCGGGCTCACTCGCGCGGCACGTAGAGCTCGGGGCGGGTCCGGAACTCGGCCGACTTCTCTTCCAGGCCGGCCTCCACCGCTGCCCCTGTGCTCAACCCGCGCTCGGCCGCGAAGTCGCGGAGCTGCTGCGTCAGCTCCATGCTGCAGAACTTCGGGCCGCACATCGAGCAGAAGTGGGCGACCTTGGCGCCCTCCGCCGGCAGCGTCTGGTCGTGGTAGGCGCGCGCGGTGACCGGATCGAGGGACAGGTTGAACTGGTCCTCCCAGCGGAACTCGAAGCGCGCCTTCGAGAGCGCATCGTCCCAGGCCTGGGCGCGCGGATGCCCCTTGGCGAGGTCGGCCGCATGGGCCGCGATCTTGTAGGCGATGACGCCGGCCTTGACGTCCTCGCGGTCGGGGAGCCCGAGATGCTCCTTCGGGGTGACGTAGCAGAGCATGGCCGTGCCGTACCAGCCGATCATGGCCGCGCCGATGGCCGACGTGATGTGATCGTAGCCCGGCGCGACGTCCGTGGTGAGCGGCCCCAGCGTGTAGAACGGCGCCTCGTCGCACCACTCGAGCTGCTTCTCCATGTTCTCCTTGATGAGATGCATGGGAACGTGCCCGGGGCCTTCGTTCATCACCTGCACGTCGTGCGCCCAGGCGATGCGCGTCAGCTCGCCCTGCGTGCGGAGCTCCGCGAACTGCGCCTCGTCGTTGGCGTCGGCGATCGAGCCGGGGCGCAGCCCGTCCCCGAGCGAGAACGAGACGTCGTAGCGCTGCATGATCTCGCAGATCTCGCGGAAGTGGGTGTACGCGAAGTTCTCCTGGTGGTGCGCCAGGCACCACTTGGCGTGGATCGAGCCCCCGCGCGAGACGATCCCGGTCACGCGCTGCGCGGTGAGCGGCACGTAGCGCAGCAGCACCCCCGCGTGCACGGTGAAGTAGTCGACGCCCTGCTCCGCCTGCTCGATCAG
>JAAXGX010000198.1 GCA_012271165.1 Vicinamibacteraceae bacterium | reverse complement strand
AAGGTGCGCGCCGTCACCCGCGTGGCGACCCCCGCGACCGAGCAGGCGCTGCTCGACGTCGCCCTGGCCGGCACCGCCGCGCACGTCGAGCAGGTGGTCCGCACGTGGCGCCGGGTGGACCGCGCGGCCGAGCAGGCGGAGGACCGGCGCCGGCACGAGTCGCGCGCCCTCCACACCCGGGTGGACGACGACGGCATGGTCGTGGTCTGCGGCCGGTTGACGCCGGAGGTGGGCGCCGTGCTGCGGCGGGCGTTGGAGGCGGCGCTCGATGCCGGGGCGGGCGCGGCGGGGCCGGCAGCAGGAGTCGACGGGGCGCCGCACGCGGCGGGCCCCGACGCGACGGCGCCGGACGCTGCGGCCGGGGAGGCCGCCGACGAGATGGCCCCGACCATCGCGCAGCGGCGGGCCGATGCGCTGGGCATGGTGGCAGAGTGCGCCCTGGCCGGCGGGCTCGACAAGGGAACGGCGGGCAACCGCTATCAGGTGGTCGTGCATGTGGACGCCGACACCCTCGCGGACGACGGTGGGCATGGAGAGGACCATGCGGCCGCTGCCCGGTCTGGCGCCCCCGCCGTCGTCGATGGTTCCGTCGTCGATCGCGCGGCTGCCGGCCGGTCCGGTGAGTCGCCCGCCGTCGGCCGCGGCGGCGCGGGCCCCAGCCCCGAGAGGCCGGCGCGGTACGTTCCCGCAGGAACGTACCGGCGGCGCGCGGGGGAGGTTTCCCCGTCCTCGGATGAGGCGTCCCTCGCGTTGCCGGACCGCCCGTCCCGGCCCGTCCCCGACGTTGACGGACCGCCTCGGCGGCGCCGCACCGCATGCCCCGGCCCCGCTGGCGGCCAGTCGGCCCTCGATGAGGCGGGCGGCATCCACGTCTCCGCGGAGACCGCCCGGCGGCTGGCCTGTGACGCCGCGACCGTGACGATGCGGCACGGGCCGGCCGGCGAGATCCTGGACGTCGGTCGGCGTACGCGCACCATCTCGCCCGCCCTGCGCCGGGCGCTGGCGGCCCGCGACCGGCACTGCCGCTTCCCCGGGTGCGCGGCAACCCGCTGCGATGGGCATCACATCGAACACTGGGCGCAAGGCGGGGCAACGGCGCTCGGCAACCTGGTGCTGCTCTGCCGGCGGCATCACCGGGCTGTTCACGAGGAAGGGTTCCAGGTGGAGCTGGACGCGGCGGGCGATGCGCGCTTCCTGCGGCCCGACGGACGGCCGCTGCCCGAGGCGCCGGCGTTGCCCATGGTGCCGGACGTGCCGCTGGGATCGCTGACGGCGCGGCTCGACCGGGCGGGCATCCGCATCGGCCCGCACACGGCCACGCCGGCCTGGCGCGGCGAGCGGCTCGACGTCGACTGGGCCGTCAGCGTCCTGTGGCGGCCCCGCGGGGATGCTGCGGGCGACGTGCTGCCCGAGGTGCCGTAGGCGCCTCGCACTGCATGTCGCGTTCCTGACCGCTCCGTCAGCGGTCCGGGTCTTGTGTGCGCCCGGTTTCCGTCGGCATCCCTACGCTGGGGCGCGCGGCGTCGCGTCGGGAATGATGAACGGCGGCTGCCCCGTGCGCGCGCGGATCCAGTCGGCGGCCGCCCGCACGGGCCGCCGGCGGACGATCTGCAGCTCGAGCCGCCGCTTGCCGGGGAAGTTGAGGAGCGTCAGCGCGACCAGGACCGTGATGATGCCCTGGCCCGGGAGGACCAGCATCGCCAGCCCCGCCGGCAGCAGGACGAGGCCGAGCAGATTCTTGAGCGCCAGCAGCACCCAGCGGAGCGCGGGGTAGCGCCCGCCGGTGTCCGGCGCGTCGGGCCGCACGAAGTAGTCCGCGCGCATGCGCGCGATCACCACCGGCATCGCCCCGAGGGTCGCGACGAACAGCAGCAGCGAAATTCCGAACAGCCAGCCCAGCGCGCCCGGCGGCGACACCCCGGTGGGTATCAGTGTCAGGATCCGCTCGGCAAGACCGTTCACGACTATCCTCCATGATACTGTGCGCCGGCCTGCCATGCACGCTACCGCCCGCCGCTGCGCCCCGCTCCTGCTGGGGGCGGCGCTCTGCTGCGCGGCGCTCCAACCCCCGGCGCCGGCGGCCGCCCAGACGCTTGGGGGCGTGCTGCCGCGCATGGACGTCCCGCCCGCCCGCGGCGCGCTGACGGCGCTCGGCACCACCCTCGACATCACGCGCCTGGCCGGGCCCGGCGCCGACGCGCGCTACAACTGGGACGCCGACCTCGGCATCGACGTCGACCTGTTCGACCTCGGCCTCGTGCGCGGCAACCTGCTCGCCAGCCTCGAGACGATCATCGGCAGCGAGCTGCGCGACGTCGACCCCAACCAGAACAGCTACACCACCGACTTCGCCGTCTTCGTGCGGCTCCCGCGCGGGGAGCTCGGCGCCACCTTCCACCACGTGTCGCGCCATCTGGCCGACCGAGCCGACCTCGGCAGCGTGTCCTGGAACATGGTCGGCGTCTCCTACGGCGACCGCTTCGCCGTCGGACCGGTGCGGGTGGACGCCGCCGCGCGGGCCATGGGCACGGTCGAGCGCGCCAACGTCGACTACATCGCGCAGCTCGAGCTGCACGCGGCCGCCGAGCTCCCGCTCAACCCGCGGGTCTCGCTCGTCGCCGCAGCCGCCGCCGTCGTCGTCCCGGTCGAGCGCGCGCAGCTCGGCCGCCCCACGCGCCGCGGCGGCCGGCTGCTGGCCGGCGTCCGGCTGCCGGCCGGCGTCGGGGCCGTCGACCTGCTCGCCGGCTGGGAGCAGCGCATCGACGCCGGCCAGTTCACGCGCGACACCCCCCGCTGGTTCCGGCTCGGCGTGCGCCTGACGGCGCGGGCATGGTGAGGCGGGACTGACCGGGGACGCGGCCGGGGTCTGGACAGAGTCGGAGTCGAGCATCCTGTCGCAACGCGGTCTACACGCGAAAGAGGCTTCTGAACCACCTGACGAAAGGCCGAGATTCCGGCCGCGTCGGGTCGAGAACCCTGTGTTTCACCGCTTCGTGCAATCGAAGTCCCGGCGGGTCCTGCCACGCGAGCCACGTGTAGACTTCAGCCTTTCTCTCGTGTACATCCTTGAACGGCGCATGGTTCAGTCTCGCCTCGGCGACGCAATTTCGGGCCCTCTTGTACAGCACGCTGGAATCCTCAGGAATCAATCGGACGAGCAAATCCTCCAGCATTCCCTGGAACCGATTGTCAGGCATGATCCAGACACCGAACCTCGGGCCGCCGGCGTGAACAACCTCCAGGCCGCCGGCGGGAATCTGGTCCGGCAAGTCTGCGAATTCGCTGTCCCACAACGCTCTGAGTTCATCCCAGCGGGCAGCCGCGTCACCATCTGCATCGACCACAAGCCCCAGAGCTTCGAGTCCCGACGCTCTCAATTCGGCCTCGATGACTTCCGGCTTCAGTATCTCGTTGACACTGCCGTACTCGGCAATGAACGCGGGGCAGTCCGGATCTCGATGGTCCGGCCATGGGACGCCGTTGGCTTCCATCAGGTACGGGATTACGCGCTGGTCCGTCTTGCCCTCCACGAGCAGCTTCCTGGGGCGAACAGGCAACTCACCTGACCTCCAGGTTGCGCTCGGCGGCGGCAACGATTGCGTCGCCGCCGACCCTGACCGCCTCGCCCCGGCTCCGGACAATTCTCTGGATTGTGACTCCGCCCGCGGCGGACTTCGAGACGGCCGCGAGACTCAGAACGCAATCGTGGCTGTGCGTCGTCGCGAACACCTGGACAGACCTTGCGGCGGCGGCTTCGCTGAGCATGTGCCACATGTCTTCCATGACCGTGTAGTGAAGGCCGGTGTCGATCTCGTCGACGAGCAGCACTCCGCCGTCGGCGTTCGCGATAGAGAGCGCCAGCCCAAGCATGCGCCACATGCCGTCGCCCATGCTCCCGATCGGCACGCGGTCTGCGACCCCGCGAAGTTTGAGCACCACGCCGCCGGGCGCGTCGCGACTGAACCGGGTACGGTCATCCGCGATCGGGGCCAGGTCTTCAACGTTCGGTTCGACGATGCGAAGTGCGTGCTTGATGGCCTCGTGCTTGGGGGTGAGCACAAACTTGCTGAACGTCCGGGCGACATCCACCGCCGTTACGCCACTAGTCCTCACGAACTCGACAGCTTGCCCGGAAGCATCTCGCCGGCGCACGAACCGTCGAGGTCGGAGCAGAAGTCCGTCCTCTGTAACGAGGGCCCTGTACTCGTCGTCCGTACCCGACCACTTGATGCGAAGCAGGAGTCGTCCGTCGTCGTCTCCGCCCAGTTCAGGCTCCCGTTTCTGGTGCCTGGAAGTGGACGGCTCTTCGACACACACGGTAACCCTGTCGTTCCAACCCGTGGCAGTGGTGTCGCCGACGTGGTCAGCCTCGATGTCTATCGTGCCCCGCAGTTCGCGGTTCGCGAACAGGTGGGATACGTCGAGGGGTTCCGGACCAGGTCCGAGCGGTGCCCGCACATCTCCTTCGCTCGCGGGACCCCACTCCCCCCGACGCCCCGCAATGGACGACAGCACGTGCGGGTCGCCCGCCGACTGGAGCAGCTCGATGCATTCCAGAACCGAAGTCTTGCCGGAGTTGTTCGTCCCGACGAGCAGGTTGACGCGACCGAGCCCCCGCATCTGGAACGAGTCGAGCCCCCGGTAGCCACGAATCCGTATCGATGAATACAACGCACTCTCCGTGAGCTTCAGCCGGCTCCAGTATGACACGGGGGCGACGGTGGCCCGTGCACCCGCGGCACCGCTCAGGCCGCAGCATTGAATGGCGCGATCATCGGCATGCCGCCGACGAACACGCCTGACGGCGCGGCCGACGCGCCGGGACTGTGAGATAATCCCCGCCATGGCCGCCAAGATTCGCATTCCGGCCGCCGCCGGGGCGCTCGCCCTCGGCATCCTGCTCTTCACCGCGGCGCTGTCCGGGCAGAACCGGCCGCCGAAGCTGGACTACCGGCTCTTCACGCTCGACAACGGGCTGAAGGTGGTGCTGTCCGAGGACCACTCCACGCCGATCGTCCACGTCGAGGTGTGGTACCACGTCGGGTCGAAGAACGAGCCGGCGGGGCGCACCGGCTTCGCGCACCTGTTCGAGCACCTGATGTTCAAGGGCTCGAAGAACGTGCGGCCCGACCAGCACCTGACGCACATCTCGCGCGTCGGCGGCGACGGCAACGCCTACACCACCGAGGACGCCACGGTGTTCCTGCAGACCGTGCCGTCGCAGTACCTGCCGCTGGTGCTGTGGCTGGAGGCCGACCGCATGGCGACGCTGCGCATCGACCGGCGCACGCTCGACGCCGAGCGCGAGGTCGTCAAGGAGGAGCGCCGCTGGCGCTACGAGAACGAACCGTTCGGGCTGCTCTCCGAGATCGTCTACGACCACGCGTTCGACGTCCATCCGTACAAGCACACGGCCATCGGGTCGATGGAGGACATCGAGGCGGCGTCCATCGCCGACGTGCGCGAGTTCTACGAGACCTACTACACGCCGGAGAACGCCACCATCGTCGTGGTGGGCGACATCGACCCCGCCAACACGATGGAGATGATCGAGCACTACCTGGGCCGCGTCCCGAAGGCGGGCCGCCCGGTGCCGCGCGAGATCCCGCGCGAGCCGGCCTGGCAGGCCGAGCGGCGGGTGACGGTGGAGGCCGACAACTGGCCGCTGCCCGCCGTCGTGGTGGCGCACCACATCACCTACGACGGGCATCCCGACGCCTACCCGCTGCACATCGCGTCGAAGGTGCTCTCCGACGGGCTCAGCTCGCGCATCTACCGCAGCCTGGTCTACGACGACCAGCTCGCGGTCTCCGCCTTCGGCCAGGGCAACATCATCGAGGATCCCAACCTGTTCTACGCGGTCGCCATCGTGGCCCCCGGGCGCCGGCCGGACGAGGCCGCCGACGCGCTGATGGGCGAGCTCGAGCGGCTGAAGCAGGATCCGGTCAGCGACGAGGAGCTGCAGCGCACGAAGAACCAGTTCGCGCGCGACTACATCATCGGCCGCATCACCAACTCGCAGAAGGCGGCGCACCTCGCCCACGCGGCGGTGATCCACGACGACATCACCACGGCCGACGGCGAGTTCGACATCTTCATGAACGTCAGCAAGGACGACGTGCAGCGCGTGGCGCGCACCTACTTCCGGGAGGACAACCGCCTGGTGCTGACCATCCTGCCGCGCGGCTCGCGCGGCTTCCGGCTGCTGGGGGCGGCGTCGCGATGACCGCGCGGTGTCCGGGGGCGCGGCGCCGTCCGATCGCGGCCGTGCTGCTGGCGCTGGCGCTGGCGCTCGCGCCGGCCGCCGCGGGGGCGCAGGTCGCCGACTGGCCGGCCGAGACCCCGCCGCCGCCGCTGCTCGCGCCCGAGGTGCACTTCCCGGAGTACGAGCTCGAGCGGCTCGACAACGGCCTGCAGGTGGTGGTGGTGGGCGCGCACGAGCAGCCCGTGGTCAACATCCGCCTGCTGGTCCGCGCCGGCGCGACGAACGACCCGGACGAGCTGCCGGGCGTCGCCGCCATGGCCGCCGAGCTGCTCGACCAGGGGGCGGCCGGCCGCAGCGCGCAGGAGCTGGCCGCGGCGATCGAGAACGTCGGCGGCAGCCTCGCCGTGGGCGCCGGGAGCGACCTGAGCTTCGTCAACATCCTGGTGCTGAAGGACGACTTCGACCTCGCCCTCGACCTGCTGTCCGACGTCGCGCGCCGGCCGACCTACTACCCGGCCGAGATCGAGCGCCACCGCCGCCAGTTGCTGTCGAGCATGCAGGTCAGCCAGGACGATCCGGGCTACGTGGCCGGCATCGTCTTCGGCCAGCTCGTCTACGGCGGGCACCCGTACGGCCGGCCGGTGAACGGCACGCCCGCCTCGCTGCAGCGCATCCGCAGCGCCGACCTGGCGGCGTTCCACGCCGCGCACTACGTCCCGAACAACGCCATCCTGGCCGTCGTCGGCGACGTGACCGCGGACGAGGCGCTGGCCGGCGTCCGCCGCGTCCTCGGCGACTGGGAGCGGGGCGAGCTGCCGGTGCCCAGCCTCGTCGAGCCGCCGACGCCCGCCCGCCGGGTGGTCGTGGTGGACAGGCCGGGCGCCGTGCAGACGGTGATGCGCGTGGGGCACCTGGCCCTGCCGCGCGCCCACCCCGATTTCCTGACGTTCGACATGGCCATCAAGATCCTCGGCGGCGAGGGGGGCAACCGGCTCGGCAGCGTGCTGCGCACGGCCCGCTCGCTGACCTACGCGGCCTCGGCCGACCTGTCCGGCCGGCAGTTCACCGGCGACTTCATGGCGCAGACCGAGACCCGCTCGCCGGCCACCGGCGAGGCGCTGCGGCTGATGGTGGACGAGATCGCCCGGCTGCAGCGCGACCGCGTGCGCTTCAGCGAGCTGCGCGGCGCGCAGGACTACCTGGCGGGCAACTTCCCGCTGTCGATCGAGACGCCGAACGCCATCGCCACGCAGGTGCTCGAGGCGGTGCTCTTCGGCCTCGACCTCGACGAGCTCGAGACCTTTCCCGAGCGCGTGCGGGCCGTGACGCCCAACGACATCCAGCGCGTGGCGCGCAACTTCCTGCGCCCGGACACCCTCGCCATCGTCCTGGTCGGCGACGCCGCGGCGTTCGTCGACGACCTGCCCGGCGTCGGCTTCGACGACTACGAGGTGGTGCCCATCGCCAGCGTCGACCTCTACGGCATCGACACCGGCGGGCGGTGAAGGTCCTCGTCTCCTGCGGCGAGCCGTCGGGCGATCTGTACGCCGGCGCGCTCGCCGGCGCCATCCGCCGGCTCGACCCCGGCGCCCGCGTCTACGGGCTGGGCGGCCCCCGCTTCCGGGCGGGCGGCGGGGAGGCCGTCGAGGACTACCGCGGGCTGACGGTCACGGGGCTGTCCGAGGCGCTGGCGGTCCTGCCGCGCTCGCTCGCCGTCTATCGCCGCCTGCTGCGGCTGGCGCGCGCCGAGCGCCCGGACGTCTTCGTCCCGCTCGACTTTCCCGACTTCAACTTCCGCCTGGCCGGCGCGCTCCGCCGCCTGGGCGTCCCGGTCGTCTACTACGTCTGCCCGCAGGTGTGGGCGTGGCGGCGGGGCCGGCTGCGCACCATCCGGCGCTTCGCGCGGCGCGCGCTGGTCATCTTCCCGTTCGAGACGGCCATCTACCGCGCGGCGGGCATCCCGGTCGACTTCGTCGGCCATCCGCTGGTGGAGCTGCTGCAGCCGCCGCGGGCCGGGTTCCTGCGCGCCAACGGCCTCGACCCCGGCGCGCCGACCGTCGCCCTGCTGCCGGGCAGCCGGCCGAACGAGGTGCGCGCCCTGCTGCCGGAGATGGTCCGCGCGGCGGCGCTGGTCCGCCGCCGGGTGCCGGCGGCGCAGTTCGTCGTGGCGCGCGCCCCGCACCTCGACGACGGCCTGTTCGCGCCGCTGGCGGGGCTCGCGGCCGCCGGCGCGCCGCTGGCGACGGTCGAGTCGGGGACCGACGCGGCGCTGGCCGCGGCCGACGCGGCCGTCACCGCCTCGGGCACCGCCACGGTGCAGGCCGCGCTGCACGGCTGCCCGATGGTCATCGTCTACCGGCTGTCCGCGCTCACCTACCGGGTCGTGCGCGCGTTCGCGCATGTCGACACGGTGGGCATGGTCAACCTCATCGCCGGCCGGCGGGTCGTCCCCGAGCTCGTGCAGGACGCCTTCACGGCCGCGGCGGTCAGCGCCGAGGTGGTGCGCTTCCTCACACACGCCCCGCACGCCGCCGCGGCGCGCCGCGCGCTCGGCGAGGTCCGCGAGCGGCTCGGCGGCGCGGGCGCCAGCCGCCGCGCGGCCGAGGCCGTGCTGGCCGAGGCCGGTGCGCCGCCCCGTTTGATTGAAGGTGGTTAGTGCTGGTCGCTGGGCGGCGATGTCCGTAGCGCGTGCTGGCGATCCTGCCAGCCGGTGATTCGTCCTTCGAGCGTGGCGAGGCGCCGGTTGATGTCGGCGACGGTGGCGGTCAGCGTGTCGAGGCGGCCGTTGGTCTGTCGCCATAGCAGCACGACGACGGCAATCACGATTGCGGGAGACAGAATGTCGGTCCACGGCATGGCGTGAGATTCAGGATATCACGCGGAGGAGCGCTGGCACGGGCGGCGCCCACGGGCCGGCGATCTGCTAGCATCGATCGGTACGCGGCTGCCCGCGCCCCGACAGGCAAACCATGGCCGTGATGCTTTCCGAGACCTACGAAGCCTTCAAGGAGGCGGGCGCATCCGACGCACGCGCCCGGGCCGCCGCCGAGAAAATCGCCGCCTTCGAATCCCGGCTGGTCCGCGTCGAGACGAAGCTCAACGTGGTGCTCACGGGGACCGTGATGCTCATCATCGGCATGGTGACGCTCATCGCCCGCACCTTCGTTGGCTGAGCCGGCGCCCGCCGGCCGCCGAGCCCGGAGCAACGTGCCGTCCGCCGACGACGTCAAGACGCGCGCCCGCGAGCTGGGGTTCGCGCTGTGCGGCATCGCGCCGGCCGGGGCCTTTCCCGAGCTGGCCTTCCTGCGCGAGTGGCTCGACCGCGGCCACGCGGGCGGGATGCGCTACCTGGAGCGGACGGCCGCGCGCCGCGCCGACGTGCGGCAGGTGCTGCCGGGCGCGCGCACGGTGATCGCGCTCGCCACCAACTACCACGTCGACCGGCCGTACTCCACCGAGCAGGCCGACCCGGGCCGGGCGCGCGTCTCGCGCTACGCCTGGGGCGAGGACTACCACGCGGTGATCGGCCGGCGCACGCGGGAGCTCCTCGACTGGCTGCGGTCCGCGAGCGCCGAGCCGTTCGAGGCGCGTCCGTACGTCGACACCGGACCGGTCCAGGAGCGCGTCTACGCGCAGTACGCCGGCCTCGGCTGGATCGGCAAGAATACCTGCCTCATCAACGCCGAGATCGGCTCGTGGCTGTTCCTGTCGGAGATCGTCTGCACGCTGCCGCTCGAGGTGGACGCGCCGGCGCTCGACCAGTGCGGCACGTGCACGCTCTGCCTGGAGGCCTGCCCGACCGGCGCGCTCGTCGCCCCGCACGTGCTCGACGCCAACCGCTGCATCGCGTACCTCACGATCGAGCAGCGGGGGACGCTGCCCGAGCCGGTGCGCGCCGACCTCGGCAGCCACGTCTACGGCTGCGACATCTGCCAGGAGGTGTGTCCCTGGAACGCGCAGCCGCCGGCCTCGACCGATCCGGCCTGGCAGCCCCACCCGGCGCTCGACCAGCCCCGCCTGGACGCCCTGTGGCGCCAGCCCGACGCCGTGCTGCGGCCGGCCGTCAAGCGCAGCGCGATGGCCTACGCCGGCCTGCGCCGCCTGCGGCGCAACACCGCCGTCGCCCTCGGCAACAGCGGCTCCGCGGACGCCGCCGCGGCGCTGGCCGAGCCGGCCGCCGGCGACGACTCCCGCGCGGCGCCGCTCGTTGCCGAGCACGCCGCCTGGGCCCGCCGGCGGCTGGCGCGGGATGCCGGCTGAGCGGGACTGCGTCAGTTGGCGGGCGGGTCGCTCTTGAGGCTCTCGAAGAGGAGGCCGCGGAGCTCGCGCACGTCGGTCTGCACGTCGTCGATGCGCCGGTTCACGTCGTCGATACGGCGGTTCACGTCGTCGAACCGGTTGTTCATGCTGTCGTTCAGGTCGCCGATGCGCGCGTTCGTCGAGCACGTGCCGGCGCTGAGGGTGACGACGATGGCGCCGATGCCGAGGAGCAGGGGAAGCTGGTCCCGATCGACCATGGGGTTCATCTTATCAGCTAGCTCTCGGGCAGGCGTCGCGAGCGCCGCCCCGCGCCGGGCCGCCGCTGCTCGGCCATCCGCTCGAGGCGCTCGCGCCGCGCCTGCAGCTCGGCGCGCTCGTCGTCCAGGCGCTGGAAGTGCGCCAGGCGGCTGGCCGCGAGCCGGCCCTCGGCCACCGCGCCGCGGACCGCGCAGCCCGGCTCGCTGCGGTGCCGGCAGTCGCGGAAGCGGCAGTCGCCGGCCAGCGCCTCGATGTCGTCGAAGACGTCCTCGAGCGCCCGGTCCGTATCCCAGAGCTGCAGCTCGCGCATGCCGGGCGTGTCGATGATGACGCCCCCGTCCGGCCGCACCAGCAGCTCGCGGTGCACCGTGGTGTGCCGGCCCCGGCTGTCGCCCCGCCGCACGCTGCGGGTGCGCTGCCGCTCGACGCCCAGCAGGCGGTTGACGATGGTGGACTTGCCGACGCCCGACGAGCCGAGCAGGGCGACCGTGCGGCCCCCCGTCAGGTAGGCCGCGAGGGCGTCGAGGCCGCGCTCGGCCGTGCAGCTCGTGGCGTGCAGCGGCACCCGCGGGGCCACTGCGCGGATGGCGTCCACGGCGTCGCGGACCCCGTCGCAGACGTCGGTCTTGTTGAGCACCACCACCGGCGCCGCGCCGCTCTCGGCGGCCGCGGCGAGGTAGCGCTGCACCCGGCGCGGGCTGAAGTCGCCGTCGAGCCCCGCGACGAGGAACACCGTGTCGACGTTGGCCGCCACCACCTGCCGCCGCGTCGGGTCGCCCGCCGCCTTGCGGGCGAAGCAGCTCCGGCGGGGGAGGACCGCGCGGATGGTGGCGCGGCGCGCGGCGCCGGCGCGCACCGCCACCCAGTCGCCCACGGCGGGCAGCGCGTCGGCGCCGGCCGCGGCGTGCCGCAGGCTGCCCGCGGCCTGGGCCAGCAGCTCGCCGCCGTCGGTGAAGACGCGGTACAGATGGTTGTGCTCGACGCCCACCCGCGCGGGCACCAGGCCGGGCGCCGCGACGGCGTCGAACGCCTCCGCGAACGACCGGTCCCAGCCGAGCCGCGCGAGCTCCGCCGGCAGCGTCGTGGTCATGGCGGGGGCGGTTCCGCCGGCAGGTCCCACAGCAGCGGGTCGGCGGGCGCCGCGCCCGCCTCGTCGTCGCCGGCCCCCGTGAAGTTGTGCACGCTCACGCCGAGCAGGCGGACCGGCCGGGCGCCCGCCTCGGTCCGCGCCAGCAGCGCGAGGGCGCGCGCGGCGACCGTCTCGGCGTCGCGGGCCGCCGGCCGCTCCGTCAGGCTGCGGGTGATCGTCGTGAAGTCGGCGTAGCGCACCTTGATCGTCACCGTCCGCGCCGCCCGCGTGCGGCCCGCGAGCCACTCGCCCGCCCGCCGCGCCATGCGCTCGATCTCGCCGCGGATGCGCTCGAGGTCCAGCAGGTCCTCGGGCCAGGTGCGCTCCGAGCCGCTGGACTTGGCGACCCGGTGGGGCGTCACGGGCCGGTCGTCGTCGCCGTGCGCCAGCCGCCGCAGCCACGCCGCCTGCCGCCCGACCAGCCCCCGCAGCGCCGCCTCGTCCGCGGTCCGGATGTCGACGAGCTTCGTCAGGCCCTGCGCGCGCAGCTTGCGCGCGGTCACCGGCCCGACGCCCCACAGCGCGTCGACCGGCAGCCTGCGCAGGAACGGCTCGACGCGCCCCGGCGGCACCACGGTGAGGCCGTCGGGCTTGTCGAGCGCCGACGCCACCTTGGCCAGGAACTTGTTCGCGGCCACGCCGGCCGACGCCGTCAGCCCGGTCTCGTCGCGGATCTGCCGCTTCAGCCGCCGCGCCACCGGCGTGGCGAACGGCTCGCCCCACGCGTTCGCGGTGACGTCGAGGTAGGCCTCGTCGAGCGCCAGCGGCTCGACCAGCGGCGTCACCGCCCGGAACAGCGCGAACACCTGCGCGGACACCGCCCGGTACTTGCCGAAGTCGGGCGGCACGATGGCCAGCTCCGGGCACAGCCGCACCGCCCGGGCCATCGCCATGGCCGAGCGCACGCCGAAGGCGCGCGCCTCGTAGCTGGCCGCCGCCACCACGCCGCGGCTCTCCGGCCGCCCGCCCACCGCCACCGGCCGCCCGCGCAGCGCCGCGTCGTCGCGCTGCTCGACCGACGCATAGAAGGCGTCCATGTCGAGGTGGATGATGCGCCGTGCGGGCTGGCTCATGGGGCCGCCGATGCCCGGCGGTGAGCGGCTTCGTCGATCTCGTCGAGGATGCGCTGCGCGGCGTCCCGCGGGTCCGGCGCGCTGCGCACCGGGCGGCCCACCACGAGGTGGTCGGCGCCGAGCCGGACGGCCTCCGCCGGCGTCGTGAAGCGCACGTGGTCGTCGCGGGCGTCCCACCACGCCGGCCGGATCCCCGGGCTCACCAGCGTGGCGTCCGGAAAGGCCGCCCGGCAGGCCCCGATGGCCGTCCCCGACACGATGAGCCCGTCGAAGCCGGCCGCGACCATGGGCCGGGCGCGGCCGACGATGCGCGCGTCCGGCGCGTCGAGGCTCGACAGCAGCGGCACCACGAGGAACTCGGGAAAGCGCCCCGGCGCCCGCGCGGCGCGGCCCGCCGCCAGGGTGTGCCGCGTGATGGCGGTCTCGGCCGCCTCGATGAAGGTCATGAGCCGGATGCCGAGCTCGGCCGCGCGCTCGACGAAGCGCGCGATGGTGTTGCCGATGTCGCCGGCGATCTTCAGGTCGACGAAGACGGCTCCCTGATCGCCCCGCGCGGCCTGCAGGCGCCGCAACAGCCCGAACAGGTTCCCGGCGAGGAAGAGCTGCAGCCCGACCTTGAAGAAGAACACGTTGTCGAGCGTGTCCACCAGCGCGACAGCTTCATCGTGCGTCGCGACGTCGAGCGCAACGATGAGACGATCGTTGCCTGCCGTGGCCTCACCTCCGTCCCGCTTCCGTTGGACGCGAGGCGACCGTACCGATCAAGCCTGCCGGTGTCAAGCGAGGCAGCGCCGCCCGCCGGCAGGCTGGCGGTATACAATCGCCGGCAGGAAGCCATGCCGCGCGGGGAGCAATTCGCATGTCGCCGGAGCTGAGCGCCATCCTGGCCGTGGGGGTGGGGCTGGCGGGCCTGGTGATCACTTCGCAACGCAACCTCCGGAACGATTTTCGCAGCGATATCGGGGAGGTGCGGGACCGCCTGACGAGGGTGGAGGACCGCTTGACGAGGGTGGAGGAGCGCCTGACGAAGGTGGAGGACCGTCAGACTCGGCTGGAGGAGCAGCAGACGCGACTGGAGGACCGTCAGACGCGGCTGGCGTCCGGGCAGAAGGATCTGGGTGACCGGCTGGCGGAGCTCGAGAGCGGGCAGATGCAGCTCCGCGAGCGGCTGGCGAGGCTCGAGGGGCTGCTGGAGGGTTTGCGCGAGGCGGTGACGGGCCGGCGCGTGTCGGGTGACGCGGCGTGAGCACGGAAGTATCTGCCCCCGGCCCGCAGGCGGCGGCCCCGGCCCCGCCGCCGGTCCCGGCCGCGGCCCCGCCGCCGGCCCGGGTGGTCGCCCTGCCCGCCCCGGCCGCCGCGCCCGCGGCCGCGGCGCCGTCGCGCGCGGCGCTGGCGGCCGCCGACCTGCTCGACGGCCTGCGCTGCTGGGAGCTGTGGGGCGCCATGGGGCTGCAGGGCCTGCGCCGCGGCTACCGCCGGTCCATCCTCGGCCCGCTCTGGCTGACCATCTCGCTGGCCGTCCTCGTCACGGCGCTGGGGCTGCTCTACGGGCGGCTGTTCAACATGCCGCTCGAGCGCTACCTGCCGCACGTGGCCCTGGGCTTCATCGCCTGGCAGTTCGTGCAGGCCGCCGTCAACCGGAGCTGCACCGTGTTCGTGCGGCACAAGGTGTGGATCACGAACGCGAAGCGGCCGCTGGCGATGTTCGTCTTCAAGGACGTCTGGGAGAACCTCCTGACGATGGCCCACAACGGGCTGGTGTACGTGGGGGTGGCCGTCATCTTCGGGGTGGCCGCCGGCCTGCACGCGCTGCTGCTCGTGCCGGGGCTGGCGCTGGTGGTCGTCAACGCCGTCTGGGTGGGCCTGCTGCTGGGCACCGTCTGCGCCCGCTTCCGCGACGTGGCGCAGATCGTCGGCAGCGTCATGCGGGTGGTCTTCTTCGTCACGCCGGTCATCTGGATTCCCGACCAGCTCGGCCCCCGCGCGCACCTGGCGCTGTACAATCCCTTCACCTACTTCATCGAGCTCGTCCGCGCGCCGCTGCTGGGCCACGGGCTGCCCGCGGTCACCTGGATGCTGGTGCTGGCGGTCACCGCCGCCGGCTGGACGCTGACCTGGCTCGTCTTCGCGCGCTACCGGAGCCGGGTGCCCTACTGGGTGTAGCCAAGCCATGCTCGCCGTCGATCTCGAGAACGTCGCCGTCGACTTTCCCATCTACGGGGCCGAGAGCCGCTCGCTGAAGAAGCGGCTGCTGGGGCGCCGCATCGGGGCGCACGTCAGCTACGGCACGCGCCACACCGTCACCGTCCACGCGCTGCGCGGCGTCTCGCTGCGCCTGCGGCGGGGCGACCGGGTGGGTCTGGTGGGTCCCAACGGCGCCGGCAAGTCGACCCTGCTGCGCACCATCGCGGGCGTCTACGAGCCGGTCCGCGGGCAGGTCCGGGTGGCGGGCCGCGTCACCACGCTCTTCAGCCTGAAGCTGGGCATGGAGGGCGACGCCACGGGCCTGGAGAACATCCGCATCTGCGGCCTGGCGGCCGGCCTCACGCGCCAGGAGATCGAGCGCCGCACGGCCGACATCGCCGAGTTCACCGAGCTGGGCGACTACCTCGACCTGCCGCTGTTCTGCTACTCGGCCGGCATGAAGGCGCGCCTGGCGTTCGCCATCTCCACCGCCGCGCAGCCCGAGATCCTGCTGATGGACGAGTGGATCGGCGCCGGCGACGCGGCCTTCCTCGAGAAGGTCAACGCCCGGCTGCACGCCCTGCTCGACGACGTCGGCATCCTCGTGCTGGCCTCGCACAACGAGCGGCTCATCGCGCGCGTCTGCAACCGCGTGGTGCGGCTCGAGGGCGGCTCGGTGACGGACGACCGGCCCGCCGGCGCCGGCCGCGAGGTGCCGGCGGCCTCCTGAGGACGCGCATGGAAGCCAGGCAGCTCGGACCCCTGCAGCAGGCCATGGCGGCGTGCCGGCGCGCCTGGGTGGGCGTGGCCCTGTTCAGCGCCTGCGTCAACCTGCTGATGCTGACCGTGCCCATGTACATGATGCAGGTCTACGACCGGGTGCTGACGACCAGCAACATCGACACGCTGCTGGCGCTCAGCGCCATGGTGGCCGTGGGGCTGGCCACCTTCGGCCTGCTCGACGCGGTGCGCAACCGCATCCTGGCGCGCGTGGGGGCCTGGTTCGAGCGCGAGCTGGGCAGCCCCGTCCTGGCCGGCGCCATCGCCGAGGCGCGGCGCGCCGGGGGCGGCGTCTCGGCGCAGGGGCTGCGCGACCTGGGCACCGTGCGCGGCTACTTCGCCGGCCAGGGCATCACGCCGCTGTTCGACGCGCCGTGGGCGCCGGTCTTCCTGGCCATCGTCTTCGTCATCCACCCGGTGCTGGGCTGGATCGGCCTGCTCGGCGCGGTGGCGCTGTTCGGCTGCGCCGCGCTCAACGACCTGATCACCCGCAAGCGGCTGACCGAGGCCAACAGCGCGTCGGTGCGCACGCTCAACGACGCCGACGCGGCCATCCGCAACGCCGACGCCATCACGGCCATGGGCATGCTGCCCGACCTGGCCCGGCGCTGGCGCGATAGCACCGCGCACAGCCTCGACCAGCAGACCTCGGCCACCGACGCGTCGGGCGGCATCTCGGCCGCCGCCAAGGCGCTGCGCTTCGGCCTGCAGGCGTCCATGCTGGGCGTGGGCGGCTACCTGGTCATCGGCAACCAGATGTCGGCCGGCAGCATCGTCGCCTCGGCCGTAATCGCGGCGCGCGGCCTGGCGCCCATGGAGCAGCTCATCAGCTCCTGGCGCCTCTTCGTCGGCGCCCGCGCGGCGTACCAGCGGCTGGCCGAGCTGCTCGAGCGCGCCCCGCCCGACGAGAGCGGCACGGTGCTGCCGCGGCCCGCCGGCAACGTCACCTTCGACAAGGTGAACTACGTCCCGCCGGGCGTGCGCCTGCCCATCATCCGCCAGATCTCGCTGCGCATCGCGGCCGGCGAGGTGCTGGGCGTGGTGGGTCCCTCGGGCGCCGGCAAGACCACGCTGGTGCGCCTGCTGGTGGGCTCGCTGGAGCCGTCGACGGGCCACGTGCGGCTCGACGGGGCGGACGTGACGGCCTGGCCCGACGCCGACCGCGGGCGCCACGTGGGCTACGTGCCGCAGAGCGTCGAGCTGTTCCGCGGCACCGTGCGCGACAACATCGCGCGGCTGGGCGCGGCCAGCGACGAGGACGTGGTGGGGGCGGCGCAGCTCGCCGGCGCGCACGACATCATCCTGAGCCTGCCGCGCGGCTACGACACGCCGATCGGGGTGGGCGGCGTGCCCATCTCCGGCGGCCAGCGCCAGCGGGTGGCGCTGGCGCGCGCGGTGTTCGGCAACCCCGCGCTGCTGGTGCTCGACGAGCCGAACGCACACCTCGACGGCGACGGCGAGCTGGCGCTGGCCGACACCGTGCGGCGGCTGCGCGAGCGGGGCTGCACCATCGTGCTGATCGCCCAGCGCGCCGGCATCATGGCGCTGGCCGACAAGGTGCTGGTGCTGCGGGCCGGTGGGGTGGAGGCCTTCGGTCCGCGCGACGAGATCCTGCGCAACCTGCGCCGCGCCAACCTGGCGCCGGTCAAGCCGGACACCCCCGGCAGGGCCGTCAAGGCGGGGGCCTGAGCTCCGCTCCGTGCGATGCGGGTGAAGCGCTACGTCCACACCGGGCTGGAGCGCTGCGACCTGTGCGGCAGCAAGGAGCAGGTGCTGCGGGTCGCCGATCGCTGGCTGTGCGCCCGCCACACCTGCCGGGGTTGCCGGGCGCGTCCGGTGGAGCGCCCCTACGGCCTGTGCGCGACATGCCAGCCGGAGAGCCCGCCCGGGCGCAAGGGGCAGCGGGACCGCTGACGGCCGGGCCATCCGATGGCGTGGTAAGGTGAGTTCGATGGAGAGCCTCATCCCGTGGCTGACGCCGGCACTGATAGTCGGCCTGTTCGGCTGGGTCCGAGCCGACATCCGCGGCCTGCGGCAGGAGATGGCCGTCCTGCGGCGGGAGCTGACCGGCCAGCGGCAGGAGATGACCGCGGAGCTGACCGGGCTGCGGCAGGAGATGAACGCGCGGTTCGATCAGGTCAACCGCGAGCTCGCCGACCTGCGCGAGCGCATGGCGAAGCTCGAAGGCTCGCTCGAGGGGTTCCTGGCCGGCCGCCGCGACCGGGACGTCGCGTAGGCTCACGCGTCGGCGACCCATCATCTTCAGGGAAGCAGATCGTCTACCACGATCCGTGCGTCGGGGCGAGCGAGCGGCGCGACGCGGTCGCCGGCTGCATGCCTGGTGACGCTGCGGTAGGCGTCTCCAGCCGGATCGCGGTAGACCTCGAGACGCGCGTCCGGGAGCGCTAGGATCCAGTACTCGGGAATCCCGCACCGCGCGTACAGGCGCCGCTTGACGGTCCGGTCGTGCTGCAGCGACTCGTTCGACACCTCGACCACCAGCACGGCGGACGTCGGATGAGCGTCCCGGTAGTCGCGCATCGGGCCGGTCACCACGGCCACGTCCGGTTCGGGCTCCGAGTAGTCGTCGGTTGCGAGCGGGTGCTGTATCCGTATGTAGAACCCCGGACCGAACACCTCCCGCAGGCAGTCGGCCGCGAGGTCTATGCCGAGCGAGTGGCGGCTGCCCTCCGGCGTCGTGGCGTGCAGGTCTCCGTCGATGAGCTCCAGCCTGGCGTCCGCCGCGAACACGCCGGCTTCTACGGCACGGTCGTACTCGACGCGGCTCAGGCGGTAGTGGCAGATGGATACGTCGGACACATGGACCTCATGGTGGCGGCGGGCACCGTCACTCCTCGCGCAGCGCGCGCCCCAGGCTCTCCACGATGGGCGTGAGCAGGTAGTCGATGGGCGTGCGCGAGCCGGTGACGATCATCACCTCGGCCGGCATGCCGGGCACCAGCGCCAGGCTCGACAGGCCGGGCTGGTCGGGGTCGAGGGCCACGCGCGCCTCGTACCACGACATGCCGGTGCGGGGATCGGCCAGGCGGTCGGCCGAGACGCGGATGACGCGGCCGCTGAGGCGCGGGGCGCCGAGCTGCGAGTAGGCCGTCAGCCGCACCTGCGCCTCCAGCCCCAGCTCGATCGTCTCGATGTCGTTGGGCGCCACGCGCGCCTCGATGATCAGGCGGTCGTTGGCGGGCACCACGTCCATCAGCCGCTGGCCGGCGGCCACCACGCCGCCCCGCGTGTAGACCTGCAGGTCCATGACCGTGCCGGCGACGGGGGCCGCGATGCGCGTGCGCTCCACCACGTCGCGGGCCGCGGCCAGCCGCTCTCGCAGGTCGGACAGCCGCGTCTCCACCTCGCGCAGCTCGGCCACCACCTCGGCCAGCCGCACGTTGCCCAGCTCGTCGATGACGAGGCGCGTCTCGTCGATGGTCTGCGCGATGCTCGCGATGCGCGCCCGGTTGCGGACGCTGGCGCCGACAATCTCGGTCTCGGCGCGCTCCATCTCCAGCAGCCGGGGCCGGGGCTCGAGGCCGCGCTCGACCAGCTCGCGCACCCCTTCGAGCTCCTCGGCCAGCAGCGCGCGGCGGCGGTCCTGTGCCTCGAGCTCGCCGGCGAGCCCGGCCGACTCCTCGCGGAGCTGCTCGATGCGCCGCTGGTGGATGGCGCGCTGGTTGGCCAGCGAGACGGCGCGCGCCCGGAAGATGCGCTCCTGCGTGGCCATGACCTCGGCCGCCTCGCCGTCGTCCACGGCCGCGCCGGCCAGCCAGTCGGGAAAGCGGATGGCCGGCCGGTTGTCGCGCTCGGCCTCCAGCCGCGCGTTGAGCGCCACGGCCGAGCGGTGCTGCCCCTCGAGCAGGTCGAGCGCGGCGCGCGCCGCCGTGTCGTCGAGGACGATGAGCGTCTGCCCGGCGTCCACCTGGGCGCCGTCGGCCACCAGGATCTCGTCGACGATGCCCCCCTCCAGGTGCTGCACGGTGCGGCGCTCGGTGCTCACGCCGATGATGCCCGGCGCGATGGCGGCGCTCTCGAGCGGAGCCACCGCCGCCCAGGTGCCGAAGCCGCCCACGAACACGCCCACGATGACCAGCCCGGCGGTCATGCTGGTGCGGATGCCCATGTCGCGGCGCCCCCCGGGCCGACCCTCCGGCGCGGACGGGGAGACGAGCACGGTGCGGGTGGGCCGGGCGACGATCTCTTCACTCATATATAGATGATAGCGCCGCTCGGCCGGGCCCCGGCAGCGGCAGCGCCCGCGGGGGTCACGGGAGGCCGGCCAGCCGCTCCGGGTCCACCGGGCGGACTATCTGCCCTGGTTGCCGGAAGACACTGGCGTGGAGGGCTGGCCGGCCAACTCGATCTGCTTGCGGCTCGCCTTCAAGGTCCCGCCATCATTGATTCTCGCTGAGCACTCGGCTGCGCCAGCAGCGCCTCCAGCTCGCGACGCACCTCCCGGAAGACGCCGGCCCAGTCGTTGGGATTCGGCTGCCGGAACAGGCGCATCGTCGGGTACCAGGGCGTGTCGGCACGGTCGAGCATCCAGCGCATGTCCGGGGCGAACGCCAGCAGGGTCCAGACGGGCTGGCCGAGCGCGCCGGCCAGATGGGCCAGCATCGTGTCGACCGTGATGACGAGGTCCACCTCCATCAGCGCGTCCGCCGTCGCCTCCAGAGTCGTCAGCGCATCGCCCGGGTCGAGGACCAGCCCGCGCCAGCCCTGGCTCAGTTCTCGGGTGGGTGGCCCCACCTGAAAGCTGACGAACGCCGCGCCCGGCAGATCGAGCAGCGGCGCGAAGTCCTCGAGGCGGCAGGAGCGTCGGCGATTCTGCTTCTGCTCGGGGTTGCCCGCCCAGACGATGCCGGCCCGGAACCCGCACGCGTGCGGCAGAACGGGCGTCTGCCGCACGCGCGGGGGGAGATAGGGACACGCGCCCGGAATCGAATCGACGTCCTGCTCCCAGATGGCGGGCACGTCCAGCAGCGAGCAGTGCCAGTCGGTCAGTGGCGGGGGCTGGTCGTCCGGCACCACCCGGTCGATGCCGCGGATGCGCTGTAGCAAGCCGACCAGCCGCGGCTTGCACGCCACGACGACCTCTGCCCCGCCTTCCGCCACCAACGGCGCATAGCGCGCGAACTGGATCACGTCGCCCAGCCCCTGCTCGCCGTAGAGCAGGATCGACTGTCCGGCGAGATCCTGCCCCTTCCACTCCCGTCCCGCGGTGCCCTTCGGCCGCCTGTCGAGGCCCTTCACCAGACGGTAGCGGTCTGGCCAAGCCACGGCGTAGCGTCCCGCCAGGAAGTTGGCGCGGCCGCGCGCAAGCCGTGCGTCTTGGTGGTCGGGATCGACCTTCAGCGCCGCTCGGCAGCAGGCTAGTCCCTCGTCGAGGCGACCCTGACCGATCAGGCTGTGTCCCAGCGCCGCGAGCAGAGATGGCGAGTCAGCCTTCCGCGCCAGTCCCGCGCGCAGTTGCCGCTCGTCTTCTTCGTCGTTCCCGAGCCACCGCAGCACACCGTGAAGATGCCGGCGCAAGTCGCCCGATGCCGGGTCGAGCGCGACCGCGCGCCGCAAGGCCACTCTGGCAGCCGGCCGCCGCAGCTTCCAGAGCGCCAATCCCTGTCCCGCGCAGAGCCTTCCGTCGTCCGGATGCCGGCCCAGTGCTGCTGCATAATGCTCGACGGCCTGCCCGGCATGCCCCAGCCGCATGAGCAAGGCCCCGCAGGCCCGCGCCGCTTCCGAGTTGTCAGGATCGAGAGTCCAGGCTGCGCGATAGTGCTTCAGCGCACCCTCGTGGTCGCCAACGTCATTGAGCGCGTTGCCCAGGTTGTAGTGCAGCTCGGGGCTCTGCGGGCAGACTCGCGCGCCTCGGCGCAACACCGCGAGGCCCTCGTCCTTGCGGCCCACGGTCCGCAACGCCATCCCGAGGTTGGACCAACAGGTGCACGTCTCTGGATGGCGTTTCAGGATAGCCCGGTAGGCCGCGATGGCCGCGTCGAGCTTGCCAGCCTGATGAAGGTCAATCGCGCGGGCCGCCAGCGGCTGGTGTGAGGCGGAACGCACAGGATGGCCTTTCTATGGCGACGGATGGCAAAAGAGCCGCGGGGCATTTGCGGCAGGGCGGGCCGGCACTCGCATGGAATGGGCATCCAGCACGTTGAGTCAGATGCTGTCGGAGGTCCGGTGGGATCAAGAAAAAACACCGACCGAGCCGACGATGCGGCCCGGTCGGTGTCGAAGACCAGTGGGGAGACTGGCAGCCTCCGTCTAGACGGGCGATTCTCTAGATGATGAAATCGTCGGCGTCCAGTTCCGCGAAACGCTCACTCATCGTGATCGTGACGTCACGCGCGCCGTAGTTCGTCAGGTCGAGAGTGTAATTGTACCGGTTAGTGCCCGACGCAGTCTCCGCCCCAGCACTATTCGCGGCGGCAATTATCGCGCCAAGTTCCGCCTGGCTCAGGTCCAGCGCGGTCAAGTCAATCTGGTCTCCCCCGCCCTTCGAGAAGTCGAGGACGGTGTCTACATCAGCATCACCGGATGCAACGACTTCCCTACCGAACACGAACGTGTCTGACCCGGTGCCGCCAGTCGACGCGTCGGCACCGTCACCACCGATCAGCACGTCATCGCCGCCCCGGCCATACAACATGTCGGCTCCCTCACCACCCGAGAGGGAGTTGGCGCCTTTGCTGCCGACCAGGATATCGCGGTGGTCGCTGCCGATGAGGTTCTCTATGCTGACCAGTTGCTCCATGTTGACAGCGTCGGGGTCATCGGTGCCGGTGCCGACGCTGGCTTGTGTTATCTCGATGCCGGCGTCGCCGTCCGTTGTGCCGGGGCTGCCGGAGCCGTCGGCCGCTGTTAAGCCGGTCGCGTGGCCTTCGGCCCCAGGCAGCTCGCCGGGATCGGTTGTGGTCTCGTTGAAGGCGGTGGTGTCGTCGTCCGTCACAGTGCCGGCTGTGCTTAGATCCACGGCGGTGCCGATGTTGACGGCAACACCTTCCTTGCTGTTGGCGTAGGTGGCCGTATCATTCCCGAAACCGCCATGAATATAGTCCTGACCCGTGCCACCTTCCAGCGTGTCGTCGCCCGCGCCGCCGAAGAGGCCGGCACGTTGAATGTTCATGGCCGCCAGCGATTTCGCGGCGGCACTGGGGGTGGGCTCCATCAGGAGCGAGTCGTCGGACACCATTGCCATGGCGTCCTTCATCTGCTCGTAGGTGACAGTCGGATCATCATTGTCGGTATTGGTACTAACGTTGGCGATATAGAACGGCGTGTCGTTGCCAGCGCCGCCCTTGAGCATGTCGTCCCCATCGCCACCCCACACGTCATCTATCCCGGCGCCGCCATCAAGCTCGTCCATCCCGGCGCCACCGTCGAGCGTATCGTTTCCACCCATGCCCTTGAGGCCGCCCTCGGTGACGCGGCGCGTCGCATCGTCATCCATCTCGTTCCCGCCCATCCCCTTCAGGACGTTGGGACCATCGTCGCCGACCAGGTAGTCGGTGTGGGCACTACCGGTGACGTTCTGGATGTCGTGCAGCGTGTCGCCCTCGGCATGACCGCCCTCGGCGGTTGGCTCGGACTCGTTTGTGATGCGCGACGTCGCACTGAGGTCGATCCTCACCCCCGCGTCCGACTTGCTGTAGTCGGCCGTGTCCATGCCGGCCTCATCGGCTACTGGCTCGCCGTCCGTGACGGTCCCTCCGAACAGCTTGTCGGCGCCGGGGCCGCCGGCCAGGGTGTCGTTGCCCTCCTGGCCCTTGAGGGCGTCGTCGCCCATCTCGCCCCGGAGCTTGTCGTCACCCATGCCGCCGTACAGGGTGTCCATGCCCTTCCCGCCGTGCAGGATGTCGTTGCCGCCCATGCCCTTGAGCATGTCGTCGCCCATGTTGCCGTAGAGCGTGTTCCCTGCTGTCGACTCGTCGTAGCCGGTAGTAGCCGGGTCATCGGTGCCCGGGTTGTCGCCGGTCAGCATGTCGTCGTACATGGAACCCGCGCAGGTTCTCGATTTCCATGAGCGTGTCGCCCATGGCGTCGCCGCCCATCGGCGCACTGGTGACGCCCGGAATCGGGTGACGGAGGTCCACCGTGACTGCCTCGGGCGACATCGCGTAGCCCGCGGTGTCCGAGCCAGTGCCGCCTACCAGTTCGTCGGCGCCGGCGCCGCCTTCGAGGTAGTCGTGGCCGGCGCCGCCCAGCAACTCGTCGTTGCCCATGCCGCCGAACAGCATGTCGTTGCCCGTGCCGCCCTTCAGCTGGTCGTTGCCTTCGTCGCCGTAGAGCGTGTCGTTGCCCTCTTCGTCGGTGCCGACAACGGTGCCGTCGCCTTGGGCAATGGCTGTGCCGCCCAACCGGTCGTTGTCGGGTCCGCCGCGCAGCAGGTCGTTGCCGCCACCACCGTGGATGATGTCGTCCCCGGCGTTGCCGAACAGGGAGTTGGGCGAGTGGTTCCCCAGCAGGATGTCGCCGAACGCCGACCCCCAGAGAAACTCGATGCCCGTCAGGGCGTCGCCCTCGGCATCGCCCCCACGGATGGCAGGCCTCTCATCGACGGTGCCGGTGAAGCTCGTGCTCAGAGAGACATGCACACCGCTCGGCGACTGGGTGTAGCTGGCGATGTCCATGTCCCCGGGGCCGCCGTCCAGCTTGTCCGCGCCAGGGCCGCCGCTCAGCCGGTCGTTGCCGTCGCCGCCCTGGAGGGTGTCGTTGCCCATCCCGCCCCAGAGCACGTCGTCTTCCATCGTGCCCATGAGCATGTCGTCCATCATCGACCCCGAAAAAATCGCCATCGTCGTCTCCTTGGAATGTTGAAGGCCCGCGGACGCCCGCTCATGCGCTGGAAACGCCCAATCTCGCGCCCACGCCCCTCACCTCAGGCGGGCACCGCGCGTAGAGTAGCACAGGCCCATCCTACGAAACAAGATTTCGTCTGCCCTGCACGCCGCGTGTTTTCGATCGGGCCACGTGAGCCCGATCGCCGCCAGATGCAGAGCGAATTCGCGGGATTGTACTCCATCGGGAAGCCTCGCGAACAGTCCCGCCGCAACGTCCCCGACCGGGTGGGGCGCGCCGCCGCGCCCCCCCGGGTCGACGTGGGACCGCGGGTTCGGGTCATCTATATATATATGGATCCAGACGAGCCGGTCAGGGGTCCGACGGGGCGGGCATGCGGTAGCCGACGCCGCGCTCGTTGAGGATGTAGGTGGGCCGCACCGCGTCGTCGCCGAGCTTGCGCCGCAGCCGCTTCACGTTGGTGCGCGCGGCGATCGCGCTATCGGAGTGCCGGTCGCCCCACACCTGCCGGAACAGGGTTTCGCGGGCCACCACCTTGCCCGCGTGCCGGGAGAGCACGCGCAGCAGCTCGTACTCGGTGGCAGTCAGCTCGAGCCCGCGGCCGGCGAGGCTCACCCGGCGTCGCTCGTAGTCGATGGCGAGATCGCCCAGCACGAAGGAGGCGGGCAGGGCCCGCCGGCGCAGCGCCGCCTGTACCCGGGCCGTCAGCCGGTGGGCGAGAACGGCTTGACGATGCAGTCGGCGGCGCCGGCCTCGAGCGCCCTGGAGATCGTCTGGTCGCGCCCGTAGCCCGCAATGAAGCTGACCGGCAGATCGGCGAGCCCCGGCATACGCTCCATCAGCTCGACGCCGTCCGCCCCGGGCAGCATCAGGTCGAGCAGCACGAGCTGCGGCTTCTCCGTGCGGAGCAGGCCACCAGCGGGGCGTAGCCCGCCGCCGCGAGCGCGATGGCGGCCAGCGGCGTGCGCAACTCGTGGCTCACTAGGCTCAGGAACTCCGTCCGCGCGCCCCTTGCCGAAGCGGCATGTGGCCGTCTCCAGCATTCTGCTCCACCGATTGCCCCGGTTCGCGGAGACCGGCGACGATGCGGTTCGCCTCGCGGTTGGACGATCCAGGTGGCCTGTCGGGGCGTCGAAGACGGAAACGCCGACCGGCGACGTCTCAACTAGGGCCTCGAGGTCGGCGCGGCAGGTGCGCGCGTTGGCGATGGCCGTAGCTCCCCGCCCTCCTTGTCGCTGAAGTAGAAGTCGCCGAGGTGCTGGCCGTGATGGCGCACGGGAGTGACTTGCAGGGCCCTGCCGGGGGGCGTTCCGGGGCGCGGGCCAAGCGGCCTGTAGACACGCATTACGCACGCATTGCTGACCATCATCGTTATGTCGCGTCCTAATCACAACATATCGAGATGCTGTCGCATTCGTCACGCCGAGGGGCACTAACTTCACTATGCTATGGTGGGTTTCGCTGCGGCGCCTTGCCCCCTGGTGTGGGGAACGAATAGTGTGACGGAAGCATTCGGCAAGCTGCGAGGGAGCAAGCCCCGAGGCCGCCATCCCCACAAGGCCCTTTCGTCCGCCTTCGTCCGGTCCGCCCCGCCGGGACGGCACGCCGACGGCAACGGCCTGTACCTGTATGTCCAGCCGTCCGGCGCCCGGAGCTGGATCCAGCGCCTCGCCGTCCGCGGTCGCCGGCGCGAGCTCGGACTCGGCGGCGCCACGCTCGTCTCGCTCGCCGAGGCCCGCAAGCAGGCGCTCGCCAACCGTAAGCTCGCGCGGGCGGGCGGCGACCCGCTGGCCGCCAAGCGCCGCGCCCGGGGCATGCCGACGTTCGCCGACGCCGCGTTGCGCGTGCTGGAGCAGAAGCGGCCGGGGTGGCGCAGCGCCAGGCACCCGCACACCTGGCTCAGCAGCCTGGAACGGCACGTGTTTCCGCGCATCGGCGCACGTCCGGTCTGTGAGGTGACCAGTGCCGACGTGTTGGAGATCCTCGCGCCCATCTGGCACACCAAGCCGCAGACCGCCCGCAACGTGCGCCAGCGCGTCGGCACGGTGCTCGAGTGGGCCATCGCGATGGAGTTGCGGACCGACAATCCCTGTGCCCGCATCCTGCCGGTGCTCGGTCCCCAACACGACATCGTGCAGCACATGCGCGCGCTGCCGCATCGCGACGTGGCCGCGGCCATCGACACGGTGCAGCGCTCGACGACGACGCCCATCGTCAAGCTGGCGTTCGAGTTCCTGGTGCTGACGGCGGTGCGCTGGGGCGAAGTGCGCGGGGCGGCGTGGACCGAGATCGACACGACCGACCGCGTGTGGACCATTCCGGCCGTGCGCATGAAGATGCGGCGCGACCACCGCGTGCCGCTCTGCGAGCGGGCCATGGCGGTTCTCGACGCCGCGCGCACGCTCGGCGGCAATCGGCTCGTGTTCTCCGCCCGCGACGACAAGCCGCTCGACGACAAGCGGCTCCGCCGACTGCTCCGGCAACTGCGTATCCCGGCCGTCCCGCACGGCTTCCGGTCATCCTTCCGAGACTGGGCGGCCGAGGAGACGGATCACCCGCGCGAGGTCATCGAGACCGCGCTGGCGCACGTCGTACGAAACCGCGTCGAAGCGGCCTACGCACGGTCGGACCTGTTCGCGCGCCGGCGGCGGCTCATGGATGACTGGGCAGCCTACCTCGACGGCGGCAGGGCAACTGGTCGGGACCGCTGGGTGACGTCCGCCCAACCTCAGCCGCTCCATCCCCGCTGATCGCTCCACCCGCATCCCATCCTCGCAGCGGCCTCTAACGAAACGTTGTCGTCCCGCCCCGCCGCCGGCGCCGGAACGCGCCCGTGGTCCGGAAAAAACTTCGCTCAGAGAGTGGAGGGTACAACGAGGGAAGTGTATCCAAAGCATTGCAGAAAAGTGGAACTTGATAACCATAGTCGCACTCGTGTGCCGTATACAGCGCAAAAGCGGGCGTCCGCGTATCCTTCAGCATTTCTTAGGGAGAGGACGACATGGCGAACTTTTTCGGAGATATGTACGACAACATCCTGATGGGCGGCCCCGATGATGATGTCCTCTGGGGCGGGATGGGCGATGACGAGCTCAGCGGCGGCGCAGGCGACGACCGGCTGATCGGCGGCCCGGGAGCTGACGCGCTCAACGGCGGCCCCGGCATGGACATCGCCAGCTACACCTCTTCGACGCGCGGCGTGCGCGTGGACTTGGGCACCAGCTTCAGCAGCGGCGGCGACGACGCCCCGGTGCGCGGGGGCGATGCCGAGGGCGACTCGCTGACGGGCATCGAGTCGATCTGGGGCTCCGAGTTCGCCGACCTGCTGATCGGTAGTC
Source organism: Vicinamibacteraceae bacterium (assembly GCA_012271165.1). Taxonomy (GTDB): domain Bacteria; phylum Acidobacteriota; class Vicinamibacteria; order Vicinamibacterales; family UBA8438; genus JAAXGX01. The sequence goes on along the minus strand of JAAXGX010000198.1, from coordinate 8,962 downwards.
ATGCGATGAACTACCTGTTCGGCAACGGCGGCAACGACCAGATCCGCGGCGGCAGCGGCAACGACCTGCTGCGCGGCGGCATGGACGACGACGTGCTGGGCGCCACCGAGGACGATGCGGAGGGGATGACCGAGCGGGGCAACGACGTCATCTACGGCGACGACGGCTTCGACTTCCTCGGCGGCGGCATGGGAAACGACATGCTGTTCGGCGGCCCCGGCGACGACATCCTGATGGGCGGCCCCGGCAACGACGTCCTCGAAGGCGGCATGGGCGCCGACGAGCTCTCGGGCGGCATGGGGATGGACATCGCGTCCTACACCATGTCTGCCATGGCCGTGACCGTCAACCTGTCGAACGCCGGCAGCACGACGATGAAGGTCGCGGAAGGCGGCGACGCCGAGGGCGACACGTTCGCCATGGAGATGGATGCTGAGGGCATGTCCACGGGCATGCTCGACATTGAGGGCGTGCGCGGGTCGATGCACGACGACATGCTCACCGGCGACGACAGGGGCGCGCCGGTCGTCGTCGAGGACGATACGGACACGGCCGACACCGACGAATCCGATCAGTCGATGGACGCCATGGCGTCGAACATGCTCTTCGGCAACATGGGCGACGACATGCTCAAGGGCATGGCCGGGATGGACACCCTGCGGGGCGGGAAGGGCGACGACACCCTGTACGGCGGCGATGACGCCGACATGCTCATGGGCGACATGGGCGATGACGTGCTGAAGGGTGAGAAGGGCGACGACACGCTGAGCGGCGGTCCCGGCGCCGACAAGCTGTTCGGCGGAACGGTCGATCCCTCGACGGGGATGCAGACCTCCGACGACAGCATGATGGACACCGCGGACTACAGCATGTCCGACATGGGTGTCCGCATCAATCTGGCTGCCACGCACCGCGGCCAGCCGCGGCCGACTGCCGAAGGCGGGCACGCCGAGGGCGACTCGCTGACGGGCATCGAGAACCTCACCGGTAGCGCCCACACCGACTGGCTGCAGGGCTCCGACGGGGACATGTTCGCAGGCCGCAACGTTCTCAAGGGCGGGGACGGCGACGATTGGGACGACCCGATGACCACGACGATGGTCGAGGGCGGCATCTTCGGCCGGGGCGGTAACGACCTGCTCGCGGGCGGCGCCGGGAACGACTGGCTGTCCGGTGGAAGCGGCCGCGACGACATCTGGGGCGAGGCCGGCGACGACATGCTCCTGGGCGGCGACGATGACGACACGCCCTACACGGTCGCCTCGGATGGCAAGGAGACTACCCTGGCGACCGCCGTGGCCATCGCGGGCTTTGATGTCACGAAGATGATGGTCGCGGGCGCGACGGACACGGACCCCGTGACGTGGCGCGCCGGCCTCTTCGGCGGCAAGGGCAACGACACGCTCAACGGCGGCGCCGGCAACGACCTGCTGATGGGTGGGGAAGGCGACGACGTCCTCATCTTCGACGCCGCCGACACCAACCGCGACGGCGGTGCCGGCAACGACACGATCGACGCGAGCGACTCGGACACCGCCCTCAACACCACCAACAACGGGGGGCAGCTCGTCCTCAACGATGCCGACGTCAACAAGGATGCCGACGCGACCAACGACACGAATCATGCGGTCAGGGGCATCGAGAACGTCATCGGCAGCGACGAGGACGACGACATTGATGGTAGCAGCGCTGCCAACATGCTGATGGGCGGCGACGGCGCCGACAACATCATGGGCGGCGGCGGCAACGACACCATCGAGGGCGGCGAGGGCAACGATACCCTTGAGGGCGGTGCCGGGGCCGACACCTTCGTCTTCGGCAAGATGCATGGCGACGATACGATCAACAGCTTCTCCAAGACGGACGGGGACAAGATCGACCTTCGCGGGCTCGGCCTGACCGCGGACGATGTGGCCACGTTGCTCAGCAACGCGAACATCGTTGCCTCCGGCGCCGGTATCGCGACGATCACTCTCGCCTTGGGCCCCGATCTCACGAGCCCGGCGGCCATTGACGGGTTGATGGTCGACGGGGGTGGTTCGATCACCGTTGTGATGTCCGCCGCGTTGAGCACGCTGGACGCGGACGACTTCATGATCTAGCGACCTGTGTGACCGGGCGTCGTCGTGGCGCCCGGCCCTGGCGTTGACGAAAGCCGTCTCGATCTCTCGCGATCGAGACGGCTTTTTCTTTGCCCCCATGGACGTGCGTCTCGCCGTTCGCCGCGCAATCGGGTTGCACGACGACGGCCAACTGCCCGCCGCCGTCGAGGCCTATCGGGCCATCCTGACGCGGCATCCCGAGGCGGGCGTCTGCTGGTCGAATCTCGGGATGGCGCTGCGGGAGCTGGGCCTCAAGGACGAAGGCCTCGAGGCGCTCCGCAAGGGCGTGCGGGTCTGCCCCGAGCTGCCCGAGATCAACTACAACTTGGGCAACGCCCTCGCGGACCGGGGCGACCTCGAAGGGGCGCTGGCGTGCTATCGCGCGGCCTTGGCCCGTGGTCCGGGATATCTGAAGGCCGCCTGCGCCTGCGGCGGCCTGCTCCTCCGGCTGAGACGGTTCGAGGAGGCGGTCGATCACTACGGTGCCGCGCTGCGGCATGCCGACGACGCCGTGCTTCACGCGGGACTCGGTTGGGCGTTGTGGAAGCTGCCGCCAACGGCCGGCGCGACGGCCCCGCGGCGCAGGGTTGCCGCGACAGCCCTGCGGCGAGCGATCGCGCTCGATCCGACGTCATCCGAGTGCCGCTGGCGGCTGCACGTGGTCTTGCGCTGGCTCGGGCGCTACGAGGAGAACGAGCGGCAGTTGCGCGCCGGCCTGGCCCGCGATGCGAGCTCGCCGGACCTGCAGGCCGCGCTGGCCCAGACCGTGATCGACCAGGGCCGCCTCGACGAAGGCTTGGCGTGCTGTCGCGCCGCGCTGGCCGTTGACCCCGACCACGAAGACGCGCGGCTCGCACGCGGCCGCGCGAACTTCCTGGCGGGACGATACGGCGGGGCTTGGCCGGAGCGCTATCGTCAGGTGAGGGGCATCGACAGACGGCCCGAAGGGACGGCCGGACGCGAGTGGGTCGGGCAGGATCTCGCCGGACAGTCGATCCTGCTCTACGGCGAGCAGGGGCTGGGCGACGTGATTCAGTATGCCCGCTACGCGCCGCTGGTGGCCGGGCGCGCGGGGCGAGTCGTCCTGGCCTGCAGGCCGCGCCTGGTCGGCCTGCTGCGGCGGCTGCCGCACGTCGACAGCGTCGTACCAAGCGACCAGCCGCCGCCGGCGACCGACTGGCACTGCTCGCTCCTGGACGTCCCCGCCGTCCGGGGCGACGAGCTGGATGCGATTCCCGGGGCGTGTCCCTACCTGCCACCCGTACACCGCGAACTCGCCGTGCTGCCGCCGGCCCGGCAGTTCCGGGTGGCCATCGTCTGGGCGGGCAGTCCGACGCAGAAGCGGGATGGCCTGCGCTCCTGCCGCCTGGAGGACTTCGCGCCGCTCTTCGAGGCGCCCGGCGCGGAGTTCGTCAGCTTTCAGGTGGGGCCGCGCGCCCGGGAGCTGCGCGCGGGCTGGCGCGGGCTCGTCCGCGATGCTACGCTTCTCGGCTACGCACCGGACTGGCGGTGGATGCTCGGGCGCAGGGATACGCCCTGGTACCCGACGATGCGCCTGTTCCGGCAGCCCGAGCCCAACGACTGGGACAGCGTGTTCCGCGAAGTTCGCCGCGAGCTGGCGGCGCTGCTGGCGGAATCAGGCCGGGCCGCGAAGGGTTCCGACGTCGACCCGGCGAGTGTCGGAGCCCCGCCAGGTCGACCTTCCTAAGCCACGGCAGCGCTGGCGCCGGCCCGGAGATGGCGCAGAAAGGTGGCAAGTCTCTTGCGTCGCAGCGCACGCAATACCTGGCCGGCTCGCCCGTCGGGACTGGCGCGGGTTGCGCTCGTTGCCACGACGTCACCACGGCCTGTACGCGATATCTGCGCGCGGTTCGAGCGCGGGCTCGGTTGGAGCATTTCTTGCGTACCGAGACAGTTCATGACAATGACGAAACGGCTCTACATCCCCATCGCCGGCACGTGGTCCAGGTCGTGGGCTACGCGGCGGCCGGCTCCCGGGACGTTAGCAGGATGCGCTCGAGGGGTGAGGAGCCTCTGGTCGACCTTGTCGAACGCAATCTCGACGTCGCGCAGGCGGGCGTCGAACCCGTCGAGGCGCGTCTCGATGCGGTCCAGGCGGGCGGCCATGTCGTCGATACGGGTGCTCAGGCCGTCGATCTGCGCCGTCAAGCTGATCCGCACGTCGTCGATGCGGGCGTTCAACCCGCCCATCTGTGCCAACAGCAGTCCCGCCAGCACCACGACGGTCCCGATGATCCACTTCGTGTCGCCGCTCACCGGGTCCAGTATAGCACGCGGTCGCCGGCGCGCGTGCTGTTTCGAGCACGCCCTGCTCGAGCCAACCAACCTTCCCGGGCGTCTTGCGAAGCTGCTGTGACCAGGGCCGAGACGGGAGTTCTCCACGTCGTCATCCGGGCGACGCTCGACTGGAGCCGGGCCGGCTACGAGCAGCTCGATTCCCCCTTCATGCAGGAGACGGCCAGGTTGTGGGACTCGACGTTCCGCCTTGGCTACATGGCCTGCCGCGCCCGGATCAAGAACATCGCCGAGCGCGCCCACCGGGCGCGGCCCGACGCACGCGTGCATGCCAACACCATCGATCTCGACGTGGTACAGGCACGGGACATGGTGCTGCTGTGCGACGACGACGACTGGTACTCCCCGCAGCTCGGGGCGGCGCTGGCCGCGCGCAGCCGCGCGGGCGGGCGGGAGCTGATCCTGTGGACCGATGCGGTCATCGGGTTCTACGCCCTGAAGAGCGCGTATCTCCGGCAGCCCGGGGCACCGCTGAACGTCCTGCTGCGAGAGCGCGGCGTTGGCGCCGAGCACGGCCAGAAGCATCTCGTGCGGAGCAACAACTACGCCATCCCGGGGGCGTTGCTCCGGAACCAGCCGGAGGTCCTGAAGGCGCTCTGGTTCCACGATGGGGCCGACCGCTACATCGCGCGCACGAACCTCCCGACCACGCGGATACATTCGCCCCTGTCGGTGGTCAACCGTCATCCGTGCAGCAAGCTGGTCCTGAGCGAAGTCATGAAACAGATCGGAACCCACGAATGGGACCCGCCGACCGCGCTGCGGGTGGCCGTCGCCGCCTGGGTCCGCAATCAGTGCGTGAATCTGCCTGGGTCGCTGCGCTGGGCCGCGCCCCTCATCCACCAGGTGCGGGCCGTGTTCCGGGAGGCGCTGGGGGAGTAGCGCAGGCTGTCAGCCTGGCTACCGCGTCTCAGGCAACAATGAGGTTGCCTGCCTCGGATCATTATGCAATAAAATGCGATATGTGAGAGATGCTTGGGGGTTGCATGGGGATATTGTGGCGACTGCACTCAGCAGAGGCCCTGGCTCTCAGGACGAGATATCGTCCACGCGGAGCTCCAGGCCGGCGAGCAGCGGCGAGCGCAGCGTCTCTTCCCGGCCGAAGATCCGCGTCACGGTCAGGGCCCCCGCCTGCTGGCGGTGGATCGAGACGGTCCCGGCCGTCGGGTCGACCAGCCAGTACTCCGTCACGCCGTGTCTGCCGTAGAGCGCACGCTTGTAGCCGCGGTCCCGGTCGGCGGTGGCCGGGGACAGTATCTCGACCACGAGATCCGGCGCGCCCCGCACGTTGTCGCCTCCGCTCAGCAGATGCTCGCGTTCCCCGGAGACGAACAGGAGGTCCGGTTGCACGACGTCGGTGTCGGACAGAACCACGTCGCAGGGGGCGAAGAAGAACTCCCCCAGGTCGCGTTCCGCGATGAACTGGCTCAGCCTCTGGCCCAGGTGGCGCTGCACCTTCTGGTGCTTCAGATTCGGGGCGGGAACCATGATCAGATCACCGTCCAGCAGCTCGTAGCGCCTGTCCGGCGGTGCGGTGCGGTAGTCCTCGTAGGTGAGCTTGACGACGGGCTGCGTGGTGGGCATCGCCGGAATCATCATAGCGCGCCTCGACGCTGAGTGTGCGCGGCCCCGCCGTGGTCGTTGCCGGCGCAGCATCGACATCGACGAGGCCGTGTTATTGTCAACACGCCATGATCGAGCCACCCTACTATCCGATCGTCTACCTGCGCGGCTACGCGGGCACCCAAGGGGAGCTGGAGGCGACCGTATCGACGCCGTACATGGGGTTCAACGTGGGCTCCACCCGGGTGCGGCAGCTCCACACCGGCGAGGTGCTGCCCTACGTGTTCGAGTCGCCGGTCATTCGGCTGATGAAGGACCACGGCTACGTGGACGCCTACAGCGACGGCCGCGTCCTGCCGCAGGGGCCGACCCCCGGCCGGTCCATCTGGATCTTCCGCTACTACGACGTCGCCGACGACGACTTCGGGGACGGCAGGCGGCGCGAGATAGAGTTCCACGCCCGCGGGCTGCAGCGCTTCCTGCGGCACGTGCGCGACGCGGTGCTGGACGAGGGCGAAGATCCGGGCCGCTTCCGCGCCTATCTCGTGGCGCACTCCATGGGCGGCCTCATCTGCCGCTGCTACCTGCAGAATCGCGACATTCCGGACCTCGACGGCGGGCGGTCCACGGGCTGGCGGGGCAAGGGCGTGGACAAGGTCTTCACGTACGGCACGCCCCACGAGGGCATCGAGTTCCGCCGCGGGCTGGGCTGGCTGGAGGGGCTGCGGGACTTCCTCGACCCGAACAACGCGGGGAACTTCGGCCCGGCGCGCATGCGCGAGTTCCTCGATCTGCCGGACGACGAGCCGCTCAACTCGCTGAACGGGCGCTACCCGGCCGGGCGGGTCTTCTGCCTGGTCGGCACCGACTGGCGCGACTACGGCGCGGCGCTGGGGCTGTCGAAGCGCGCGGCCGGGCCCCTGAGCGACGGGCTCGTGCAGATCAGGAACGCGGCCGTGCGCGGCGCGCCGCGGGCGTTCGTGCACCGCAGCCACGGCGGCCACTACGGGCTCGTCAACTCCGAGTCGGGCTATCAGAACCTGTCGCGCTTCCTCTTCGGCGACACCCGCGTCGCGGTCGAGATGACCGACGTGGAGGTCGTCCTGCCGCGCCGCGTGGCGCGGGCGGCGGCGGGGCGGCGGGAGGTCGGCGTCGCGTACCACATCGACACCGTGTTCAGCGTCCGCGGCCTGCCGGTCGAGCTCAACCGGCGCGCGTACAGCGAGGGGTCGGCCATCTTCCGCACCTGCGAGCAGCTCACCGGCGGGCCCACGAAGCTCTTCACCGCCTTCCTGCTGCGGGGCGCCCGGGTGGTGCGCCGGCGGCGGTCGTCCGGCTTCGCCCTGCGGATCGAGATCCGCGTGCCCGACTACTACGCGGGCGGTAGCCGCGCGGGCGACTACTACGAGGGCGGACTGCTGTTCGTCGACAAGCTGAACGTCGAGGTCGCGCACGCCGAGGATGGCCGCGACCGGGTGAAGTACGGCTGGGACCGCCGCACGCCGAACCGCGCCCCGCGCGATCTGCCGCTGGCGGCGGACGGCGGCGCGCTGGTCGGCACGCTGCCCTTCGGCGCGCCGCGGCGCATCCGGGGCAACATCCGCCTCACCGTGACGGGGTGGAACACGCCGTCGGACGGCGGCGATTGACGGAGCTCGTCGAGCTCCCTGGCGAAGCGCGGCGGGCGTGTGCGATGGGCGCCGCTACTCGCGGGCCGGCGCCCGCGGCGGCAACATGACGCGCTCGAGGGTGAGGAGCCGCTGGTCGACCTTGCCGAAGGCGATCTCGACGTTGCGCAGGCGGGCGTCGACACCGTCCAGGCGCGCGTCGATGCGGTCGATGCGCGCCATCAGGTCGGTGCGCAGGCCGTCGATGCGGTTGTTGACGTCGTCAATGCGGTTGTTGACGTCGTCGATGCGGTTGCCGACGTCGTCGATGCGGGCGTTCAGGCCTCCCATTTGTGCCGACAGGAGTCCCGCCAGCACCACGACGGTCCCGATGATCCACTTCGTGTCGCCGCTCACCAAAGTGCAGTGTAGCACGCGGCCGCCAGCGCGTGTGCTGTTTTGAGCACGCCACGCTCGAGCCACCGAAGCAGCCCGTGGCTTTCGCCACGGGCTGCTCGAGGAGCGGTCCGACGCTGCGTCCGCGATTCCCTTAGAAGAAGCGCAGCGAGTAGGCCACCCTGATCCCGCGTCCCATCTCGGGCGCCAGGTCCTTGATGAAGGACGTGTGGTTGCGGTACAGCGTGTTGGTCAGGTTGTACCCGGTGAACGTCAGCACGTGCGCCGCGTGCCGGCGCGGCCAGGTGTAGGACGCGGTCACGTTCACCACCGAGTAGCCGTCCGTCTCGGTCTCGCCGCGGAAGACGGCGTCCTGCCTCGCCGCGTACATCAACTGCGGGCTGACGGTGAAGTCGCCGTACGGGATGTCGAGCTGCAGGGTGCCCCGTAGCGGCGGGATGCGGGGCAGCGGCTGGTTCGTCGCCGTCAACCGGGCGTCGACGTAGCCGAGGCCGACCGTCGCCCAGGCCCGTCCTCCCAGCCGCACGCTGCCGCGCGCGTCCATGCCCCGGAAGCGGCTGTCGCCCTGCACGAAGTTGAACACGGGGAGGCCGTCCAGGGTCCGGTCCGTCCGGTCGCCGAAGATGAACCCGTCGATGTCGTAGACGTAGGCGTTCAGCTCGCCGCGCACGCGGTTGGTGCGGGTGCGGAGGCTGACGTCGAGGCCGAGGGTCTCCTCGGCGCGCAGGTTGGGGTTGCCCACCTCGAACGCGAGATTCCCCACGTGCGGGCCGTAGTTGTAGAGCTCCTCCAGCGCGGGCGCGCGGTGCGTGCTCGTGAAGTTGGCCACGAACGCGCTGCGCTCGCCGAGGTCCACGTGCACGCCGACTGACGCCGAGGCCCCGAGGAACGCCCGGTCGCGCGGGTCGGGCACGGGCACCAGGTGCTCGTCGTCGTGGTCGTCCTCGTCGTCGTGGT
>JAAXGX010000183.1:2726-2973 GCA_012271165.1 Vicinamibacteraceae bacterium | reverse complement strand
TGTGGCGCATGAAACGGTTCCCGCCGGCCCCGGTCGAACCGGTGGCGATCCCGTGACTTCCCGGTCCGGTCCGTCGGCGGTTCCGGACAGGATAGTCCGCGGCGCCGCGCGTCAAGGCCAGGCCCTGCCGGGCGCCTGCGGCGGCCTTGACCCGCGGCTTCCCCCGCGGACTTGCCTCTCGTCCGGGCGGACCGCCAACGAACCACAAGAGGAGCCCATCATGGACAACCGCATTCCCAATCCCGAG
>JAAXGX010000183.1:0-2613 GCA_012271165.1 Vicinamibacteraceae bacterium | reverse complement strand
GACGCTGATGCACTACGTGCTCGGCCACCCGATCGACTTCCCGTTCGCCCCCGACGTGGCCCGGGCCGTCGCCGGCATAGACGACCGCGACCGCCTGCACGACACGGTCGATCCGCTCACGACCTGCCTGCGGCCGGCCACGGTCGCCGCCGGAGCCCGGCCGTGACGGTCCTCAACCTGCGCCGCATCGACGGCGACCGAAGCCCCGAGGCTTTGCTCGCCCGGGGCATCGTGCGCGTGGACCGCGAGACGAAATGGGGGAACGCGTTCCGAATCGGTCCGGACGGAACCAGAGCCGAGGTCATCGAGCGCTACCGCCGGGACCTGTGGCGGCGCATCCGCGCGGGCGAGGTCGACCTCGACGAACTCGCGGCGCTCGACGGGCGAAACCTCGTTTGCTGGTGCGCCCCGCTTCCCTGTCACGCCGACGTGCTCGCCCGCGCGGCGGCCTGGGCGTCGCGACGAACCGCGTAGACGTCGCAACCCAACCCCGACCGATGCCGGCTCGGTTGCGAGGTCACCGTCTCCCGCCGGACTTGCCGGAAGTAACCCAATGGGTTATATACGGACGATGCAGACGGTAGCGGAGACCCCGACATTCACGCGCCAGGCCAGCAATCTCTTCACCGAGGACGAGAAGCGGGAGCTCATCGACTTCCTCGCCGCCAAGCCGCTCGCCGGCGACGTCATTCCCGGCACGGGCGGCGTTCGCAAGCTGCGCTCCCGGGCCGCCGGCGGCGGCAAGCGCGGCGGCGGCCGGGTCGTCTACTACTACCGCGACGAAGATATTCCGCTGTACGCGCTGCTCGCCTACGCCAAGGCCGCTCGGACGGACCTCACTCCAGAAGAGCGTCGGACCGTGGCGACGCTGGCCGCCCGCATCAAGACCGAAGCAAGGAGCGAACGACCATGAGCACGTTCGGCGACGATCTCGTCCAATCCCTCCGGGAGGCGCTCGCCCACGCCAAGGGCGACGGCCCGGCCATCGTCCACCCCGCCGTCTCGCCGCGCGAGGTCCGGGAAGCCATCAACCTCACCCAGGCGCAGATGGCGCCCCTGGTCGGCATGAGCCTCTCCGGGTACCGGAAATGGGAGCAGGGCACCAGGCGCGTCAGCGGACCCGCGGCCGCCCTGCTTCAGGTCATCCGCAAAGAGCCGGACGCCGTCAAGCGCGCTCTCCTCGCCGGATAGCCGCCGCTTCAGCCGGCGCGTCCAAGGCCGCCAGCATCCTCGCCACGTCGCGCCGCGTGAGGCGCTGCTCGACCACCAGCACGCGCCCCCGGAGGTCCGGCGGCACCTGCACCTCCAGGCGCAGCGTCAGGCTGTCGGGCATCCCCTTGATGCGCCGCAGCGCGCGGCGGCGGGCGAGCATGACGGGTGCGTGGCGGTCCATGACCTGAACTGTATATCCGAACAGTAATTCGGCGCAACGCCGGCGTCGCTCCTCCGGCCCCGCGCGACCTGCCGCCTAGCCCAGGTACGTCGCTGCGATATCGAGCCTCGCGTGTCCGAGTTCGCGCGCCACCGTCTCCCGCGCCGACCGGTCGAGACGCCGTTCCGCCGCCGTCATGTCGCGCAACGCCTTGCCGCCCGCGGCGGCGCAGGGGAAGCCGGTCAGCTCGCGGTACCGCCGCTGCCCGTAGCCGTGCCGCAGCCGGTGCGACTTCGGGATCCCGGCGCGGCGCGTGTCGCGCTCGAAACGCCCCATCTGCTGCACGTACTTCTCCTCGGGCCGGATCAGCGAGTCCCTGCCGGCGAACGCATGCACCCGGTCCAGCAGCTCGCGCTGCGCGTCGGCCAGGATCGGCACGGACCGCCCGCGGCCGCCCTTGCACCAGCTCGCCCTGAGCACGATCCGGTCGCCGCGGTCGGCGTCGGCGACGCGGAACTTGATCGCCTCCTCGCGCCTGAGCCCGAACGCCGCCTGGAGTTCCAGCGAGAACCGCACCCGCTGGTCGCGGACGGCCTCGAGCTTCCTCCGCTCCAGGATCAGCCCGTCCCGATAGCCCCGCGCCGCCTTCCTGTCGGCGATGCCGTAGCGCACGTTGTCGCGCATCACCACCGAGCCCTTGCCGACCGTCCCGGCCCACCAGCGCAGGTGCACCATCATGTTCTTCATGGTCCCCGGCGACAGCCCGCGGGCGTGCCAGTCGCCGACCAGCGCCCACACGTGCCGGCCGCCGAGCGAGCGCGGGCGCATGCCCCGGAAACCGAGCGCCTCGAGGCGCGCGCTGATCGTGCGCAGTCCCGCGCGCCGCTGCCGCGTGCGCGCCTCCGAACCGGACGGGTTGCGCCGCACCAGGTCGCAGAGATCCCGATAGAGGCGGTCGCCCTCGGCAGCGCCGCGCGTACGTCCTTCACCTGTCCTCTTCGCGCGGGACCCGTTCGCGCGCCCGCGCCGGGCGCCGCTCCGGCCCCCGCGCGAGCACCTCCTGCCTCCGGCCATCGCCCTCCTCGTGATTCTCCCGATCCCATACGCCGACGGCGGGCGCCCGGGCGCGGGCGTCCGCCGTCTTCCTGTCCTGTCTGCTCAACGTTACGGTTTTCGCCGCAGCCATGTCAGGCGTGCGACGCGGCACGGAGGACGTCGTCGACATCCTCCTGCGGAACTCC
>JAAXGX010000163.1 GCA_012271165.1 Vicinamibacteraceae bacterium | reverse complement strand
TCGCGGTCGGGGGCGGCGAGCACCACCCGGGTGCCGCAGAGCCCCGAGATGGTCTCGGCGCCATTGCGGCCGTAAAGGTCGCGCAGCGCCGAGATCACCTGAATGCCGAGCACGAAGCAGCCGCCGAACTGGCGGGACTCGGCTAGGCCGGGCTGAAGCGAGGGCACCTGGTGCAGCGTCGGCAGCTCGTCGAGCACGATCCAGATGCGGCGCGTGTCGTCCTGCTCCAGCGAGAGCATGGCGTTGACCGCGATCTCGAGTCAGGTGGAGATGAGTCCCCGCAGGCTCGCGTGCTGGTCGCCGCGCGAGGTGAGGAACAGGAACCCGCCGCGCTCCTCGTCGGACACCCAGTCGCGGATCGAGAATGGCGCGCCAGTATCGGGGAGGTATTCGAGGGCACCGATGTTGGCGGTCAGCATGGCGCGCACGCTGAGCGCAGTCTTCGGGTTCTCGGGATCGACGATGGATTGCGCGACCGTGCCCTCCATGGCATGGGCGAGAGCCGTGAGGTCGGTCTTGAGCAGATGCTCGACCAGGACCTTGTTCTCCTTGCAGCCCTTCTCCCGGAGCACGCCCGCGCCGTTGGCGAAGAGCTGGCGCGCGGCGGTCACCCAGAACGGGTCGACTGTGTCCTTCTGCTGCGGGATGAGCGCCGCGGCCATGGTGTCGAAGTCGCGCGGGCTGCGCGCCTCGTAGAAGGGCGACCAGCGGGGACTGCGCGCGTCGAGGGGATTGAGCAGCACGTCGCGCTCCAGATCGAAGAACGCGCGGGTGTAGCTCCCCATCTTGTCGTAGACGACGCAGCGCTCGCCGCGCTTGCGGATCTGGGCGACGAGGTCCGAGATCAGCACCGTCTTGCCGGACCCGGTGGTGCCGGAGACGATGGTGTGCTGGGTCTCGGCGCGCTCCGGGTACGGCACGCCGGCGATCCGGTAGGGCGGGTGCTTCCCCGTCGCCGAGACGAGTCCGAGCACGCGGCGGCGGAGCGGGCGAATGCGCCGTCGGAGCTGGCGCACGGTCGCGAGCTCCGCGCCCCGGATGCGGCGCCTGCGCCCAAGCTGCCGCCCGCGGATCCAGAACAGCGCGAGGAACAGCCCGATCGCGGCCACCGACGCCTTGGCGCCGAGGAGGGCGCCCGCGAACACCACATCCTTCAGCTTCTCGCGCATGGCGAGCGCCCGGGGCGAGGCGGCGATGTCGGGGAGAGTGGAGACGACGGTGCTGCCGTCGGGCTGGCGCACCTCCTGGCCCGACGTGGGCCGGTAGCCGAGCCCGAGCTTGGCCTCGGCGACGGTGACCATGGCGGCGGCGTACCACTCGTAGCCGGTGGTGCGCTCCCAGACGAACCAGGCGGGAACCGCGACCACGGAGAAGGCGGCGAGCAGGAAGCCCGCGCGCAGGAGCTGGCCCCACATGCGCAACCCGTGGAAGACAGTCTGGCCGCCCCGGAGCGTGCTCGATCCGACCGTCCTCACCATGCGTATCTCCCCGCCGTGTCCGAAGCGAATCGGCCGCATGGCCGCCGGTGCGGCGACGGCCTGCCCCGCGCCGCGGCGAGGCGGAGCCGGGCGGGGGAAGGCGCGAGGCGCGCGCGGCCCGAGGGAGCAGCCCCGCCTGCCTTCGCACCCACCGTTCCCGGGAGATCCCGACCATGATCCGCAACCCCGCACGACCGTCCGGCCGGCCGGCGACGCCGGGACGCCTTTCCTGGCGCGCCCGCGTAATCGTGCTCGGACCGCTGGCCGCCGCCCTGGCCACGTCGTTGGGGGCGGAGCCCGATGTCCTCGCCCCGCTGTGGCTCGCAGCCATCGCCTGGACCGTGCTCGCGAGCCTCGCGGGCGCGCTGTTTCGCGGTGTCCGGCACGGCGACTGGTCTTCCTTCCGCGGCCACCGCTTCCCCGAAGACGGCGGCGAGCTTGACGAGTGGGCCGCGCGGACCGGCCGCTACGCGTGGCTCGACGACCACGAGGACCGGCTGCGCGACGATGAGCGTCTTCGCTGATCCGCCCTCAACGGCCATGGCGCCACCGCTTGCGGTCCGCTTGCGACGCGCGCGGCCGGTCCTCTCCACTGGCAGTGGCGCCGTCCTCGCCGCCCGGAGTCGCCTGCCCGGCGCCGTCCGGCGCCTCGTTCCTAGCGGTGCCGAACAGCGTGCCGGCGAGCCACTCGCCAATCACCGGCACGTTCTCCGTGGCGTGGTGCTCGAACGGCTTCTCCGTCTCGACCGCGACGCCGGCACGGCCTTCCCGGGCGTTGTCTTGCGCGATCGTCCGCCGCGCCTCGCGCCCGGCTTCGGTCACCGTCATGTCGGCCTTCGTCTCCGCACGCCCGCCGCGGGCCTTCGCCTCGACCTCGCCGGGGACGGGCGCGTCCGCCGCATGGGCCCGGTCTCGCACGCCTTCCGACCAGCCGCCGTGGGCCGCGGCGGTCTCGCGGGCGTAGGCCTCCGTGAGCGTGTCCCGCGCCGCGCCGTACTCCGCCGCGCCGCCGATGGTGGCGGGGTCCGGCCCGGCGGGGGCGGGGAAGCGCTCCGCGACGAAGGCGGCGGCGTGGCTGCGCAGCACCTCCGCGTCCTCGGGCGTCTGCGGCGAGGCGAGGCGGATGGCGCCGGCGGTTCCGACAGGGCGCCCGTCCGCCCCGGTCCGCTCGGAGAGCCAGACGAAGAAGGGCTGGCCGAGCTCGCGGTCGATGGCCTGCGCTTCAGAGCGCACCCGTGCGGCCTGCTCCGACCAGCTCTCCGACTCCTGGTGGCTAAGCGATGCGCGCTCCTCGAAGCGGCGCATGTCGGTCAGGTTAGCGGCGAGGCTCTCCTCGAGCCCGGCGTGCTCGCTCTCGCCCGTGCTGGTCGAGTAGCGCCGCGACACCTCCGAGACCGTCGACCAGAGGTCGAGCACCTGATGCTGCTCGGAATAGTCCCTGAGCCGGTCCCACGACTCCTTCTCGATGGTCTGGCCGCGCCAGGACGCCGAGCCGTCGGCGCCGA
>JAAXGX010000174.1 GCA_012271165.1 Vicinamibacteraceae bacterium | reverse complement strand
GGGCTGGCCGTGCTCGCCCGCCGCGATCGCACCGCCGTCGGGCTCGCCCGCAGCCGCTGGAGCCCCGCCCCGCTCGACTCGGGCGTCACCGGCGGCTGGCGCGACGTGCGCGGCCGGAACAGCCGCCAACTCCTGCGCCACCTCGACCACACCGCCGCCGTCCACGGCTTCGTCGCCTCGCTCGTGCAGCAGGCGCGCGCGGAGGGCTGGGAGGTCGCGCAGCTCGACCCGCCCCGGCGGGCGTCGCGGTACTTCCGTTACGGCGGCCGCGTGCGCTCCGTCCACCCCGACGCCTTCGGCATCCTGCGCCGCGACGGGGAGCCGTGGGCCTTCTTCCTCGAGTGGGAGCGCCGCGCCGTCAGACCCTCGACGATGGCGGCGCGCCTTGGGCCCTACCTGCGCTACTACGCCTCCCACCGCCCCACCGACGACCATGGCGTCCGCCCCGCCGTCCTCGTCGTCCTCCGCGACGGGGTCGTAGCCGATCACTTCCTGCGCGTGGCCCGCCGCGAGATGGAACGCGCTCGCATCGCGCTGCCGCTGTGGGTCTCGCACGAGGCGCTCATGGAAGCGGAAGGACCCCTCGGAGGCGGCTGGCGCTCTCCCGGCAGGCGCATTCCGCCTCCCCTCCGGGCGGCGTCCTGAGTGCGGTGCTCGGTAAGAGAGCGAATACACCGCTCGGGCCGTCACGGGCCGCCTGAGGCGATGGCCTTCCTGAAGTACTCAATGGCGTTATCGGCGCCCGTGGCCCCGGCCCGGGAGATGCCGCTTGCAGGCGCCCGGGAGCACGTCGGACGGGCCGTCACCTGCCCGGCCGGCCGCAGATGCGGACCGTCCCGCTACGAACCGTGACCACGGCGCGCTCGTTCACGAGCGTCACCTCGCGGAGGCGCTGCGCGACACCGGCACGATGTCGTCGAGGCTCGGCCTGCCCGCCGGTGGTGAGAGCCCTGAGCGTGCCCCCTGGAGCAGCGCTGGCGCGCCCGGTCCTGAACGCTGGCCGGGCCGCGCCCAGCCCCAATCCCGGCCGAGGAGACGCGATTTGCGCAACCGCGCCCTCTCCGTGGAAGGCGCCGCTCCGGGGGATCGGCGTCGACTCCCCCGTCCCGCCGCCGTCACCTGTGCAAAGCGAGGCCGCCGCCAGAACCAGGACGGCGACGAGCAGCGCGGCCCGCCAGGGGCTGCGCCGACCCAGCAGGAAGCTCGCGACCGCCGCCGCCGCGCCGATGGCGAGCGGGACCATCCATCCGCCGTACCACACGCCGATCACGAGGCAACCGCCGGACACGAGCACGAGGGAGTCGGCCACGACCAGCCGGCGGTCGGCCGCCCGCCGTCCCGGCCAGACGAACCTCCCCACGGCCAGGCCGATCAGGATCACGAGGCCCACCGGCAGCCACGACAGCGCGATGCCGGCGAAGACGGCGGCTCGCCACCAGCCGGGAGCAGCGGCCAGTCCCAGCAGGGCGGCGCCGATCCCGGCAGCGATCAGGGGCGGGACGATGTACCACGCCAGTCCGAAGGGGCTGCCAGCCACGACGGCGCACGCGCCGCCCAGCATCAGCAGGTCCGCCAGCCACACGCGCATCGGCACCGCCCACCGCGGGCACGGCCCTCACGACCGCGTCCGCCATCCAAGTGGAAGCCTTCCGCGCCGTGGTCGCCACCGCACACGGGAGGGGGGAGACCGAGTCTATCGGCTGCATTCCTGCTTCGTCAGGACCGGGCGCCGACACGGGATGAGCGAGGGCAGGCGGAAGGACCCTCGGAGGCGGCTGGCGCTTACTGAGTGGTCGCGCGTCAGTCCTGCCGGCGGCGTCCCGGGTGCGGGAAGGCGCGAACCGGGCGGTCGCCCCAGCCGCCTCGCTACCTGGCCCGCCTGCGGCGCAGCCAGCGCTTGAAGCGGATGAACGTCCAGATCGACTCGATGTCCTTCCTGGGGAGGCGGTCGACAGCACTCCGGAAAGGCGGCCACCGCCTCCTCGATCCGCTCCCGTTCGGACGACGTGCGTCCTTCCAATGCCCCGACGTCTGTCCCGCAGTGGAACGCGATTGCGAGGCGGTGCTCGTAGGTGGGCTTCACCCGGCCCGCCTCCCAGTACCACACGGTGTGCGGGGACACGCCAACGAGCTCAGCCAGCTCGCGCTGGGTCAGCTCCTCGGCCCGGCGTGCCGCGCGGACACGAGCGCCGATGCCGTCGCCGGGACCGGCCCTCCTGGCGGTCGTCGTTCGCTTCGCAGGGCGAGGGCCGTCTTCCGGTAGCCGGAGCACCGGCGAAGGCCGGGGGTCAGTCGAGGCGGGCAAAGGTCGGAGAGCCGTCGAGTCAGGCGGCGCCGCGGCGCGGGGAGCGCGCGGGGCTTTCTCTTCGCGGCGCACTGGCAGGCTGCCGGTTTCCGAGGGCGTCTCGGCAAACGTGCGCCCCGCCGCTGTCAGCTTCACTGCGCGCGCCATGCCTCGCGAGCGAACGATCAGCCCCGCCCCCTCGCACCTGTCCAGCCAGAACCTCACCACCGAAAGCGAGCTGAACCCGGCTTCGGTCATCATGTCCCGCATGCTCGGCGGGTAGCCGTGCTCAGCCATGTAGCGGGCGATTACCCCGATCACCGCACGCATCCGCTCCTCTCGCGGCACCGCGCCCCGGACTGGTGAGCCCTTGCGCCGTGCGGGCGCCTCGCGTTCCTCCAGTTCAAGCACGTCCATCTCGCAATGCTCGGCGATTCCCAGACGGTGCTCGGAGGTGGGCTTCCACCGGCCAGCCTCCCAGCCCCGGACGGTCTGGACG
>JAAXGX010000129.1 GCA_012271165.1 Vicinamibacteraceae bacterium | reverse complement strand
AATTATTGGTGAGATATCCGGGCTAGAAGTCGACTGTCAACGAAATGCCCGCCTCGCGAGGACGCGACACGGTAGCGAAGTTGTAACCCCAGATCCCGTGGAAGAAACCGGAGTTCAACATGTACTCGTTGGTCAGGTTCGTGCCGAAGACGGACATTCGCCAGTTACCGGAGCCCGGCGTGCAGGTTCGGCGTATACGTTTCCCGGGGTGTCACTGATCGCCTTAAAGGGGCCACCGATGATCGCCGTAATGGAGCCACGAGAAAGTGGCTGATATGCGATCTCAGCGTGGTTGGATTTTGCGTTGAATCGGTTGAATTTGGAAGCCTCGTTTCGGAGATTTCCTGTCTTGAGGGATCGGCTTGTTGCAGCAAGTTCGGTGGAGCTTGTGTGCGAGAGGCGTTCTGATCGCGTCCAGCAGCATCAAGGTGTGCTGCCTCCGTCACCGGACCAGGGCGACTTGGGCGTTTCTTCAGCGGCGAACATCGACCAGGCGCCGAATTCGCTTACCGAGCCGGAGATGGCGAGACTGATCCTTTGAACCTCCCCTTCGCCGGTTGCCGCGCCGGGAAGATCAAGGCCTTCACCTGACGTCCAACTCAATGTGTTATCCCATCGAAATGTTCATCGAATGAACTCAGGAAAAGATGCGCGTCATCGTAGGAGATCGGCGAGACGAACCCCGGTAGGCAATATGACATGAAATCATGCGCATCCTCGGTACCGGCAGCGAGGAATTCCATTTCACTGAATCGATAACCGCGGTCTGGCCCGATTCCACCGTTGTCGAACGTTCCGCCAGATCCCCCTGTTTTCGGCCAATGCGGATAAATTGTCGAAGCATCCACATCCCCGCAGAGCTTGGGGATCCAGGCCGGTCTTGAGGGCGCCTCCTACCGCGATCTCGGGATGGTAATCGTCCAGAATCGGTGGCGGCGCAAAGAACCGGCCGTACCCGTGCTGTCCCTCGGTCTCTCACACAGCGCTCACCATCGCAGTGCGATGCGCAGCAGGACGGTGTTTTCTGCCGGTCCTCCGCTTGCGGCCGCGCGGTGCGCGGCTTCCAGATCCAGTCTGCGCAGCGGAGTCATGACGAGCCGCCAGCCGAGCCTGAGCGTGCGCTCGCCGGCCGCGGCCCGCGACCACGCCGCATACGGCGTCTGCAGGCCCACGCCCCGGGGGCCGGCCATGGCGTAGCCCATCTCGGCGTCGAGGCGGCCTTCCGCGACGAAGTCGCGCCGGGCGACGAGGCCGTGCGCAGCCGGCTGCGACCACAATCGTTGCGCGGTGCTCGAGGGCGCGCCCCACGAGGGGGCGAGTGTGAACCGCAGGCCCTTGCCGGCGATGCCGGGATCGAACCGGACGGCGGCGCTGGCGCCCCATTCGCGGTAGTCGGCCCGCCGGTGCGCGAGCAGGCCCCGGGCCCTGAGTTCCACGCTCAGTCCCCGCTCCGGAGCGGCGAAGGCCAGCCCGCCGCCCAGTTCCAGACCGGCGCCGGTGTCCGCATCGCCGCCGTCGCCCCGGACCCCCAGTTCGAGATTCGGCGTCAGGCTGCGGCCGTTGCCGAGCGCGAACCGGCGCGAGCCCTCCAGCATCAGCCGCAGCCGGCCGGTCGCGCCGCTCGCGCCCGCCATGCGGCCGCCGGTCGTTTCCAGTCCGTCCGAAGCAATGTCCGTCCACAGGAGGTCCGCGCGCAGCGCCCACTCCGCCGCGCCGCCGATCGATGCCGGGCGCAGCACGCCGCGGGCGCCCGCCGCACCCATCCGCATCGAGCTGTCCACCGTCCAGCGGTCCGAGCCGGCCCGCTCGAGCGTCAACTCGCCCCGGCCGTAACCCAGCGTGCCCCAGGCCGACCAGCGCTCGCCGATCGCGACCCGGGCATACGGATGGATGCCCGTCAGCACGCTGTCGAGCTCGCCGCGTTGCGAACCGGCGGCGGCCGCCGCGTCGTAGCCGCCGCCGCCCGTGCTGCGCGACAGCGCAACGCCCGCCAGCCAGCGGCCCCGGCCGGTATCGGCGCCCAGCAGGTAGGTCCTGAGCTCGCCGTCCAGGCTCAGCTCGTCCTCCCGGCCGTCGAAGCGCGAGGCCGCCCCGCGGCCCCACCAGGTCCAGCCGGCCCCGCTCGGGTCGGCCTTGCCGAGCGGAGCGACGAAGGAACCGCCGGCGAGCACGTCGAGCGGCGACCGATCCGGAAACGCCGCGGCACCCGCGAGGCCCCCGCCCCATCCCGCATCGAAGGACCGGCGCGGGTCTTCCGGGCGCACCGCGATGCCCGCGCCCGGGAACGACGGGTGCGCACCGGACACCGGGCCCAGACCGCCGAGGGCGACCCGCGGCGCCGGCGCGTCCGGCCGCGCCAGGCGCTCGCCGATCCCGTCCGCCACATGGCTCGCCACGCCGCGTCCGAACCGCACCAGCCAGGCTCGCGGCAGCGGATCGGAATTGGCGATCGTGCCCTGGGCCCGGGCGCGCGCGAGGCGCGCTCCGGACGCGTCCGACAACTCCAGCGCGAACCGCTCCTCGGCTTCGTCCACGGCATCGTCGAGCAGCGGCACCGAAACCGTCCGGGCGGTCGCCGAGACCGGGAAGGTCAGCGTGCCGCTGCTCGACCGGTAGTCCTCCCCGGCCGTCGCCGTGCCGTCGAGCGTCCGGTAGCTCACCGTCACTTCCCCGACCGCCGCCGCGTCCAGCGTCACCAGGAAGTCGATCGTCGCGTCGGCGCCTTCCCGTGCACTGGCATCGGCCACCGACAGGCTGACCGTGGGCCCGGCCGCCGTCCCCGCAGTTACTTCGGCCAGGATCTCGAGCGGCAGGTCCGCGGACTTGACCGGCTTGTAGCCCCGATGCTCGCCCGGCAGCCCCGGCAGGGTGCCGAGGTCGGCGGTCACCGCGGCGGTCGTCCCGGCGACGCGGCCGACCGTCAGCGCATCGCCGCGCACCGCGCCGGCGGCGATCGTCGTGGAGTTCGCGCCCCCGGAAATCGTGCCCGCGCTGCTGACGCCGACCGGCAGCGACAGCGCAAACGGCGCGCCGGCCGGCACGACGGCCCTGAACCCGTCGTCCCCGACCTTCTCCAGCGACACCGTCAGCGACAGCGTGCCGACGCTGTTGCTTTCCAGCCGCAGCACCGTCAACCCGCCCAGACCCTCGAACAGCCCGTCCGGCAGGCCGCTCAGACTGTTGGCCTCCAGGAACAACTTGTCGAGCGACGTCAGACCGGACAACAGCCCGCCGGGCAGCGCCGACAGACTGTTGCTGCCGAGGTTGAGTTCCGTCAGCGCGCCGAGCCCGGCAAACACGCTCGCCGGCAGGCCGGCCAGCCGGTTCTTTCTCAGGTTCAGTTCGCGCAAGGCCGTCAGGCCGGCAAACACGCTCGCCGGCAAGCTGTCCAGGCGGACGTTCTCCAGCCGCAGCGCGGTCAGCGCGCCCAGGCCCCGAAACGCGTTCGCCGGCAGGCTGCCCAGGCGGTTGTGGCTCAGGTCGAGGACCGTGAGCGCGCCCAGGTCGGCAAACAGCGCCCCCGGCAGCGCGGCCAGCTCGTTGGAACTCAGGTCCAGGCTCGACAGGCCGGTCAAGCCGTCGAAATCGCCGGCCTTGAGGCCGGTCAGGGACGCGCTCGTCACCGACAGGCTCGCGAGGCCGGCCAGTTGCGCCGCCGTGACGTCGGCGCAGGCCGTGCCCGACCCCAGGGCCGCCACGATCGCGTCGCGCACCTCGTCCGTGCGGCCGCAGACCCCCTCGACGATCGTCGTCGTCGCCGTGCCGAGCGCGGTCGCGTCCAGGCTCGCGGCGAGCGTGACCGTCTCGCCGGAGTCCGCCACCGAATCCGCCACGCCGGTCAGCGTGGCGGTCGCCGAGGTGTCGCCCGCCGCCAGCGTCACCGCGTACGGCGACGGCAGCGGCTGGCCGCCGGCGGACAAGGTGTAATCGGTCCCGGCCGTCGCCGTGCCGCTCGCGGTCAGCGCGATCGTCCGGTCCTCGGCGAACGTCACCGTGCCGCCGGTGCTCACGGTCAGCGTCGCCGTGCCGCCCGCTTCCAGCAGCATCGACGGACGGATCGCCACGCTCCAGGTCGGCACGTCGTCGTCGACGAGGGTCACCGTCGCCGTCGCCGGACTGCCCGCCGTCACGCCGGCCGGCAGCGTCCCGAAGCCCAGCGACACGCTCTCGCCGTCGTCGTCCACGTTGTCGTCGGTGGCCGCGAGCGTGAACCTCCGCGCCGTCTCGCCGACGGCGAACGTCACGCTCGCCGGAACCTCCGAATAATCCGCGCCCGTCTCGCCCGGCGGCGTGGCGCCGCCCTGCGCCGCCGACTCGACGGGAATCGTCACCTCCCGCTCCGGGTCCGCGCTCAGGGCCACCGTCACCACCGCCTCCGCACCGCCCTCCGTGGCCGTATAGCTCGCCGCACCGAACGACACCGTCACCTCGGGCGCATCGTTGTCGATCAGCTCGACCGTCGCCGACCCCCAGTCGCCGGTCCGCACGTTGGCGGGCAACACGAAGCCCAGCGACACGCTCTCGCCGGCGTCGATCGCGCTGTCGTCCGTGGCCGTGACCGTGAACGTCCTGCTCGTCTGCGCGCCGGAGAACACAAGGAATTTCGGAACGCCGGAATAGTCGTCCGCCGTCGCGCCCCCCCGGGGCGTGGCGACGAACCCGATCCCCACCGCCGCACCCTCCGGCACCGCGCTGAGCGTCACCGTCACCGTCGCCGCCGCGCCGCCCTCGACCGCCTCGTAGCTCGCCGCCGAAAACGACACCGTCAACCGCGGGTCGTCGTTATCCGTCAGCTCGACGCTTGCAGCGGCCGGGCTGCCGGCCGTCACGCGGTCCGGCAAACTGCCGAAGCTCAGCGATACGCTCTCGCCGTCGTCGTCCACCGTGTCGTCGGTGGCCGTCACGGCGAACGTGGCCGACGTGGAACCGCTCGGGACCGTCACGCTCGCCGGAACGCCCGTAAAATCCGCATCCGTCGCGCCGTCCGCGGGCGCCGCCTCGAGCGGAACCGCCACGTCGCGCTCCGGGTCCGCGCTGAGCGTCACCGTCACCGTCGCCGCATCGCCGCCCTCGACCGCTTCGTAGCTCGCCGCCGAAAACGACACGCTCACCTCCGGCACATCGTTGTCGGCGAGGTCCACCGTGGCCGCGGCCGGAGTGCCGGCGGTCACCCGGTAGGGCAGGGACCCGAAACTCAGGCGCAAGCTCTCGCCGTCGTCGTCCACCGTGTCGTCGGTGGCCGTGACGGCGAATTGCCTGGAGGTGTCGCCGCTGTTGAAGGTCAGCGCGGCCGGGACGCCCGAATAGTCGTCCGCCGTCGCACCTCCCTGGAGCGTCACGCCGATCGGTATCCTCACGGTACGCTCCGGGTCCGCGCTCAGCTCGACCGTCACCGTCGCCGCCGCGCCGCCCTCCGTCGCCGTATGGCTCGACGCACCGAACGACACGCTCACCCGCGGCGGCGGTGGACCGTCGTTGTCCTGCACGTTCACCTTGCCGCTGGCGGGGCTGCCCAGCACGTATCCGGTGCCGTCCCGAAGCTCCGCCGCGATGCTGCCGTGGGCCTCGTCGACCGAGTCGTCGTCCGTCGAGACGCTCACCGACGCCGCGGTCTGGCCCGCACCGATCGTCACGCTCGCCGGCGGTGTGCCGTCGATGTAGCTGCCGACCTGGGTCACCTTAATCGTCACCTCCAGGTTCGCTCCCGGCGCCGGCGAAGCCGTCACCGTGAAACTCGCGCTGTCGCCCTCGGTCACCGCCGAGGCGTCCGCCGAAAGGGTCACCTCCGGCACATCGTTGTCGGCGAGGTTCACCGTGGCGGTGGCCGGACTGCCGGCGGTCACTCCGGACGGCAACGAGCCGAAGCTCAGCAACACGCTCTCGCCGTCGTCGTCCACCGTGTNNCCACCGTGTCGTCGGTGGCCGTGACGTCGAATTGCATGGAGGTGTCGCCGTCGTGGAAGATCAGCGCGGTCGGCACGCCGGAATAGTCGTCTGCCGTCGCACCCCCCTGGAGCGTCACGCCGATCGGAATCTCGACCGACCGCTTCGGGTCCGCGCTCAGCTCGACCGTGACCGTCGCCGCCGCGCCGCCCTCCGTCGCCGTGTAGCTCGACGCACCGAACGACACGGTCACCTGCGGTACCGGCGTACAGTCGTTGTCCACGATCTCCAGCGTCACCGGAGCGGGATCGGCGATCCCGAGGGCGTTCGCCGCGCTGCCGGACACCGTCACGGTCGCATCCCCATCGCAAACACTGTTGTCGACGGCTGAAATCGTCACGGTGCCCGTGCTGGAGGTGCTGTTCGCCGCGATCGTGAGCGTGGTCCCGGTCTGCGTGTGGCGG
>JAAXGX010000173.1 GCA_012271165.1 Vicinamibacteraceae bacterium | reverse complement strand
CGCCGCCACGGCAACCGGCCGTGGTCGCTCCAGGCGCGATAAAGCCCCGCGACGCTTCCCGGCACGCCGACCGCCACGTGGCTGTCGTGGTGCCGCGCCGCATCGTAGACCCCGCCGGACAGGAACATCTCCGGCGAGGCCGCGGCCGGTGCGGTCTCGCGGAAGTCGTACGCGGCCGCCGCACCGTCCGCCGCGCGGTGAACCAGAAAGCCTCCCCCGCCGATGTTACCGGCGGCCGGCAAGGTCACCGCGAGAGCGAAGGCGGTGGCGACCGCTGCGTCCACGGCGGATCCGCCGTCGCGCAGCACGTCGCGCCCCACCTCCGCCGCCAGGCTGTCCGAGGCGACCACCATTCCCCGGGTCGCGCGGGTCGGTTCGGAGCTTCCGCCGACCGGGGCGACGAGCAGCGCAAGGGCGACTACGACCGGCATCGCACGGGTTCGAATCCACTGCATGCGGTGAGGATAGCAGCCCGTAGCGAGAATCCCCGCTGCATTCGAGCGACGATGCATCCCGCGTGCACGGCCTTGCCCGCGGGTCGAACATGCGCAAATACGCTCCCTCGCCGCACCTTGCCGCGCGGACGCCTCACCGCTCTCGGTTACCACGCGGGTTTCGCTACGGACTCCCGGGCGAACCAGGAGAAATGTGCAGTAACGGAGCCGACTTGCCGGTACGTCGGGATAGAATGCCTGCACGCTGAGCGGCCGGCGCGGCCGTTGAAACAGGAGACGGCAAATGACGACACGACACCTCGATTGCGCGGGTCGGAGAAGGCACGGCACGCGATGGTTCGTGCTGGCGGCAGCCGCGGTGATTGCCACCGGCACGCTGGCGTGCGGCGGACCGGACGCCGGTGGCGGCCTGACCGTGCGGCTCTCTATCGCGACCGGTGGCACCGGCGGCGTCTACTACCCCTACGGCGGGGGTATCGCCAAGGTGATCAGCGACAACGTCGACGGAGTCGAGGCAACTGCCGAAGTGACGGCAGGCACCGTCGACAACCTGAAGTTCATCGCCAACCGCTCGGCGGACCTGGCGTTCGGCCTGGCCGAC
Organism: Vicinamibacteraceae bacterium; assembly: GCA_012271165.1. Classification (GTDB taxonomy): domain Bacteria; phylum Acidobacteriota; class Vicinamibacteria; order Vicinamibacterales; family UBA8438; genus JAAXGX01. The sequence goes on along the minus strand of JAAXGX010000173.1, from coordinate 2,679 downwards.
TCCATCGACGACGCGGCGAACCAGCGCGGCGTGTTCGCCGACTTCGGCGAGGTACCGCTGCGCGGGCTCGCCGTCCTGTACGACAACTACAACCACCTGGTCTCGGTCACCTCGACCGGCATTGAGACCGTGGCCGACCTGAAGGACCGGGTCGTCTCCACCGGTGCACCCGGCAGTGGCACGGAGGTGAGCGCCTTCCGCATCCTGGAGGCGGGGGGCGTGAATCCCGAGACCGACATCACCCGGCAGAGCCTCGGCGCGGCGCAGTCGGTGGACGCCATCAAGGACGACAAGATCGACGCGTTCTTCTTCAGCGGCGGCCTGCCGACCGGCGCCATCCTCGACCTGGCGTCCACGCCGGGCCGCACGATCAAGGTCGTGCCGAACGGCGAGACGCTTCCGACGCTGCAGGAACAGTACGGCTCGCTCGTGTACCACAACTCCCCGATCGCGCCGTCGGTCTACCCGGGGATGGAAGACACGGTCACCGTCGTGGCTGTTTCGAACGTGCTCGTGGTTCACGCGGACATGGACGAAGAGCTGGCCTACGATCTGACCCGCGTCCTGTTCGACCACCACCGGGAGCTGGCCGCGGTGCACCCGATGGCCGCGGTTCTGACGCTCGACAGCGCCACCGCCGGCTCGCCCATTCCGTTCCACGACGGGGCCGTCCGCTACTACCAGGAACAGGGCGCCTGGTCCGAGTGAGAACGGGGGCCGGCGCTGACGACACCTGACTCGAAGGCCGCGGTCTACGAAGATCCGGAGGCGGATGTCCCGACCCGCAAGCTGGAGGGATGGACAGCGACGCTGGTCACCGTCCTGTCCGCGGGTCTTTCGCTGTACGCCCTGTACTGGGTGGTCGGAATCGTCCAGCCGCAGATCTACCGGGTCAGCTTCCTTCTCATCGCTCTCGTCCTGACGTTCCTCGTCTTCCCGGCGCATGCGCGCTGGCGCGCCCGGCCGATGTGGCTCGACTGGGCGCTGGGCGCCGCCGCCGTCGTGTCGCTGGCGTGGCCGGTCATCGATTTCGACCAGTTCGTCTACCGCGCCGCCACGCCCCTGACGGTGGACCTCGTGCTCGGGGTGGTCACGACCCTGCTGGTCCTGGAGGCCACGCGGCGGACGGTCGGTCCGATCCTGCCGGTGACGGCGGTGGCGTTCCTCCTGTACGGCTACTACGGGCCGTACCTGGAGCTGGTCGGGATGGAGTTGTTCGCGCACCGCGGCTACGACGCCGCGCGCCTGGTAGGCACGCTGTACATGACGCTGGAGGGCATCTTCGGCGTGCCCCTGAACGTGTGCGCGACCTTCATCATCCTGTTCACCATCTTCGGCGCGATCCTGGCCAAGTCGGGGGCCGGGCCGTTCTTCATCAACTGGACGATGGCCGCGTTCGGGCGTTCGGAGAGCGGGGCCGGGCCGGGCCGGACGGTGACGCTGTCCGGGTTCCTGCTCGGCACCGTGTCGGGAAGCGGTGTCGCGACGACCGTCACGCTGGGCGCGGTGGTCTGGCCGTTGCTCCGGCGCGCGGGCTTCTCGGCCGAGATCGGGGGCGGCATCCTGTCGGCCAGCGGCATCGGGGCGATCATGGCGCCGCCGATGATGGGAGCGGCCGCGTTCCTCATCGCCGAGTTCCTGCAGATCACCTATCTGCAGGTGATCGTGATGGCGATCGTCCCGGCCATCCTCTACTACTTCTCCATCGTGCTGATGATCGAGGCGGACGCCCGCCGGCTGGGAACCAAGGCGGTCACCGTGGACGTCCCGTCGGTCGGCGAGCTGACGCGCCGCTACGGCTACCAGTTTCTGCCTCTGATCGCCATCGTCGTGCTGCTGGTGAGCGGGATGACGCCGTTTCGGGCCGTCTTCCTCTCGATGCTGCTGGCCGTCGCGCTCAGCTTTCTCAACCGGGAGAACGCGCTCTGGCCGCGGCGGTCGGTGGCGGCGCTCGAGGCGGGCGGCCGCGGGGTGCTGTCGGTGGCGGCGACAACGGCGACGGCGGGGATCATCGTCGGGGTGGTGACGCTGACGGGACTCGGCCTGAAGCTGTCCGGCATCATCGTCGACCTCGCGGGCGGCAACATCTTCCTCACCGTCGTCTACGCCGCTGTCGCGGTCTGGATGCTCGGCCTGGCCGTCCCGGTAACCGCCTCCTACATCATCGCGGCGGTCATGATCGCACCGGCGCTGACGCTGGTCGGCGTCCCCGACTTCGCCGCGCACATGTTCATCTTCTACTACGCCGTGCTCTCCGAGGTCAGCCCGCCGACGGCGCTCTCGCCGTTCGCGGCGGCGGCCATCACCGGCGGCAACCCGTTCCGGACGATGATGCTGACCTGGAAGTACACGCTGCCGGCCTTCCTGGTACCGTTCGCGTTCACGGTCAGCCCGGAAGGGGCCGGTGTATTGCTGCAGGCGCCGCTTCCCGACATCGTCCGGACCGTGGGGACCGCCGCGGTCGGCGTCAGCGCGCTGGCCATGGGGCTCGGCGGCTGGCTGCGGCAGGCCGCCAACCCGGTCGAACGGGTCGCCGCGGTCGCCGGGGGCCTGCTCCTCTTCTACGCGACCACCGTCACGGATATCATGGGATTGGTGCTGTTCGGCGCGGCCATCGCGCTTCATCTGGTTCGAACCCGCGGATAGATCACGGAAGGTCGAGGTAACGCCATGAGATCA
>JAAXGX010000213.1 GCA_012271165.1 Vicinamibacteraceae bacterium | reverse complement strand
GGCGTGCTGGACGAGTGACGGTGGCCGAGCGCGAGATCGCCTACCTGCCCGAGCGCCTCAACGAGGAGCCGGTGGTGGTGCTGGGGCTCACCGACGCGGAGCTGCGCTACGCGGCCGCCGCCGGGTTCGGCGTGCTGGTCCCGGCCGGCGCGCTCGGCGGCGCGGCGTTCGGACAGGCGATGGTCGGCGGCGGCGCCGGGGCGGTGCTCGCGATCGGCGCGATCTACGCCGTGGGCAGCGTGCTGCGGCGGATGAAGCGCGGCAAGCCGGCGGGCTACCACGCCGACCGCATCCGCGCGTGGCTCGAGGACCGCGGCCTCGGCGGCGACTCGATGCTGCGCGCGAGCGCCGTCTGGGAGCCGGTGCGCATGCGCACGGCGCGGCCGTCCGCCCGGAGGGGCGCATCCGATGGTTAGGGACTCGGCGTACACCTCGGCGCTGGCCGGGCGCGACCAGGTGATTCGCTCGCTCTACGCGGCGCTCGCCATCGCCGGCCTCGCCGTGGCGGTGCTCGGCTGGGGCTGGATGCGCGCGTCCGACGACGTGCGCGTGTTCGTGCCGCCGGACCTCACCGAGGGCGTGGTCGTGCGCGCGGACGAGCCGCATGCGGCGCACGTCTACGCGTTCGCCTTCCACCTGTGGCAGCAGCTCTACCGCTGGCCCACCGACGGCGCTGCCGACTACCCGATGCGGATCGACGCTTTCGAGGCGTTCCTGACGCCGGCGTGCCGCGCGGAACTGGACGACGACGCACGCGACCGCGCGGGCGAGGTGCGCGGCCGCGAGCGCGCGGTCTGGGCGATCCCGGGGCGTGGCTACCGCGCCGAGAAGGTGATCCGGCGGGGGCCCGGAACCTGGGTGGCGTACCTCGACCTGCACATCGAAGAGACCCTGGACGGGACGTTGGTGAAGGAGCGCCTGGTGCGCTACCCGGTGCGCGTCGCGCGCTACGACGTGGACCGGCAGCGCAACGCCTGGGGACTGGCGATCGCGTGCCTCGACGGGGTCGCGACGGCGATCGCGGACCGGCACTGAAGGGAATGAAGGGGACGGCGATGGAAGGGAGGGCGAATACGGTGCTGGCGATGGCGGCGTGGCTGCTCGGTGCCACGGCGCACGCGGAGACGGTGCGCTGGGAGCGCGCCCCCATCGCGCTGCACCTGGAGGTGGGGCGCGAGCGCATGGTCGCGTTTCCCCTGGGCGGCGACGTGGGGCTGCCGCGGACGCTGGTCGAGGAGGGCGCGCTGCGCGTGGACTTCGTCAACGACACCGCGTACTGGAACGCCTACGCTCCGTTCGAGGCGCGTCGGGTGCCGGTGCGGCTGGCGGACGGGACCACGGTGCTGTTCGACGTCTCGGCGGGCCCGCCACGTGCCGACGGCGCTGCCCCCGGCCTGCTGCGGGTGGTGCGTGCCGGCGACGATGCCGAGCCCCCGCCGGGGGGCGGGACCGGCGCCTCGGAGGGCGAGCGGGTGCTGCGCCTGATCCGCTTCGCGGTGCAGCAGGACTACGCCCCGGTTCGGGTCGCCGGGACGCTGCCCGGCGCCGTGCGCGGCGCGGTCGAGGTGGACGGGGATCTCGCGCGCCTCTACCGCCACGCGGACGCGGCGCGCCTCGCGGTGCTGCCGCGCTCGGCCTGGCGGGCGCTCGGCCTGCATGTGACGGCGCTGGAGTTCGTGAACGCTGGCGATGCGCCGGTGACGCTCGACCCGCGCCTCCTGCAGCACGCGGCGGGGACGGCGGTTGAACGGCCATTCGCGGCGGTTCGTGGCCGCTGGCTGGCTGGCCGCCGAACTCGCGCCCGCGGGACGTCCCGGGTCGTCGACGATGGTCTACGTGGTGACCCGCCGCCCGTTCGCGGAGGTCGTCCGCCTCTAGGGCGGACGTCGGGGCCGTGAGCGCGAATCTGCTCGTGCGCATCGGCGCGGTCGCGCTGCTGGCCGCGGTGATGCTGGTGGTGGTCGTGCGTTGCGGCGCGGAGCCGTCCGGGCGCGCCGACCGGGCGCCGCCGGCGGCGGAGGGGCTCTCCGCAGAGTCGGCGCGACTCGCCGGGGTCGAGGGCGACACGGCCGAGGACACCCTGCGCACGCTGGTCGCCGAGGTGCGACGCTTCCAGGACGAGTTGGCGGAGCTGAAGTCGGAGAACGAGCGCGTGCTCGCGCGCAACCGGGAGCTCGCCGGGATGGAGACGCGCATCCTCAGGGAGGTGGACCGCACCGCCGAGACGCGCGGGCGGACGGCGGACGAGCGCGTGCGCACGCAGCTCGCCCGCCAGCGCGACGAGTTCGCGCGTGCCCGCGCCGCGGTCGAAGGGCTCGTCGATCGGGTGCCGGCCGCCGCGCGCTCGCCCGCGGATTCCGGCGGCGACTACGTGTGGACGGCGGACGGGTTCGGGACGCCGCCCGGCGCGGGACGGCTGGAGAAGCTGATGTCGGCCGAGCAGAACCTGATCGTGACGGAGGAGTCGAGGGACAAGGGCTGCCCCGAGGACGCGCGCTGCCCGGAGCAGGTCTACACCGTGCCGCGCAACTCGGTGCTGACCGGGGCGACGGTGCTGTCGGGGCTGATCGGCCGGGTGCCGAACGGCGACGCGGTGGTCGATCCGTACCCGTTCAAGGTCATGGTGGGGCCGCGCAACCTGATCGCCAACGGCTGGGAGATCCCGGACGTGCGCCACGCGGTGGCGTCGGGCATCGCCATGGGCGACTGGACGCTGTCGTGCGTGCGCGGATCGGTCACCAGCATGACGTTCGTGTTCGCCGACGGGCGCATCGTCACCCTGCCCGAGCCAGGCACCCCGGACGCCGTAGCGGATCGCCCCGCGGAGTGGGGATGGCTGTCCGACGAGGTCGGCCACCCGTGCGTGCCCGGCGAGCGGGTCAGCAACGCGCGTCGCTACCTGCTGCAGATGATGGGGGCGGAAACGATCGGCGCCGTCGGCGCGGCGTTCGCGGAGGCGCAGACCCTGCGGCACCGCGTCGTCGGTCCCCAGGGCGCCTCCAGCGTCGCGGAGGTCAAGGACGGCGCCGCCGCCGACTACGCGCTCGGCCGCGCCGCGACGAGCGTGATGGGCGAGTTCACGCGCTACATGCGCGAGCGGCTCGACCGCGAGGTCGACGTGGTCTACGTGGCCCCGGGCACCGGGGTGAGCTTGCACCTCGAGGCGGAGTTGCGCATCGACTACCGGTACGACGCGCGCAAGGTGCGCCATGCGGCGGCGGACCGGTTCGGGGGCGGTCTGCCGGCCCCGGGACTGGACTGACGTGGCGGCGGGATGCGGGCGGCCGGGGCGCGGGCGCTGCGCCCGGCGGGCGGCGAACGGCGGACCCGCCGTCGATCGCGCGCGTCGCCGGTGGCGGTTCGGGCTGATGGCGGCCATCGCCGTCGTCGCGCTCGTCTGCCTGGCGATGTCCGGAACGGCGGCGCTGTGCCTGTTCGCGGCCGGCGTGCTGGCGGGGCAGCTCGTCGAGGGCCTGCGGCACGCGCCGCGCGGAGTTGGGATTCGTTTGAGAAGGAGAAGGACGTGAGGGTCTGGATTGGACGTGCGGTCGGGTGCGTGCTTGTCGCCGCGGTCGCGGGCTGCGTGGGCGGCGGGCGGGTGCTGCCTCTGGAGGACACCGACATGCGGGCGCTCTACGCCCGCGCCTACGGCGGCGAGGCGGCGCCGACCGCGTCCGGGCCGATGGACGTGCGCATCGCGCGCCTGTGCGGGCGGCTCGCGGACCGGGTGCGCTTCGGCTCGCCCCGGGCGCGCCTGGAGGGCTGTCTCGAAGCCGCCGCCGAGGAGGGGCTTCTCACGGGGCTGGTCGAGCGGTCGGACTGCGCGGGCGCCGGGTGCGGCAAGGAACTCGCGATCGAGGCGCGGCTGCCGCCGCCGCTGAACCCGGACTGGTCCGCCGCAGCCGCCGCCGGCGTCGAGCGGACGTTCCCGCGGCTCGCCAACCCGGACGTGCTGGTCTACGTCTACCCGCACGTGGCGACGCCGCTCGGCGTGGGCGTGCCGGGCTACCTGACCGCGCTGCCGCTGTTCGAGCGGACCGAGTACGCGCTGCCCGGCGAGCGCGTCTCCAGCTTGCCGTCGTCCGAGTGGCCCGTCTGGGAGGCCGACGAGACCGGCGGGTCCGGCGCGGCGTGGGCGGGGGAGCCGGAAGGCCCCGCGGGCCCGGAACGGGCCGCGGCCGGTCCGCCGGAGGAGTAGCACGGAATGGGACTGGGCAACGCATTGAAGGACGCGTTCGCCGTGCGGCCTGTGAAGACCGGCGGCGACCGCAGGGACGCGGGCCCGCCCGCCGAAGCGGCGGGCGTGGCAGGCTCGGCGCAGCGGCCCCCGGTGCGGCGGCGCGGGATCACCGAGGCCGAAGCGCGCGCGCTGTACCGGCCGGACCGCTCGTTCGTCGACCTGCTGCCGTGGGTGGAGGCGGTACGGGACCCGGAGTCGGGGCTCGAGGCGATCCTCCTGGAGGACGGCGAGAGTCTGGGCGCGGCGTGGGAGATCGTGCCGCTCGGCACCGAGGGCCGGTCGGCGGCGTTCCTGGCGGAGATCCGGGACGGCGTGCAGGATGTGATACAGGACGCGTTCGAGGAGCGCGACGCCAACCCCTGGGTCGTACAGACGTACACTTGGCGCGACCTGGACATGCGGGGCGAGGCGGCGCGTCTTCGGGACTACGTCCGTCCCGGCGCCGGCGACAACGCCTACGCCGCCGCCTACCTCGACCTCGCCGAGCGCCACATGACCGGCGCGGCGAAGGACGGCGGCCTGTTCCGCGACGAGGAGGTCACGCGCGAGCGGTGGGGCGGCGCCACGGAGCGCACCCACCTGGTGCTCTCGCGCCGGCGCGGCGCGGGCAAGTTCGCGGCGAACGAGCCCGACGACATGATGGAGGCGCTGGTCGAGACCGGTGCCCGGCTCGTCAAAGCGCTCGAGGGGCTGGGAATCCGCTCCCGGGCGCTGTCCGGCGGTGCGTTCCACGGCTGGATGCGGCGCTGGTTCAACACGTTCACGGACCTGACGCCGGACGACCCGATGGCGTTCGAGCGGGACTTCGTGGGCGAGGCGGACGGGCTGCCGGTCGAGGCGCTCGCCGGCGACGCGTTCGTCGAGTCGATGTTCTACTGCCATCCCCGCTCGGACTTCGCGCGGCGCTGCTGGTGGTTCGAGGGCTGCTGCGCGCGGGTGCTGACGATCGAGGGCTTGCGCCGCGCGCCGCGCATCGGCCAGGTCACCGGCGAGAACCGCCACGGCGACGCGGTCAACACGCTGTTGGATCGCCTGCCGCCGGGGACCGTCTACCAGACGACGCTGGTGCCGCTGCCGCAGGACCTCGTCGACGCCCACATCGACCGGGTGGCGGCGAGCGCCAAGGGGTCGTCGGTGGCGGCGCTGCGCGCCCGCGAGGACTGCGAGGCGGCCAAGGCGGCGATGTCGTCCAGGCACAAGATGTTCCGCTCCGGGGCGGCCTTCTACCTGCGCGCCCGCTCGGTCGCCGAGCTCGAGCGGGCGACGGACCAGGCGCGCACGCTGCTCCTGCGCTACGGGTTCCGGGTGGTGGCGCCGTTCGACAACCTGCGCGCGCTCGACGCGTACCTCGCGCACCTGCCGATGGCCTACGACCCGGAGCGCGACCGGAGGAACGGCTGGCGCTACGCGAAGATCAACATGTCGCAGCACATCGCGAACCTGCTGCCGGTGTTCGGCCGCAGCGTCGGCACCGGTAATCCCGGCATGCTGTTCTGGAACCGCGGCGGCCAGCCCTTCGCGTTCGATCCGCTGAACCGCTACGACCGGCGCAAGAACGCCCACATGCTGCTGATCGGCCCGACCGGGGCCGGCAAGTCGGCGACGCTCGCCGGCATCTTCGCGCATCTGGTGGCCGTGCACCGCCCGCGGCTCTTCGTGGTCGAGGCCGGCAACTCGTTCGGGCTGCTCGCCGACTGGTTCGCCTCCTTCGGGCTGGCGGTGAACCGGGTCAGCATCAAGCCCGGCACCGGGGCGCGGCTGTCGCCGTTCCGGGACGCCGCCGGCCTCGCGGAGCTCGGCGGCGACCGCGGCGACCTGCTCGACGAGGAGGTGGAGCGGGTGGCGGAGCGCGAGGGCGACGACGACACGGTCGATGTCGAGCGCGACGTGCTGCAGGAGATGGAGACGGTGGCCGTGCTCATGACCACCGGCGGCGAGGCCAAGGAGCTCGACCGGATGACGCGCGCGGACCGCCGGGCGCTCAGGGATGCGGTGATCGCGGGCGCCCGCGCCGCGCGGGAGGCGAACGAGCAGGTGCGCCCGGACCACGTCCGCGCGGCGCTCTACGCGCTCGCGCGCGAGGGCCCGGGCAACGACCGCGACGCCGCCGGGCGGGCGCGGATGCGCGAGCTCGGCGACGGCATCGGCCTCTTCTGCGACGGCTTCGGCGGCGAGGTGTTCAACCGCGACGGCGAGCCCTGGCCCGAGGCGGACGTGAC
>JAAXGX010000085.1 GCA_012271165.1 Vicinamibacteraceae bacterium | reverse complement strand
CTGTTGGCGTCGGCCATCAGCGGCGCGTCCGGCCCGAGCGCCTCGCGCGCCGCGCCGATGTACTCGATGTCGGCCCCCGGCCGGATCTTGATCTTGATCTTGCGGTACCCGAAGGCCAGCGAGTCCCGTGCCCGCTCGACAAGCGCCCGCGGGCTGTCCTGGATGCCGATGGAGATGCCGGTGGCGATAGAGCGGCGCGTGCCGCCGAGCAGCCGCGACAGGCTCGTTCCCTCGCGCGCGGCCCAGAGCGCCCAGGCGCCCATCTCGACCGCCGCTTTCGCCATCGGGTGGCCGCGGAACCCGCGCCGCAGCATGCCGTCGATCGCGTTCGGGTGGCCGATGCCCACACCGAGGGTGCGCGGGGCAATCCACTCGGTCAGCGCCAGCCACGCCGTGTCGATGGTCTCGGCCGAGAAATTCGGTCGCTCGCCGGCAACGCACTCGCTCCAGGTGGTCATGCCGTCCGCGTCTTCGAGCTCCAGCAGCAGAATCCGCCGGTCGGTCGTGCGCCCGGACGAGATCTCGAACGGCTCGCGCAGCGTCATCCGGATCTCCCGCAGCGTGATGCGCGACAGGCGGAGGCTCATCGATCTTCCGTTGCCGGTGACTGGGAGGAGCCACCCGCGGCTGCCGGCGCCCCGATAGCCGGATCCGGCTCCCTGGTGACGAGGTAGTGCGAATCGTCGGGCGCCCGGCGGTGCTCGAACCCCGACACGCGGTACCCGTCGGCGAGGTACCAGGTGAACGCGCGGCGCTGGGCCTGCTGCCACGCCCGGGCGCACGCCGGGTCGGCCGCCTTCAGGCCGTCGATGTCGGCCGGTGCGGCCACGCGAACCCAGGGGTCCGTCGGCAACGGACGTTCCCGTTCGAACCACGCCGGATCGACGACCGGTGCGGTTCCCGTAACGACCGTTGCCGCCCGTTTCTTGCCAGGCCCCGCTCCGCCCTCCTTGGCAGGTCCGGCTTCGTCGAGCCGCCACTCGACAACGAACCGGTCCGTGTCCAGGCCCGCATGGAGCGCGCTGCGCGTGTCGCCGTACATGTTGGCGACGTACTCCACCGGCCGGGCCCCCAGGCCGTTCAGGTTCAGGTTGGCGTTGCGCGCCACGAGCGGATCGTAGGTCCAGAGCATGCGGCGGATGCCGCGCTCGAGAAGCTGGTCGCGCTGGAAGTGCTTGAGCCGCTTGCCGAGCCCGGCGCCGCGCGCCTCGGGCCGCACCGCGAGCATGTCCGACCAGTGCGCGGGCTTGCCGTCCCGGATGCCGCTGATGCCGAAGACGAAGCCGAGCAGGCGGCCGTCGGCGTCGAACGCGCCCGCCGACACCCCGCCGACCCGCTGGGAGACCATCAGGATCGTCGCCGGCACGACGTCCACGAAGTCCTGACCCCAGGTCTCGCGCTGCAGTCGCACGCAGGCGTCGTAGTCGGCGCGGGAATCGAACGAGCGGATGATCGGTGTCGGCGCCATGAGTCGGGGTCACACGAGTGCGCCCGGACGGCACGCCACCTTGGGAAAGGCGTCGAGGATGCCACGGTCGTACGTTGCCAGGGGCAGCGCTTCCCGGATGGCCAGCTCCACGAACAGCGCGTCGTACGCGGCGATGCCGGCGTGCACGCCGCGCACCAGCGCCCCATGCCAGAGTGACTGGTTGGAGACGGAGCGTATATGAAGCCGCGCCGCCGCCGTCAGACGTTTGCCGCCCTCCTCCAGCGGCATCACTCCCTGGCGGACGGCCATCCAGACCACATTGGCCAGCTCCGCTTCCCAGACCGCGGGCGCCAGGCCCTCTTCGAGCATGCCGATGAAGGAGTCCGACTCGGCGGCGAAGTCCTTCGTGCCGAGCAGCAGGTAAGCGACGACGTTCGTATCGACGACGGCTCTCACGACCGGCCGATCCCCATCCACCGATCGATCTCTTCGGCCGTCGGCCGTCGCGCCTGCGCCGCCCAGCCTTCCGCGATCTGTGCGAGCACCGACTGGCGCTCGGCGGCGTATCCGTCGAGCAGCTCGCGTACTTCCTGCTCCATCGAGCGGCCGTTACGCCGGGCCAGTGTCTTGAGCGTGTCGACCGTGCTGGCCGGAACGCTTCTGATCGTCAGCGTCGGCATTCCCTCTCAGTTCCAGTTTGCTGTCATCATGCTAGCACACGGTGAGATCCCGAAGTGGCTCTGCACGGTCCTCCGGTCGATGCCGGCGTCACGGGCGATGGACGTGGCATTGGTCGCCTGCGCGTTCTGACGCGGGGCATGCATAGCGCGATCGGTACCTGGACCAAGCGTATCGCTCATGAGCGTGAGCAAGCCCGCTTCTCGCTGCTGCGAGGCCCGAGCGGTCCGTGGACGGAGCCGCCGCAACCCGAGCCTGCGTATAATCGCGGCGGCAACCGCCGACAACAAGGGAGATCCGATGCGCCACGTACGATTCCGTTCCGCCGCACTCGCCGCCTTCGCCGTCGTCCTGCTCGCCGTCGCCGCCGCCACGACGCCGCTGACCGCCGAGTCCGAGAACTGGCCCGCCTTCCGGGGCGCCGACGCCATGTCGACGGTCGACGACGACCCGCGGCTGCCGGTCACGTGGAGCACGACGGAGAACGTCGTCTGGCAGACGCCGATTCCCGGGCTCGGCTGGTCGTCGCCGGTGATCTGGGGCGACCGCATCTTCCTGACCACCGTCATCAGCGAAGGCGAGGAGGAGGAGCCGCGCATGGGGTTGTACTTCCCCTACGGCTCGCCGCAGCCGATGCCGTCCGGCGGGCGGTTCCGCGATCCGGAGCCGGGCGACCTGATGGAGCGCTCGGCGGCCGTGCATCACTGGCTGGTGCAGGCGATCGACTTCGAGAGCGGCGACATCCTCTGGACGTCGGAGGTGCACACCGGGCAGCCCGACTTCGACCGCCACCTGAAGAACACCTACGCCTCGTCGACCCCGGTGACCGACGGCGAGCGGGTCTACGCCTACTTCGGCAACGTCGGCGTATACGCGCTCGACATGGACGGCGCCATCGTCTGGGAGCGGCGCTTCGACGCGACGGACACGCGCCTGGGGTGGGGCCCGGCGGCCTCGCCGGTGCTGCATGACGGCACGCTGTTCATCGTCAACGACAACGACGACCAGTCGTTCCTGGTGGCGCTCGACGCCGCGACCGGGACCCAGCGCTGGCGCGTGGACCGCGACGAGGGGACCAACTGGTCGACGCCGTTCATCTGGGAGCACGAGGGCCGCACCGAGCTGGTGACGACGGGCAGCGACCTGGTGCGCTCGTACGACCTCGACGGCCGCGAGCTGTGGAGCTTCCGCGGCATGAACTCCATCTCGATACCGCAGCCGTTCGCCGCCCACGGCATGCTCTACGT
>JAAXGX010000081.1:3793-4167 GCA_012271165.1 Vicinamibacteraceae bacterium | reverse complement strand
CTGCTGTTCCCCGCCATCAACGTCAACGACTCGGTCACCCAGAGCAAGTTCGACAACATCTACGGCTGCCGCCACTCGCTGCCGGACGGGCTGGCCCGCGCCACCGACGTCATGCTGGGCGGCAAGGTGGCCGTGGTCTGCGGCTTCGGCGAGGTGGGCAAGGGCTGCGCGCAGTCGCTGCGCGGACAGGGCTGCCGCGTCGTGGTGACCGAAATCGACCCGATCTGCGCGCTTCAGGCGGCGATGGAGGGCTACCAGGTCGCCACCCTCGACGAGATGCTGGAGACCGCCGACATCTTCATCACCGCCACCGGCAACCGCGACATCATCAGCGCCGCCCAGATGGGACGCATGAAGGACAAGGCCATCGTCGG
>JAAXGX010000081.1:1989-3738 GCA_012271165.1 Vicinamibacteraceae bacterium | reverse complement strand
TTCGACAACGAGATCGACATGGCCGGACTCAAGCGCCTCCCCGGCATCGAGCACATCCCGATCAAGCCGCAGTACGACGAGTGGCGCTTCCCGGACGGCCACAGCGTTCTGGTGCTGGCCGAGGGCCGGCTTCTCAACCTCGGCTGCGCCACCGGCCACCCAAGCTTCGTGATGTCGGCCTCGTTCACCAACCAGGTGCTCGCCCAGCTTGCGCTCCACCGCAACCGGGGCGAGTACGAGAAGCAGGTCTACATGCTGCCGAAGCAGCTCGACGAGAAGGTCGCCCGCCTCCACCTCGACGCCCTCGGCGTCAGGCTGACCGCGCTCAGCCGGGAGCAGGCGGACTACATCGGCGTGCCGGTGGAGGGGCCGTACAAGCCGGAGCACTACCGGTACTGAGGGAACACGGCGACGAGTCGTTAGCAGGCACCAGGGTGGAGGCGCCATGCGAAGACGCGGAAGGACGCTGCCAATCTGCCGGGTTCGGCTCCGTCGGAGTTCAGACTGGTCCGCATCAGTCAGGCTGACCAGATGGTCATCGTGCGAGGCAGGCAGTTTGACGGTCGTCGATCCGTTCAGCGCAGCGTCGTGACCGCGTACGGCTGGGCGAACGTGTTTCGCGGCTCGAAGGTGTCGCGCTTCGAGGAACACGACTTCTGCTTCGCCGTGCAGGAGGCCGGCGCTGGCTCACTGCACGGTGAAAGCCTGAAACGCCGGCACCAGAATCGTGCTCAGCACGACTATGGCGATTGACGTCAGGACGGTGGCCACGACGCCCGTTCGGAACATCGTTCCGAAACCGACGGCGCCGGCGGCGAACGTCGCCGCCGCCGTCGGGGCGGACCACGGAAGCACCATGGAATGGGCTGCCCCGGCGATGATCCGGGCGAGAACCGCGGCATTGTATTCGAGCGCCTCCGCAATCGGGAACAGCGTCGAGGAGACCATCATCGTCGTCGCGGTGCCGCTGGCCAGTTGCGTCACCACCGTCGAGAGCAGACCGGCCACCCACGGCAACGCCGTCGCCGAGACGTTCCCCGCGAACGAGGCCCCAATCCAGTCGGTCACGCCCAGGCGCGTCAATCCGCTGACCAGCGCCATGCCGCCGACAACCAGAAACAGCACGTTCCAGGGGACGCCTTCCTGAAAGTCCTTGCGGTCGAGGGTCATCTCGCCGCGCTTCGCGTCCACCGGCAGGAGGAACAGCAGGACCATGGCCGCGGGAGGCGCGTACCAGATGTCGAGGAACTCCGTGGTGACGAAGGTCGGCAGCATCCACAGGACCAGCATCAGGGACAATGCCGATACGACGTTCTTCTCTCCGCGGCTCAGCGGGCCCAGTTGCTCGCGTTGCCGGCGAATGTGGGATTGGCGATCGGGAAGGGCCTGCACTTCGGGCGGCAGCATCCACTTCAGGACCAGGTAGCAGATGGGAACGTGGGCCGCCGCGAGAAAGACGCCGGTCGATGTCCACTGCGCGAAGCTGACGCTGTAGCTGGTCGTCCGCTCCAGCACCGCGAGGATCAGCGGGTTGAACACGCTGCCCCCGGGGGTCGCCAGCCCGCCGGCGGACGCGCCGTACAGCACCGCCAGACTCGCCGCCGCGGCCAAGCGCGGCGCCCCGGCGGCGACCGGCCGCGGTCCGCCGGCGTCGAGCGCGGCGACCGCGGACCGCGTCAGCGACAGCGCTATCGGCGTCATCGTCACGATGACGGCCAGGTCGTTGACCAGCGCGGATATGACCGTGGA
>JAAXGX010000081.1:0-1978 GCA_012271165.1 Vicinamibacteraceae bacterium | reverse complement strand
CGTGCCCCACCAGCATGACGCCCACCAGGAAGGGCAGGATCGTCTGGCCGTACAGGCCGGCCACCTCGGCGAAGGGCATTGCGCCGCCGGCGGGGAGGAGCACGAACGGCAGAAAGGCGGTGACCGCCCACGGCACCGGTACGGTCGCCCACCACGCCAGGGTCCAGGCGTACACGGCGAGCGTGAATTGCGCCTCGGGTCCGAGGCCCGCCAGCGGAACGGCGCGGACGGCAGCGAACGCCGCCGGCCCGGCGAGCACCCGCAACACGAATGCCGGTCGGCCGGTCGTCAGCCCGTCAGCGGCGCTCACGACTCGTCTCCGGGGCTTCCACGCGGACCGTCACGATGTCCGTCTCGTGAAACTGCTGGTGGCGAACCGAGGACGCGATGTGACGCAGCAAGCGGAGCGAGACTTCCCGCTCCATCAGCACGTCGTCGGGCCGCTCCCCGAGCAGCGCGACGGCCCAGGACAGGTAGGCGTCGCTCGCCCCGGCGGCCCGGATCACGATGGTGGGGATCAGCACGATGCTGGCCACGCCGAGAACCACCAGCTGCAGGCCGCACCCGAAAGCGAGGGCCGCTGGCGGATTCTCGTCGGGCTGATAGCGAACGCTCGTGCCGCGCTGCGAGGCGTCGCTCATGCGGTGCCCGGTTCCGCGGCCCGCCGGCGCGTCACGCGGAACCGGAAGTGGTCGTCGGGACTGGGCGTGGGGACCGGGCTGATCGTCAGGATGTAATCGGGAGGGTCGAGGGCCAGCTCGACTTCGCGGACGATGGTGGCCATCGTCGCGGCGATGGCCACTTCGGCGAATCCGGCCCCGAGGCAGACGTGCGAACCGGCACCGAACGGGACGAACACGCCGGGCTGACGGTGCTCCCTCCGCTCGGGGGTGTAGCGCTCGATATCGAAGCGCTCGGGCTCGGGAAAGTACTGCGGAAGACGGTGCGGCACGGTGGTCGCCACCATGACCGTCTCTCCGGCCGGGATGGTGTAGCCGGCGAACTCGAACGTGTTCGACACGGTACGCGTGATGGCCGGGGCGATCGGATACATCCGCAGCGTCTCGAGCGCGACCCGGTGCGTGACGTCGAGATGGCGCACGGCCTCCGCGGTCAGCGTGCCGTGCGCGAAGCTCGCATCCGCCTCGGCGGTCATCCGGTCGAGCAGGTCCGGGTGCTTCAGCAGCGCGTAGAGCATGAACGCGCACGTGCTCCCCACCGTGTCGAGCCCTGCGATGAACGGTCCCAGCAACGCGGGCATGAGATCGGTCTCGGGCAGGAACTGCGGATCGAGGTGGTGAAGCGCCAGCAGGTCGTCCACGAGGTCGGGCTCCGCGCCGGACCGACGGTCCGGGTCGTGAGCCGCCCGCACCGTCGCATAAAGTTCCTCGACCCGCTGGCGGGCGCGCCGGAAACGCGGGGTTCGCATCAGGACGGCCGGCCGCTGGCGCGTGACGCGCGCCGCGAGGAGCGTGCGCACGAAGAGGATCATGTCGTCCAGGTAGTCGCGGGGCGACACGCCGGCGGCGATGGTGCCGAGCTGCTCCGTGACGATGCGCTGCAACGCATGCAGGGCAGGCACGGGTTCGTCGAGCGGCCACTCGGCAACCTCGCGCCTCGTGATGGCGATCACGTCGTGCAGGTGCTCGTGGATGAACGAGCGCGAGTAGCCCGGCTGCTGCGCCTTGCGCATGCGGGCGTGCTCGGCCCCGTCCATGCTCAGCATCGAGCGCGCCGCGCCCAGCTCCTTGTCGAAGTCCATCCAGGATTCGCGCGAGCGGAGGTGCTTGCTGCCCTTGCGCGTGACGAACAGGTTGGCCTCGGGTCCCGCAAGCACGGTGAACCGGCGGTGGAGTGCGTGGACGCGGAAGACGGGACCGAGCTTCAGGTACTGCCGGGTCAGGAATGGCCCGATGTCGCCGGCCAGGGCGAATGCATCGCCGACCAGTGGCAGACTCGGCGCGCTGGGCGGCTCATG
>JAAXGX010000137.1 GCA_012271165.1 Vicinamibacteraceae bacterium | reverse complement strand
TGGGGCGATCCCGACCTGCAGGGGATATGGACCAACGAGGCGACCTCCACCCCGATGGAGCGGCCGGCCGAGTTCGGGGACCGGGAGTTTTTCACCGACGAGGAGGTGGCCGTGAGGGCCGACCTGGACGCCAGGCTCGCCCAGGGGGCCACCGAGGAGGAGCTGGCCGGCGTCGTGCGTCCCCGGGACCTCCAGCGGGTCACGGGATACGACAGGAACATCGTCGGACAGGAGTACAACCGGTTCTGGACCGACACGGGGCCGCGGAGGCAGCGGGAGACTTGGCGGCGCACGTCCCTGGTCGTCGATCCGCCGGATGGGCAGATACCGCCCTTCACGCGGGAGCTGCTGCAGCGCTGGGAGCGGCGGGAGGAGGCGGCGCGCGGCCGCGGCCAGCGCGACGACTGGCTCGACGCCAACCTCGGGGAGCGCTGTCTCAGCTCGGCGCGCGGCCGCCTCGGCGGGAGCAAGCTCATCCTGCAGGCGCCCGGGTACGTGGTGATTCGTGTCAACACGCTGAACCAGAACGACGTGTACGTCGTCCCGCTCGACGGCCGTCCGCCCCTGCCGTCGCACCTGCGCCAGTGGCTGGGCGTTTCGCGCGGCCGCTGGGACGGCGACACGCTCGTGATCGAGAGCACCAACATCCTGGGCAAGCAGGATGGCGGCGACATCCTGCCGATCCATGGTGGGCTCACGGAGCACGTGCACTACTATCCGGGCTCCGGCGCGGGCCTGCGCTACATCGAGCGGTACACGCGCGTCTCCGACGAGCGGATCGAGTACCAGTACACGGTCGACGATCCGCTGACCTACGTCCAGCCCTTCACCGTCCTGCGACCCCTCGGGAAGGAGGACGACAGCTATCTGCTCCTCGAGCCCGGGTGCCACGAGGCGAACTACGGCATGCCGAACAGCCTCACCGCCGCCCGGGCGGACGAGGAGTATGCCGTCCAGGCTCGCGAGGACGAACGCGCCGTGCGCCTGCCGCAATACGAAGTGCTCCACGAGGAGCTGGAGCGCTGGGAGGCGTCGCGGCGGCCGTGACGTTCAGCGGCCGATGGGCGACGCCTGCGCGGCCCGCCGCGCGGCGTCGGCCTCGGGCGGCAGCAGATAGCCGGCCTGCTCCAGCCTGTCGACGGCGGCGTTGAAGCGGCTGACGAACTGCTGGTGGGTCGGATAGAGCGTCGCGAGGGTCTCGCGATCGAACGGCACCGTGTGCCCGAACAGGAAGCAGAAGTTGCGAACGCCGCCCTCGCTGCCGCTGGCGGCCGCGGCGTTGGCCCGCCCGTCCAGCGTGGCGGTGGGCGCCTCGACCTGCGGCAGACGGATGCCCCCGCGCGCGTTGCCGAACCGGTCGCGCACCACCGGATCGTCGGCCGCCGGATCGCCGAGCTCGATCGACGGCGACTGCGGCGGCGCGACGCCGTCGCGCACCCAGCGTGCGAGGGCCCGCAGCGCCGCCTTGACCACGGCGTGGTGCGGGGCGGCGTTGACGGGCGCGGCGCAGCCGCCCGGCGCGAAGCCGCCCGGGCCGTCCGACGGCGGCGTCGCCTCGCTGACCACCCACACGGGCACCTCGGCGTGCGCGGCCCCGGCGATCTCCCAGTGGCGCAGGTGGTCGTGCGGGTCCTGCCGCGCCAGGTGCGAGCGCAGGGTCACCATGTCGCCCTCGGCCTGCACGTCGAGCACCGGCACGTCGATGTCGGCGCGGATGTGCGCGCCCGCGGGCAGCAGGTCCGTCACGCCCGCCAGGCGATCGGCGCGCAGACCGGCGGGCGCCGCGCCCCGACTGTGGACGAGGTAGCCGTCCACGAGACGCGCGCGCGCGTGCACCGCGTTGATGTAGGTGATGAGCCGCATGGCCGACTGCGAGCGGCCGGTGGCGAGCACGTGGCGGATCTCGAAGCCGGGGAGCGGATCGACCCCGCCCGGGCGCCTCAGCGCCCGGATAGCCTGCGAGAAGATGTCGAACGAGAACGGGTCGCCCGGATGCGCCAGCGGTCCGTAACGCACCGGGTCCCACGCCTTCAGCCCCGTCCGCGGCGCGTTGACCCCGGCCGACTGCGCGCCGACGCCCACCCAGACGTAGCCGCCGCGCAGCAGCTCCTCGCGCATGTGCTGGTAGTCGGCGTCGCCCTCGGCCATGGCCGAGACGTTGAGCCACTCGACGACCACGACCCCGTTGAAGTCCTCCGGGTCAGCCGGCCGGCGGACGAGCAGCCGCACGGCGTACGCCGCTTCGCCGGCGGGCCGGGCCTCCCACCGGCCGTCGCGCAGCCAGTCGCCGACCGGCGCGAACGAGCGCGCCGTGCCCGAGAGGAAGCGCTCCTCCTCCACGTAGCCGGCCGGGAGGTTCGCGGCGCCCGAGCCGAACGGCCGGGCGTGCGTGCCGCCCGCAGTCGGCCCGCTCACCACCGGGTGCGGCATGTCCTGAGCGTACAGGGTGGCACCGCCCCAGAGCAGGGCGGGGAGCAGGAAGAACGGCGCAAGCAGGGGTCGTCGGGTCATGGCGTCGGCGTCTCGTGGCGGCAGGAGCGCGCGCTCCGGAAACAGGCGCCCAATGTATCACGGCGCCGCCGTGGCCTCGCGCTTGCCGGGGAGGCGCGGCAGCAGGGCGGGCTGAACGTCGGCAGACCATCGTAGAATTGGAGACGCCACATTCCCATGAGCCCTGAACTCATCGCGATTCTGACCATCGGCGTCTCGCTGGGCGGCGGCCAACTGGCGACCGCGGTGTGGGTCGCCGGCCGCTTCGAGCGTGTCGGCAACGAGATGGCCGACCTGCGCCAGCGGTTGGCACGCCTCGAAGGCCTGCTCGACGGGCTGCGCGAAGCGATCAGCGGCTGGCGGGAAACCGTCTGAACTCCTCAGCCCCCCAGCCGTGTCGTTCCGTCGTCTTCCGGGCGCGCCCCGCCGGATAGCGGCGCGAGGTCCGCCGCGCCACGGCTCAGTACCTGAACAGGTACTGGAACTTCAGGAAGATCGCGCGGTTCGTGCGGCGGCGATCCGTGGTGTAGAAGCGGCTGGCGGCGAGCTCGTCGCGGTCGACGTTCCAGTCGATGCGGTCGGCCTGCTGGTAGTGGTCGTCGTAGCCGGCGTAGAAGACGGTGCCGGCGTTGACGCGGTAGGTGAACAGGACGTTGAAGTCGAACGTCCGGTCGAACGTGTTGTATTCGCTGATATTGCGCACCAGCAGGCGGTTGGTGAACTGCCAGGTGGTGAGGGCCCGGATGATCCGGACGGAGAACACCTCCGCGTTGCCGCTGCGCGGGTCGGTGAAGCGGTTCGTGTCGATGTTGATCGACGACTTCAGCCGTGAGACGGGCTGCAGGTTGACGGTCGCCGAGACGCCGTCCTCGTGGCCCAGGTACGGGTTCTGCGGATCGAAGAAGACCTGGTCGCCGCGGCGGTACTCGAAGGTCAGGCCGAAGCGCCGGCTGGCGTCCGTGCGGGCGAAGACGCGGAAGCGGGTCTTGACGAAGTCGATCCCCTGGTAGCGCTCCAGCTCGCGGTCGAGGTTGGTGGCGACGAAGCTGTTCCTGACGAAGGCGAAGTTCAGGCCGGCGCCGCCGGCCTCGTCCTGCAGGACGCCGCGGAAGTCGTAGTTGCGCAGGTAGTTGAACTCGGGCCCCCACCGCAGCAGCCACTTCTCGGGCCACCAGACGTACGAGCCGAAGCCGGACAGGACGCGCTGGTCGGTGCGCCGCACGAAGCCGGCGTCGGTCCGGAACTCGGGCGACAGCTCGTAGGCGCTCAGGGAGTACCGCAGGTGGCGGCCGCGCCGCCGGAACTCGGCGTCCAGCAGGTGCCCCGTCCGCTCCTCGCCGTCGAGGTCGCGGTGGTGGGTCCCCATGGCCCGCACGCCGAACGAGTAGTTGTTGTTCAGGCGGAAGTTCGAATCGAAGCCCGCCAGCCGGCTGTGGCTGTCGAGCAGCTCGCGGTCGGTGACGATGGCGCCGATGTGCGACTCCGTGTAGAGGTCGTAGCGGACGCGGCCGACGAACGTCCGCGCCGCGTGTCCGAGCGCGGGATTGGCCGGGTCGTCCACGTTGCCGGGCGCCTCGTCGTCGGCGTACATCACGCCGACCGTCGTCCGGCCCACCTTGCCGGTGAGCTTCGCGCCGAACAGCGGGTCGACGATCCGCCGCGTGTGGACGGCCGTGATCGGACCCTCGATGTCGAAGATCTCCGCGCCCTCGATGAAGAACGGACGCAGCTCGGGGTAGAAGAGCGCAAAGCGCTGGTTGACCTCGATCTGCGGCAGGTCCGACTCGATCTGCGAGAAGTCGGGGTTCAGCGTCAAGTCCGCGGTGAGGTTCGACGTCACGCCGTACTTGAAGTTGACGCCGCCCTCGGGCTGCGGGTCCTTGTCGGCGAAGGCGCCGGTTGTGCGGTCGAGGGCGCCGAAGCGGATGGCGGTGAACGTGGGCAGGATCTCGATGTTGCGGCTCCGCGACAGGTCGGTCAGCCCCTCGAGGACGCCCATCTGCGGCATGAAGCCGGCGACGTCGCGCGAGATGGGCGACCAGAGGACGACCTCGTCCTTGCCGCCGATGATGCGCGCGATCTGCAATCCCCACTGGTGCGGCACGCCGGCGTCGCGCGTCGGATAGCGGAAGCTCTTGAAGGGGATGGCCATCTCGGCGGTGAACCCGTCGGCGACGCGCTCGGCGGCCGTGTCGAACAGCACGTCCCACGACGTGTCCCCGCGGGGCACGCCCTCGCGTCCGCGGCCGAAGCCGCGCGTGTTGAGGATGGCGTCGCCCTGCACGCCGTAGCCGTTCACGGTGAAGACGTACGCGCGCTGCTGGTCGAGGAACGGGTCGAAGTAGACCAGGAAGAGGTCGTCCTCGAACGTCTCGTCGCGGTCGCGGCGGTTCGCGCGCAGCATGCGCGGATCGGCGTAGTGGGCGTGGAAGCCGAGGTACAGGTTGGTGCTGTCGTACGCCAGGAAGATGTCGGTGGCCTCGCTGGCGGGCAGGCCGTCGTAGGGGCGCCGCTGGAAGAGCTCCGTGATGTGGGCCGCGTCGCGCCAGACGGCGTCGTCGAGCCGGCCGTCGATGACCGGCGCCTGCGCGAGCCGCGGCGCGCTGACGCGCCGGCCGGTGAGGGCCTCGGCGCCGGGCGCCTGGGCGTGCGCCGCGCGCGGGGCCAACACCCCCAGCAGGCAGATCGCGACGGCAACCAACGGCTGGACGACGCGGCGCGGCGGCGGGGCAGGCGGCACGACGGACGGCGCTGGCACTTTCGACCCGTGCATCATCCTATTTCAGACGGGGCTTCTTTCAGACGGGGCTTCGCCCCGGACCCCCGGCGTTCGTTTGCGGGGACCCCATTGCCCCGCGCCACTCCCGCCGAG
>JAAXGX010000141.1 GCA_012271165.1 Vicinamibacteraceae bacterium | reverse complement strand
GGCATCTTCGTGCTGCTCGAATGCGGCCGCGCGTGGGTCATCGCCACCCTGGGTCGCCGGTGGACGACGCGCGTCATGGTCCTGCCCGGCGCCGCACCGATCCGCAGCGGGCCGTACCGCTATCTCAGGCACCCGAACTACGCCATCGTGTGCGGCGAAATGGCCGTCGTGCCGCTGATGTTCGGCGCCTGGGAGCTGGCCGCAGTGGCCTCGGCGCTGAACCTGCTGGTGCTCCGCGTGCGACTGCGGGTCGAAAACGCGGCGCTGGACGAGGTCGGCGCCGAGGCGCGTCGGGGCAACGACCGGGAGCGTGAATGATGCTGCTTTCCGCCGAAGAGTTCCTGCTCTTCCTTCTCGACGAGCAGAACGGGACGTTCCTGCCGATAACCGGACGCACCGAGGATCTGGTGCTCGCCGGTGCGGTGCTGATGGATCTGCAGCTCGCCAACCGCATCGACACGGACCTGGATGAGCTGACGCTGAGCAACCCGGCGCCGGTCGGCGATGACGTGCTGGACCCGACGCTCGCCGCCATCGCCGCCAGCGAGACCACGCACGGTGCGCTGCACTGGGTCGAACAGACGGCTCGGCGAGGGCGGCAGATCCGCGAACGGACGATCGACAGGCTGATCTCGCGCGGGATTCTGCTCGAGCCGGGCGACGACGGCTTCCTCTCGCTGAGTCCGGAAGTCGCGCACGCGCGGCGGTATCCGGCGACCAACGGCGTCGCGCAGGAGCACGTCAGGCTGCGCGTGATGCGCGTCCTGTTCAGCGACGAGATCCCGGATCCCACCGACATCGTGATCATCAGCCTGCTCGACGCGTGCGACGTCTGGCGCAAGCTGCTCACGCCCGAAGAGCTGATGAAGGCGCGCCGGCGGATCGAGACGGTCAGCCGGCTGGATCTGATCGGGCGCGCGGTGGCGACGCTGGTGCGGATGGTGCGGCCGACCGCCCGGGGCGACCGCCGGGGCGCCGGCGGCCTGCCGCTGGCGCGCGGCCTGCCGCTCATCGGGAGCACGCTGGCCGTGGCGCGCGATCCGCGGGCGTTCTTCGTGCAGGAATACCTGCGCAGCGGCCCGGTCTTCCGGGTCAGGACCGTGGGGCGCGACTTCGTCGCCATCGCCGGGCAGGACGCCAACCTGTTCGTGTCGCGCGCCGAGCGCATGCACCTGCACACCTCGGACACGTGGGACCCGCTGTGCGCCGAGTTCGGAGCCTCACGCTTCGTGCTGAACATGAACGGGAAGGACCACGTCCGGATGCGGCGTGAGACCAAGGAGGGAGTCTCGCGCCAGCTCATCGAATCGCAGATCCCGAAAGTGGTGGAGGTCATCCGCCGACATGTCGCCGGGATGCCGCTGCACACGCCGTTGGCGGGACTGCCGCCCATGCTACGCCTGGCGGGCGAGACGGCGAGCGCGATCGTCGCCGGCGCCTCGACCGGGGAGTACGTCGCCGACGTGCGGCGGGTGCTCAAGGAGGCCGTGACCCGCGGTATCCTGCACCTGCCGCGACTACCAAGGACGCCGCGGCTGCGCCGCGCGGTCCGCCGCGCCGCGGAGCTCTCGGACACGTGGCTGCGGCGACACCAGTTGCAGCAGCGCGGCCGCGAGTCCAACGCGATCGACAACATCCTGGAGTTGCACCGTGCCGATCCGACGTTCCTGCCCGAATGCGACCTGCCGCTGACGGCCCTGCTGCCGTTGTTCGCAGGCCTCGAGACCGTCGGGAGCATTGCCGCCTCGATGCTCTACGTCGTGCTGAAGAACCCCGCCTTGCGGGAGCGCGCGCAGGCCGAGGCCGACGCCCTCTTCGCCGGCGGGTCGCCGGACGCGGCGAAGGTGCGCGAGCTCGACGTGCTGCACCGCATCATGCTGGAAGCGCTGCGCATGTACACGCCGGTCCCCGGGGTGCAGCGCAAGGTGACGACGTCGTTCGACTTCGCGGGACACCGGATTCCGGCGGGCGAGCATCTGTTCTTCGCGTTCTTCGTGACGCACGACCTGCCGGAACACTTTCCCGACCCGTACCGCTTCGACATCGACCGCTACCTGCCGGAGCGTGAGGAGCACAAGAAACCGGGCGTATTCACGCCGTTCGGCGCCGGCGTGCATCACTGCTCCGGACGAGGTCTGGCCGAAGTGCAGATGCCGTTGCTGGTGGCGACGTTGCTGCACGAGGTCGAGATGGAGTTGGTGCCGCCGACCTACGAGCTGAAGTCGGAGCGCTGGATTCTCTTCCCGTCGTTCCTGCCGGACAAGCGCTTCAGGTTCGCAATCCGCAGGCGACGCCACTGAAGCTGACCCGAAACGCGAAAACGGCCGGAGGACGGGTTGTCGAGACGGCGAAGGATGAGAGGCGCAATCTGGAGAACGGGCGGGCTGGCGATGCTGGCGGCCGTACTCGCCGGCGAGCCGGCCGCCGCGGGGACCCCCTGCGAGACGACGGGCCACCCGGTCGCGGACCAGGCGGCGCCGGCCGCGGCAGATGCGGCGCCCGGCACGCCGGACCCGCGGGAGCTGCCGGGGAGCCCGCTCGCGGCGGAAGCGGGCGGCGGCGGCGCGGGGCAACAGGTCGGCGACCCTTCGTGGCCCCGCCCACCAGACGTCGTCATCCGTGACGAGGAGGGCCGCGTGACCGTCCGCGCCGTCAAGCTGGCGGCCGGCCTGCGCCTCGACGGGCTGCTCGACGAGCCCCTGTACGATTGCGTGCGGGCGATTGGCAACTTCATTCAGTCGATGCCGGACGAGGGCGCCCCGGCCACCGAGCGGACGGAGGCCTGGATCGCGTTCGACGCGGAGAACATCTACATCAGCGCCCGCCTGTGGGACTCGGCGCCGCCGGCCGAGTGGGTGTCCAACGAGATGCGGCGCGACACGATCCAGCTCCGCGACAACGACGGGTTCTGGGTGGTCTTCGACACGTTCCACGACCGCCGCAACGGCGTTGGCTTCCACACGAACCCGCTCGGCGCGCTGGGCGACTTCGAGATCAGCAACGAGGGGAATCCCAACGGCGACTGGAACCCGGTGTGGGACGTGCGCACGGGGCGCTTCGACGGCGGCTGGACGGTGGAGATGGAGATCCCGTTCAAGTCCCTGCGCTACCGGCCCGGCTCGGCCCAGGTCTGGGGCGTACAACTGCGGCGCAACATCCGGCGCAAGAACGAGCTGGTCTTCCTGACGCCGCTGCCGATCTCGGCCGGACGCACCGGTATCTTCCGCGTCTCGCAGGCGGCCACGCTCGTAGGCCTGGAGGTGCCTGCCGAGGGTGGTCGGCTCGAGATCAAGCCGTACGGCATCGGCGGCCTGACCACGGACCTGGCGGCCACGCCCCCGAGGCGGAACGCGGGGGAGGGCGCGGCCGGGCTCGACGTCAAGTACGGGCTGACGCAGAACCTGACCGCGGACCTCACGTACAACACGGACTTCGCGCAGGTCGAGGTCGACGAGCAGCAGGTCAACCTCACGCGCTTCAGCCTGTTCTTTCCCGAGAAGCGCGAGTTCTTCCTCGAAGCCCAAGGCATCTTCAACTTCGCCCGCGGCGTCGCCGACAACAACCTGCTGGCGACGGGCTTGCGGCAGATAGGCGGGGGCGACCGCCGCGCCCTGGGTCCCGGCAACGCCCCGACGCTGTTCTACTCGCGCCGCATCGGTCTCGAGGGCGGCGCGGTCGTGCCGATTGTCGGCGGCGGCCGCGTCACGGGCAAGGTCGGCGACTTCGACGTCGGGGCGCTCAACATCCAGACCGACCACGAGCAGATTTCCGGGGCCCTGCCGACCAACTTCACCGTGGTGCGCATCCGGCGCGACATCCTGCGCCGCAGCAGCATCGGCGCGCTGCTGACCAACCGCTCCGTGTCGGTCCAGGGCGACGGTTCCAACCAGGCGTACGGCGCGGACGCCACGTTCTCGTTTTACGACAACGTCAACTTCCTCGGCTACATCGCGAGGACCCGGACGCCCGGCCGCGAAGGCAACGACCGGAGCTACCAGGGCCAGTTCGTCTATGCCGCGGACCGCTACGGGTTCCAGGCGGAGCACTTGGTCGTCGAGGAGAACTTCGTGCCCGAGGTGGGCTTTCTCCGCCGCGACAACTTCCGGCGCTCGTACGCCACGGCGCGCTTCAGCCCCCGGCCGCGCTCGATCGAGGCGGTCCGGCAGTTCCGCTTCGAGGGCAGCTTCGACTACATCCTGACCGCGGACACGGGGTACGTGGAGACGCGCCAGACGCAGCTGGCGTTCCTGACCGAGTTCGAGAACAGCGACCGGCTGGGCGTATCGGCGGCGGACAACTACGAGCTGCTCGTGGAGCCGTTCGAGGCCGGACCCGGCGTGACGCTGCCGGTGGGCGGCTACGGCTTCCGCGACGTCGAGCTGCTGTACGAGCCCGGCACCCAGCGGCGGCTCAGCGGCGAGCTGAAGGTGCGCCTCGGCGAGTACTTCAATGGCACCATCCGCTCGGTGACCTTCAGCCGCGGCCGGCTGGAGGTGACGCCGCAACTGTCGGTCGAGCCGACGATCTCGGTCAACTGGATCGACACGCCGCACGGCGCGTTCCGGGCCGATCTGGCCGTCTCCCGCGTGACCTACACGTTTACGCCGCGCATGTTCTTCAGCGGCCTGGTGCAGTACAACTCGAGCACCAACACCATCGGCAACAACCTCAGGCTGCGGTGGGAGTACACGCCCGGCAGCGAGCTGTTCGTCGTCTACACCGACGAACGCTTCGCCGACCCGTTCCGTCCGGACCGCTCGTACGGGTTGCGCAGCCGCGGGCTGGTGGTGAAGGTCAACCGGCTCTTCCGGCTGTGAGCGACAAATGCTGGACAGGGCTGCAGCCGGGGTTCTCGGCGTCTCTCGATCGACCCGCAACTCGACCGCGGCCCGGCGTGCACTCGAAGGGCTGGTGGAACGGGCGCTCCACGTTAGGGCTTTCGCGGCCTATTCGCCGCCGCGTGGTGTCGTCGAGCCGACCCGTACCGGTTCGACATCGACCGCTACCTGCCGGAGCGTGAGGAGCACCAAGAAGACCAGGCGTATTCACGCCGTTCGGCATCGGCGTGCATCACTGCTCCGGACGAGGTCTGGCCGAAGTGCGAATGCCGTTGCTGGTGGCGACTCTGCTGCACGAGGTCGAGATGGAACTGGTGCGCCGACCTACGGTCGTTTGCACCTGCGCCGCCGGCCGCGGCCGGACTGGATCTGTTTTGTGGCGGGCCGGCCCTTTTCATTGGCCTCTGGGGGCCGGCCCGCGGGATGGCGCCGTCCTCGAGGGCGCGGCCCTCGGCCGACTCGCCGCCGCGCGTCCGGTCGGTCGGCTATCCGCACGGCCGCGATCACAGCGGCGATTCGTCGACGCCTGTGCGGCGGAGCGCTTGGCATGGAGGGTTCTTGTCGTGCACATGAGGTTCCTTGCCGTGTTGGCTATCGCCACCGGCCTGTGCACCTGGACCGGTGACGTTCGCGCGCAGGGGAGCGCGGAGAGCGACCGGGCAGCCCTCGAGGCGATCTACCGCGCGACCGGCGGGAACAACTGGACGAACAACGCCAACTGGCTGAGCGGTGCGCCGCTTCGGGACTGGCACGGCGTGGAGACGGACGGGCAGGGACGCGTGACCGACCTGCGCCTCGGCGGCTGGGACGAGACCGCACGAGCGTTCGTCGGCAACGGGTTGAACGGGTCGCTGCCGCCCGAGCTCGCGACGCTATCCGGCCTGCGCCGGCTGGAGGTCGGGGGGAACGACGGCCTGACCGGACCCATCCCGTCGGCGCTGGGCGAGCTCGCCAATCTCGAATCGCTGTTTCTCCAGGGGAACTGGCTGACGGGTTCGATTCCGGCGGCACTGGGAGGTCTGGGCAATCTCGGGTGGCTTGGCCTCGACGACAACGCGCTGACCGGGCCGCTGCCCGCCGAGTTGGGCAACCTGACCGGCCTTCGGGGTCTGACGCTGAGCGGCAACGCGTTGAGCGGGCCGCTCCCCGAGAGCCTGTCCCGGTTGTCGGCCCTCGGGACTCTGAATCTCGACGGCGGTAGCTTTTGCGTGCCCGACACGCGAGCCATGCGGGCGTGGGCGGCCGCGATCCCGGATTTCCGGGGAGCCGTCTGCGTCGGTTCGGTGGCCTTCTCGCGCGTCGTCACGCGGCTCGACGTGTTCGTCGACACCATGGCTGCGGTCACGGATCTGGACGGTGACGGCCGGGACGACATTCTCGCGTGGGACTACCAGGAGTCCAACGCTGGTGCGCCCGAGGAGCGACTGACGAAGACGCCGCTGCGCGTGTTCGTCAACGTCGGGGAAGGAAGCTTCAGGCACGCGCCGGAGCTGGTCGAAGGCGCGATCGAGGTTCGCACCCCGATCGTGGTTCTGGACGACTTCAACGGCGATGGCCGGGTTGACCTCGCGGTCTTCGACGCCGGCGTCTACGTTGACGAACGGAGTGAAGGATACGGCAATCCGCCACAGTTGCTGCTGAGCAGTCCGGACGGGCGCCTTCGGCCGTCGGAAGCGCTCGCGGACGCCGTCAGGCGCGAGCACGCGTTGAGGCCGGAACCCAGATACTCGGGGCCCGCCGACCTTCACATCAAGACAGCCAGCTCCGGCGACATCGACGGCGACGGTGATACCGACCTGTGGGTCGAAAGCTCCGGCGGCGCCAACGTCATCGGTCATTTCATGGTGAACAACGGAGATGGCACGTTCACGATCGACCCCGATCGCGCTCCCTACGAGCTGCTTCACAACCCGCCTCCGGAGTTCTGGCGGCACGTAGGGAATGCCCTCATGGACCTGGACAACGACGGCGACCTCGACCTCGCGCTCGGACAGATCCGGGATCTGGACCCGACCCATATCGACCAGTTCAGCATCGTCCTCGTGAACGACGGCACGGGACACTATCCGGAACGCTTCGAGCTGCCGCACCCAGCGTTCTATGACGGCTACACGTCGGTCCAGACGCTCACGCATTTCGACGTCAACGGGGACGGATTCCAGGACCTGCTGCTCTTGCACGAGCGGAACGGCGACACGTACCCGAACGTGGCTTGGCACACGGGTCGTTACATCCAGGTGCTCGTCAACCGCGGCGGCAGGTCGTTCGACGACGAGACGCCCGCCCGGATGGGCGATCAGAGCGCGACGACACCGGAGCGCGGCCCCGACGGCGAGCCCCTGTACAACGTCGCGACGCCTACGATGCACGACGTCGATCGCGACGGCTGCGCGGATCTGGTCATGTGGGACAGCCCCAACAACGTGCGCGCCGAATCGCCGCTGGCGTACCTGAACGACGGGAGCGGCCGGTTCCGGGCGATGTCCCCCGTGCCGTTCGCCGGGTCCGACCGCTCCTTCGGGTTCGGCGCGGTGCCGGCCGACGTCAACGGTGACGCGGCGATCGACTTCGTGGTGCCGCAGTACCACGACGGGCCCGACGACCGCTACGGCACGGCGGACGACTTCACCACGCTGGTGACGCTGCTCAACGTCACGCCCGGCGGTCCCCTGCGCTGCAGGCCCCGGGTGATGGCCGTGGGAACGCTGCCGGCTCGGACGCTGCACGTGGGCGACGGCGCGGTCGCCGAGGTGGTACCTGTCCGCGGCCGGTTCCGTCACGCGTCGACTTACCGGGCATCCTCATCCTCGGCCGGCGTCGCCACCGTCAGCCTGTCGGGATCGAACCTCACGGTGACCCCGGTCGCCGCGGGCGGGGCGATCATCACGGTGACCGCAACTGGTGCAGACAACTCCGTCGCCACGCAGCGATTCAGGGTGACGGTGCTGGCGGCGACGGCGGCGGCGACGTTCAGCGACCGCCTCGTTCCCGGGACAACGCCGATCAGGGCGCTCCACTTCCTGGAGTTGCGGACGCGGGTCGCGGCTCTGCGGTCCCGGCAAGGCCTGCCGGCCGTGCGGTGGACCGATCCGATCCTGACGGTGGGCGTCACCCCGGTGAAGCGCGTCCACCTGACGGAGTTGCGCGATGCGCTCGGCGAGACGTACGACGCGGCAGAACGGTCGCGGCCGACCTACACGGACCCCATCGTGACGATGGGGATGACCACCATCAAGGCGGTGCACGTGGTGGAGCTGCGCAACGCGATCGTGGCGCTGGAGTAAGGGCATGGAGCCCCCGGCGAGCTTCTTCACCGTGAAAGCGCGGCCGGCATCGGAGGTGCGACGACGACAAGGAGGTTCCCGATGCACACACTCGACGGCGGCCGCCAGGCTGGCTACCTCGCGGAGCTCTTCGAGCGCGGCCGCGGGCCACTCGGTGTCACTCATTTCGTGCCGGTGCCTCCGGCACTTCGGGCAGGTCTGCCGCTGACAACCCTTTGTTCACGAGGTACTTTCGCGTCTCGATCAGGAACGCTGCGGCTTCCCCGCACAGTTGGTACGCCTCGTCCGCCGTGGCGCGGTAGAAGCTCCCGTAGTCGGCCGCGTTGCGCGCTTGGTGTGCGTCCTCGAGGCTCTCTCCCCGATCGCGGTCCATTTCTCCGCTACGCACGAGCTGGTTGTTGAACGCCTGCACCATTCCCCGATGGGTCTTGGGTTCCTGGTCTTTTGCCGCCAGCGCTGCGCGGGCCGCGTGTTCCATGGCGAAGAACGCTCGCGATATCGCTCCCTTGTACTGGCCACCGGTGGCCAGTAGGCTCGCCTCCTTCAGGGTTTCCGTGGCGTTCCACCACTGGTCGCGAGCGAGCTTGCCCTTCACAGCAGCGACACTCCCTGCTGCTCAACCTCGGCGTGCCACTTCAGACCGGCGGCCTTTATTTCGGCCCACTCAGCCTCGGTCTGCGCGATCACGCCGGCGATTACCGCCGTGCCGGCGGCCAGTTTCGCCCCGAGCCGTCTGATCTCCCTCTTTTTTGCGGCGGCGGCGTCGCGCACGATGACAAGCACGTCGACGTCGCTCTCTTCGTGCCAGTCGCCACGGGCTTTCGATCCGAACAGCACCACGCGTTGGACGGCGTCCTGGTACTGCGCGAGGATCGTGTCGCGCAGCTCCTCGAGCCACTGCTGCTCGTCTGGGTGCCAGTCGCCCCACAGCTTCTGGATTCGGACCGGCATCCTGGTGTGGTTCTTCATCACTGCCGCTGTTCGTCGACCCAGTCTAACAGCCCGTGGTGAAACGGGCCGGTAAGGATCGACAAGCTCGATCCCGTCCCCTACACTCGTTCCATGGCGATGGGTAAGAGCCCGCGACGCGCGCGGCAAGCGTCGATGTGGGTGGCCGACGCGGAC
>JAAXGX010000214.1 GCA_012271165.1 Vicinamibacteraceae bacterium | reverse complement strand
GATCGGGCGGTCGAGGTGCTCGGCGATGCCAAGCGGCTGCGCAACGTCGTCGTCTCGGTCGAGCGGGCCGGGCTGGTGTTTCCGAGCCGGCGCGGGAAGGTGCTCAACGACATGGCGCTGTGGAAGCTCGTCAAGCAGCAGGGCCTCGACTGCGTGCCGCACGGCTTCCGCTCGTATCTACGGCGAGTTCCTGTAAGTCATTGTCCATAAACCACTTATTTCTGCACCCTGCGCGGGCGTGGCCCGTTCCGTATGCAATTCCTCAGTTGCAGCCCGACCGCACGCAGCGCCCGCTCGCCGCTCGCCCGCTCGCCCCGCTCGCCCGCTCGACCAGCCGACCAGCTCGACCACCCGTTGAGCGAGCCTGCGTGCGCTCCGGCCCGCCCCCCCGCGCTGCCGAGCCCGCGAGCCCCGAGCCGGGTACAGTGGATCCAGCGACGCCGGATCCAGGGCAACCGATCCGAGGGCGAAGGCAAGCGGCGAACGTGACGGAGATCAGGTACGGGATGGGAGTTGAGGTCACGGAGCGGGACCGGGACGACGACAGGCAACGGGACGAGGGTGTGATCAGCCCTGCCGCCCAATCACAACAAGACAGAGGCCCGAAGTTACACCCGATATGCCGGACGAGCGGTGTAAGCAGCCCCAGAGCTTCAACTTACACCCCGAGTCACACTTGAGCTTACACCTCCGCAGCAGATAAGTCCTTCCATCTCAACCACATCCCAACCCGACACACCACCCCCACGTACAGAGAAAAGAGACAGGGGGGAGGTAGGGGAGCGACCACGCGGAAACCTGCCGGTTTCCGGACCCCGCCGGTGTTCCTCCGTCACACCCGCGGGGCCGCGGTCGCTCCCCTGCAAGGAGTCCCTCCGGGAAGGGAGAACCGGTCGTCGCCGTCGGCCGGTCGGCTCGCCTCGCCGCCGTTCATCAGCGATCGGGCCATGAGTGCTGACGCGCCTGCGGGCGCTCTGCGGAAACGCGGGCAGGTCGAGCTGAGCCGAGGTCGGCGGGTTCAACGAGAGACGGATAGCTACGGGGCGGACGGCGTGTCAACGCGCTTCGCACGTTCTCCGCTGCGCTTCGACCCTGTCGGGTGACACGCCGTCCGCCCCTCCGCTCAGACAGCAGTTGTGGGCCTTGCGGCCCGGCCTGGACGGAACGTCCCGGTCGTCCCCACTTGTCGATTCGCGCCGAGCACGCCGACGGGTAGCAGTTCGCCCGCGGATGGACCCCGATGCGAGAAAAAATGCGGCCGGCGAGATTTTTCTTTGCCCGTGCAGGTCGGTTCGTCAGGTGCGGAAAGGTGCTCATCCGGTCCTATGCGGTCTCAGCCAGTCAGAAGGCGCCCAGAAGGGTCTAATCGGTGCAAAGTACTGCATTGCATGGGTTTACGCTGTTTGTGGTACGTTGTCCTCCGAACCGCGTACGCGTGAAAATCGCCGCGCATCCCGCCATCCCAAGGAGGCTGAAAATGACCACGAACCGAGACTTCACCCGACGGCGTGCGAGCGTCGCACCGCCGCTGCCCAGGCTGCTCACCCTGCGCGACGTGACCGAGTTGACGGCCCTGTCCCGCTCGGCCGTCTACGCGCTGATGAGCGAGTCCCGGTTCCCGAAGCCGCTGCGCGTCGGCAGCCGCGCCGTCCGGTGGGTCGAGCACGAGGTGCTCGACTTCATCGCCACCCGCCCCCGTGCCGGCTCCGAGCGGCCCACCCTGTAACGGCCATGCTCGACCTGCTCGACCGCCTGGAGGGCGTCAGGAAGTCGGGTGCGGGCTGGACCGCGCGATGCCCGGCGCACGCCGACCGCCGGGCGTCGCTCGCGGTCGGCCGGGGCGACGACGGCCGCTGGCTCCTGAAGTGCCACGCCGGCTGCGCGTTCGACGCCGTCGTCGCCGCGCTCGGCATCGATGCCCGCGACCTGTTCCCCTCGAACGGACACCGCCGCCCGCCCGTGCGGCGGGAGGCGGCCGTCTACGACTACGACGGCGTGTTCGAGGTGGTCCGCTACGAGCCGAAGGACTTCCGGCAGCGGCGGCCGGACGGGCGCGGCGGCCACCTGTGGAACCTCGACGGCATCACGCCTCGGCTCTACCGCCTGAACCGTCTGGCCGGTCGAGAGACGGTCGTCGTGGCCGAGGGCGAGAAGGATGTGGACCGGCTGTGGTCGCTCGACTTGCCGGCGACCTGCAACGCGGCCGGGGCCGGTCAGTGGCGTCCCGAGCACACTGAGCAGTTGCGGGCCGCCGGCGTGCGGCGCATCGTGATCGTCCCCGACGCCGACGACACGGGCAAGGCGCACGGGCAGGCGGTCGCCCGCTCCTGCGCCGCGGCCGGCATCGACGTGAAGGTCGCCGCGCTGCCGGCGGGCGTCAAGGACGTCTCCGCGTATGTCGATGCCGGCCACGACCGGCGTGCGCTGCTGGAGCTGGTCAAGAGCGCCGAGCCGTACGACGAGGCGACGGACCGGCAGGCGCTGCCGGCGGGCCTGGTGCGGCTGAGCGACGCCGACCTCGATACGACGCCGGCCGACGGACCGCCGGCCGTCGCACGGCTGCTCGCCCACGCCGGGCGGGTCACGCTGCTCCACGCGCGGGAGAAGACCGGCAAGAGCACGCTCATCGGCGCGGCCGTCGCCGCGGTCACGCGCGGCCGGTCGTTCCTGGCCATGCCCACCGTCTGCGGCGACGTGCTGTGGGTTGGCGAGGAGGCGGCGGCCGACGTCAAGTCCCGGCTGGCGCAATGGGACGCGGACCTCGGCAAGGTCTACTTCATTCGGCATCCGCGCCCCGGTCCGGAGCACGAGTCGTCGCTGCGGCGGCTCGTCGAGCGGGTACGTCCGGTGTGGGTCATCCTCGACACGTGGTCGCACTACCTGCAGGCGCACCGCGTCAAGGACACGTCGGGCGCCGGCGAGCAGGGGCTGCTCATCGGCGACGTGGTGGACATCGCGCGGGAGTGCCAGACCGCCATCGCCGTCTCGCACCACAACCGCAAGAACCCGAGCGCCACGGCCGAGTCGGGCGACGCCGAGGGCGAGTACCGGGATTCGACCGCGATCGGCGCCGCCGTCGACATGATCGTGTCGATGAGTCGCGGCCAGACGCCGCGGGCGCGGCGTCTTACACCGTCCGGGCGGTGGAGCGAAGACCCGCTGACCGTCGTACTCGAGCCCGGCGTCGGCTTCCAGCCGGCCGGAGAGGCGGAGGGACTCGAGCCCGCCGCCGCGGATTCGCCTGGGGCGTCGCGTCCGCTCGCCGACCGCGTGCTGCTGCACCTGCTTCGATGCGCGCCGGCCGCCCGGCCGCCCGCGCGCACCCTGGCCGTGGCGCTCGATTGCTCGGGTCGTCGGTACCACGACCTCCGGGCGGTGCTCGACGGGCTGCTCGACGACGGACGCATCGACCACGACCAGCGGCCCGGCACGTCGAAGCGCAGCGAGCGCGGCTATGCGCTCACGCCGGACGGCCACGCCAGCGCCGAGCTGCTCCGGGAGCGGTGCGTTTCCGATGTTTCCGCCAATGGAACCGGGGCGTAAACGCTTGGGAAACGCTTCGCGGAAGCGCAGTTGCGTTTACCGTTTACGCGTTTCCACCCCCCAAGGGTGAGGGGAAACGGTAAACGCGTAAACGGATGGGCGGCGGGTGGTCACCGGCGCAGCGAGACCACCTGTCCGCGCGCTTCGTCGAGGTACTCGGACCAGTCGTCCATGAGCCGCCGCCGACGCTCGAACAGGTCGGAGCGTGCGTAGGCCGCCTCGACCGGATTCCGCACCTTGTGGGCCAGCGCCGCCTCGACGACCTCGCGCGGGTGGTTCGTCCGCTCCGCTGCCCAGTCGCGGAACGACGACCTGAAGCCATGCGGCACCGCCGCGATGCCCAGGTCCCGGATGAGCTTCGAGACCGTGGCGTCATCGAGCGCCTTCCCGCGGACGCTCGGAAAGACCAGCCGGGCGAACTCGGGCCGGGTCGCGACGCCGCGGAGCTGCTCCGCCTCGCGCAGGACCCCGACCGCCCGGCCGCACAGCGGCACCCGGTGCTCGCGCTGCGCCTTCATCCGCGTCGCCGGAACCGTCCACACCCGCGCGACAAGGTCGACCTCGTCCCACGTCGCCAGCCGCGCCTCGCCGGACCGCGCGGCCGTCAACACGAGAAGCTCGAACGCCAGCTTCGTCCCGACCCACGCATCCGAGCGGTGAACGGCCGCGACCGCGGCGGCGACCTCGCCGTGCGGCAGCGCCGCCCGGTGCTGTACGAGCACGGGACGCTTCGGCAGCGCCGCCGTGATCGCGTCGCCGGCCGGATCGTCGTTGCGGTAGCCCTGCGCGATGGCCCACCGCATGACCGTGCCGATGCGTTGACGCACCGACCGGGCCATGGCGTGCTTGCGCGTCCAGATGGGCAGCAGGACCGTCATCACGTCGGCCGTCGTCACCTGGTCGACGCTCTTGCCGCCGAGATGCGGAAGCGCATGGTCGCGCAGGCTCGCCCGCCACTGCTTCGGGGTCTTGCCGGCCCGCCACGCCTCGCCGTGGATGGCGATCACCTTCTCGACCGCCTCCTCGAACGTCGGGATGCCCTCGGAGCGGCGCCGGTCCGCGAGCGGATCTCCGCCCTCGCGTGCGGCCTTGCGGTTGGCGAGCGCCTTCTCACGGGCTTCGGCCAACGACACCAGCGCGTAGCTGCCGAGACCGAGCGCGCGGGACCGGCCGCGGATGACCAGCCGCTGCACCCAGCGTCGCGCCCCGGACGGGTCGACGTGCAGATAGAGGCCATTGCCATCGGCGTAGCGGCCCGCCTCGGCGACCGCACGGCAGAAGGCGGCCGAGAGCGCCTTGTCGGGATGGCGGCCCCGGCGCTTGGTGGCGCGGGGTTTCTTGGGCAGGTCCATCGTCATCTATCCCATTCCCAATTCTCTCACGGAATATAGCGAAAGTGTAGGGACTGGTCAAGACGACAGATCCGAAGTCATAGCCTTTTACTACGGTATTCAGTGCGTATTTCGCAGCACGGCGCAGAACGATGCCGGATGGCGAAAGTCGGCTTTCGCTCGTCCTTCCGGGACTGGGCGTC
>JAAXGX010000204.1 GCA_012271165.1 Vicinamibacteraceae bacterium | reverse complement strand
TCCCGAGCTGCTGCGCATGGCCGCCGGCAGCGCCCTCGCCCAGGACTACCCCAACCTCGACGCCGTCCTGGTCGATGACGGCAGCGAGAGCCCCGCGGCCCTGGCCGCCCTCGAGCAGGTCGAAGCCGACTTCGCCGCCCGCGGCTGGCGCGCCGTCCGCCAGGAGAACCGCTACTGCGGCGCCGCCCGCAACACCGCCGCCCGCGCGGCCCGGGGCGAGTGGCTGCTGTTCCTCGACGACGACAACGTCCTGTTCCCCGACGCCGTCTCGCGCCTGGTGCGCGCCGCCCGCTTCGCCGGGGCCGACTGCGTCCCGGCCGCCAGCATCCGCTTCACCGGCGACGGCGACCCGCGCGCCGACGGCGCGCCGCTCGGCGCCCCCATCCGCTTCCTCGGCGCCGCCCGCGCCTGGAGCCGCGTCGCCAACGTGGTCGGCGACGCCTGCGCCCTGGTGCGCCGCGACGTCTTCGAGGCCGCCGGGGGCTTCACCGAGGAGTACCGCGTCGGCCTCGACGACCTCGCCTTCTACAACCGGCTCATCCGCGACGGCCGGCGCATCGAGCCGCTGCCCGACCCCGTCTACTACTACCGCACGGGCGGCCCGACCATGAAGCAGCGCAACCGCTCCGCCGAGGCGGCCCGGCGCCGCGTCCTCGCCCCCTACCTCGACGGGCAGCCGGCCGACGAGCGCGCGTTTGCCGCCTACATCGCCCAGGCTGCGGCACCCCGTCCCCCGGCCGCCAACCCGGCGCCCGCCGCGGCGCACGCGCAGCCGAACGGCTCCGTCATGGCGCTCGCGCGCCGTCCGGCGCGGCTCGGCGCCGCGCTGGAGGCGAGCGTCCTGCTCGACCCGGCCTGGCTCGCCCGCGCCCGCGCGCGCGGCGGCCGGCCGCGCCTCGAGCTGCGCCGCAACGGGCGGCTGCTCGAACGCGCCGACGTGCCGGCCAACGGACGGGACGTGCGCCTCGCGGCCGGGTCCAGCCTGCCCGCGGCGGGCGGCGCACTCTACAGCGTCCACGACGCGTTCGACGGCGCGGCGCTCGCGGCGCTGGCCATGCCGGCGCGGCGCCGGCGCCGGCGCCTGGCAGGCGCCGTGGACCGGGGCACCCACCGCGCCGTGCGCGGCTGGCTGCTCGACGAAGCCGAGCCCGACCGTCGCCGGCGGGCCGCCATCCATCTCGACGGCCGGCTGCAGGCAGTCGTCAGCGCGGCGGAGCCGCGCGGCGACATCGCGCGCTGGAAGGGCACCAGCGGGCGGCACGGCTTCCTCTGGCGCCTCCCCCCGGCCTCGGACTGGCCTCACGGAACGCGGATCGACGTCTTCGACGCCGACACGGGGCGGCCGCTGAGCGGCTCGACGCTGCACCTCGAGGGCGGGCAGGTGGTGGCCGGCGCGGGAGGCAGGCGATGACCCCCCCCCTGCGGCTTGCGGCGCGCAGCCGGCAGGCTCCGCGGCTCGCGAGCGACGCGCGCATCGGCGTCCTCGTGGCCGGCATGCACCGCAGCGGCACCTCGGCGCTGGCGCGCGTGCTGACCCTGGCGGGGTGCGACCTCCCGCGGACGCTCGTGGAGGCCAAGCCGGACAACGTCGCGGGCTTCTGGGAATCGCAGCTCGTCGTGGACCTCAACGACGAGATCCTCGGGTCCGCCGGCTCGCGCTGGGACGACTGGCAACCGTTCGATCGCGGCTGGTGCGACTCGCCCGCCGCCGGGCCGCTGCGCGAGCGGGCCCTGAAGGTGCTGCGCGAGGAGTACGGCGACAGCCGGCTGTTCGTCGTGAAGGACCCGCGCATCTGCCGGCTGCTGCCGTTCTGGGCCGACGCGCTGGCGCGGCTCGACGTCCAGCCTTGCGTCGTGTCGCCCCTGCGCAACCCGCTCGACGTCGCCGCCTCGCTCGAGGCCCGCAACGGCATCGACCCGTTCGTGGCCTATCTCCTCTGGCTGCGGCACGTCCTCGACGCCGAGGCCGACTCGCGCGCCCTGCCGCGCGCTCACGTGCGCTACGACGATCTGCTGGCGGAGGCGCCCGCGGCGCTCGACCGGATCTGCCGGGACCTCGGCCTGTCGCTGGCGGGGCGCGACGGCCCCGCGACGGAGGCGGACATCGACGCGTTCATCTCGTCCGACCTGCGCCATCACCGCAGCGGCGACGACGGGCTGCTGGCGGATGCGGGCATCTCGGCCTGGGTCCGGGACAGCTTCCGCATCCTCGCGCGGTGGACCCGGGGCGAGACGTACAGGGCCGACGCCGGCGAGCTCGACGGCATCCGCGCGGCCTTCGACGCGGCGGCGCCGGCCTTCGGCCGCGCGCTGGCGTCCGGCCAGGAGGCGGGTCGCGAGTGCCGCCGTCTGGCCCGCGAGCTGCTGAACGTTTCCGCGACGCTGGAGACCACCCGGGAGGCCTTCCGGGAACGGGACCGGCGCCTCGACGAGCAGAACCAGCGGCTCGCCGAGAACTGGAAGAAGCTCGAGGCCGCCCGGCACGCGCTGACCGAGCGCAACCAGCGGCTGACCGCCACCTGGCAGCAGCTCGAGGGCACGCGCCGGACCCTGGCCGAGCGCGGGCGGCAGCTCGCCGAGGCCAGGCAGGAGCTCGCCGCGATCGAGAAGGCGCACGGGGCCGTGCGCGAGACCGTGGCCGGCCAGAGCGCCCGCATCGCGGAGCTGGCTGCCGACCTCGACGCGGCGCGGCGCAGGCACCTGATGGCGCTGGCGCGGCGCGGGCGGCGGCGCGGGTTCGATTCCCTGGAGGTGCTCGTCCGGCCCACGCCCGAGTGGCTCGCCGAGGCGCGCGGCCGCGGACCCGGACCGGCCCTCGAGCTGCGCCGCAACGGACGGGTGCTGGCGCGCCCGGCCCTCCCGGACGGCGCGGGCGACACCCTGCGCATCCCGATCGCGCCGTCCCGGCGCCGCGCCTCCGAAGCGCTCTACAGCGTCCACGACGCCGCGACCGGCGCCGTCCTCGCCGCGCTGGCCGCCCCCTCGCTCCGGCGCGCGCGCGCCGTGGAGGGTGCGGTCGAGAGCCGCCCGCGGCCGGAGATTCGCGGCTGGCTGCTCGATCCGGCCCATCCCGGACAGCGGCGGCGCGTGGCCATCGAGGTCGACGGCCGGCTCTGCGACGTGATCGCGGCCGGGCAGCCGCGCGGCGACATCGCCCGCTGGAAGGGCACGGACGGCTGCCACGGATTCCTCTGGCCCGTCCCCGCGCCGGCGGCCGAGCGAACGCGGGTGGACGTCTTCGACGCCGCCACCGGCCGGCCGCTGCGCGGCTCGCCCGTGCGCGTCGAGGGCGGGCAGGCCACGGCGGCCGAAACGGACGAGGCATGAGCGGCGCATCCCCCGCGGCGGACGCCGGCCGGGCCCCCGCCCGCTGGCCGACGCT
The DNA here is from genome assembly GCA_012271165.1 of Vicinamibacteraceae bacterium. Classification (GTDB taxonomy): domain Bacteria; phylum Acidobacteriota; class Vicinamibacteria; order Vicinamibacterales; family UBA8438; genus JAAXGX01. The sequence goes on along the minus strand of JAAXGX010000204.1, from coordinate 376 downwards.
CGACACCGACCTGACGCAGGCCCCCGGCGCGCCGCCCGCGCGGCCCAAGCGGGTCTGCATCGCGACGCCGGACATCCTCGGCCCCATCAAGAACGGCGGCATCGGCACCGCCTGCCACCACGTGGCGCGGCAGCTCGCGGCCTGGGGCCACGAGGTCACCATCGCCTACGTCAACCACAACGCGGCCGACGCCGCGCAGATGGCCGCCGCCCGCGCCCTCTACGCCCGCCACGGCGTCGCCTTCGAGCCCGTCGTGCCCCGCCCGGCCGCGGACACCCCGCTCGCGCGGGTCCCCGCGCCCGGCTGGACGCTGCTCGACTGGCTGCGCGCCCGCGAGCAGCCCTTCGACGTCGTCCACGTCCCCGACTGGCACGGG
>JAAXGX010000177.1 GCA_012271165.1 Vicinamibacteraceae bacterium | reverse complement strand
GCGCGGTCGTGTCCTCTGTCACCTGAAGCTGTTTGTCGCCGAGCGGCTGCGCTCGCGCCCGGATGGCTGCTACGATTCCTTCCGGCAACAAGGCGAACCGATGACCGACGGCAGCCTGACGAAGGCGGCGCTCGTCGAGGAGGGGGCCGCTGCCGCCGGCCTCACGAGGAAACACGCCGAGACCGTCGTCGACACCGTGTTCGGCAGCATCGTGGAGACGCTCCGCCGGGGAGAGACGGTCGAGCTGCGCGGCTTCGGCAGCTTCCGCCTCCGGCGCCGCGAGCCGCGCCGAGGCCGCAACACCAGGACCGGCGACCGAGTGGACGTGCCATCGAAGCAGGTTGCCTACTTCAAGCCCGGCAAGGAACTCAAGGCGCTGCTCAGCCGGCACCTGGCGCAGCTGGACTCGCCGCCAAAGTCCGGCCAGCCGTCGTCGAACGTGGCGCCGCCGTCCGGGAGCGGTGTTCGTTGTCGGCTGCCGGCGAACGCGCGCGGGTAGCCTCTGCGAGCGCCGTGTCAAGCCGCCCACGGGCGGCTCCTCCGCGTGCGCTCCGGCCTTGCGGTGACACGCCGCTCGCGCCGGCTCAGGTCGGGTTATGGCCGTCCGTATCCGTCCGGCCATCGACCACTGGCCGGACTGCAACTTTCCCGAACCGGCCGCCGTGACGCCCCGGACCGACTGGCGCGGGTAGCGATGCTCGCCAGCGCGCCGTCCGGCCCTCGCACGAGCATCTGACTCTCTCCCGGCGTTCGAGCAGGTCGTCGAGCATGACCTATGCCGCCGACCGGGTTCGGGTTGCCTCAGTCCCCGCTGACCACAGGGACCTCGTCACGAACCACGGCGAGGGCGGCGACCCGCGACAACAACGGAAGGACACGGAGGTGCTGACCAAGGGATGCCGCCGTCAGGGCGCAAATCGGACTGGCCATCCGGTCCGAAGGCAGCAGGACCACGCCGATCACTTCCGCGCCATCACGAACAAACCGTGGCGGCACATGACAGCCTGCCGACTCGCCGTTCACCGCCGGTGTCACGACCCTCAGCGACGGTCCCGCGTCGTGACACCCCTCCCGGCTACGTGTCGAAGGATGTGTAGCCGATCCTGTCGGACCGTGCATGCAGCCTAACTCGCATCCGTACCGACACTTACATGCATTCGCTCACCACTCGGCAACCGATCCGGGAACATGAAGTGGGAGACGGGAGCGACCCGTGCAAATCTGGCGATTTGCGGCCCCGGACGGCCACGTGTGGTCACACGCGCCGCCGCGCCTCCGGGTCGCTCCCGTCGAACTGTTCCCGCGGGGAAGCGCGGCGCCGAGCGCCGGACTGGACGGCCCGACCCTGCCGGCCGTGTCGAAGGCAACCGAGGCTGTACATCACGCCGCCCCCGCGGCGCACCGCGCGGCCCCGGCCGGCCGCGCCAGCAGCGCCTCCAGCTCGCGGCGAACCTCGCCGAAGACGCCGGCCCAATCGTTGGGCCTCGGCTGGCGGAACAGGCGCATCGTCGGGTACCAGGGCGTGTCGGCACGACCGAGCATCCAGCGCATGTCGGGCGCGAACGCCAGCAGCGTCCACACCGGCCGGCCAAGCGCGCCGGCCAGATGCGCCAGCATCGTGTCGACCGTGATGACCAGGTCCACTTCCATCAAGGCGTCCGCCGTCGCCTCCAGGGTCGCCAGCGTGTCGCCGGGGTCGTGGACCAGCCCGCGCCAGCCCGCGCTCAGCTCCCGGGCGGCAGGCCCCACCTGAAAGCTGACGAACGCCGCGCCCGGCAGGTCGAACAGCGGCGCGAAGTCCTCCAGCCGGCAGGACCGCCGGCGGTTCTGTTTCTGTGTGGGGTTGCCCGCCCAGACGATGCCAGCCCGGAGCCCGCGCGCCGGCGGCAGAACGGGCGTCTGCCGCACGCGCGGGGGCAGATAGGGACACGCCCCCGGAATCGAATCGACGTCCTGCTCCCAGACCGCAGGCACGTCCAGCAGCGAGCAGTGCCAGCCGGTCGGCGGCGGTGGCTGGTCGTCCGGCACCACCCTGTCGATGCCGCGGATGCGCCGCAGCAGGCCGGCCAGCCGCGGTTTGCACGCCACGACGACCCGCGCCCCGCCTTTGGCCACCAGCGGCGCGTAGCGCGCGTACTGGATGACGTCGCCCAGTCCCTGCTCGCCGTAGAGCAGGATCGATTGTCCGGCGAGATCCTGCCCCTCCCACTCGCTTCCGGCTGTGCCCTTCGGGTGCCTGTCGAGGCCCTTCACCAGACGATACCGATCGGGCCACGCAATGGCGTAGCGTCCCGCCAGGAAGTTGGCGCGACCGCGCCCAAGCCGTGCATCGTGATGGTCGGGGTCCACGGCCAGGGCCGCTTGGCAGCAGGCCAATCCCTCGTCGAGGCGGCCTTGACCGATCAGGCTCTGTCCCAGCGCGGCGAGCAGCGACGGCGAGTCGGCCTCCCGCGCCAGTCCCGCGCGCAGTTGCCGCTCGTCTTCCGTGTCATTCCCCAACCAGCGCAGCACGTCGTGCAGATGCCCGCGCAAGTCGGATGACGCCGGGTCCAGCGCGACCGCCCGCCGCAGAGCCGCCGCGGCAGCCGGTCGCCGCAGCTTCCACAGCGCCAGCCCCAGTCCCGCGCAGAGCTTGCTGTCGTCCGGATGCCTTCCCAGC
>JAAXGX010000160.1 GCA_012271165.1 Vicinamibacteraceae bacterium | reverse complement strand
GTATGGTCCTGCTCGTTCGCGCAGTAATAGTAGAGCGCGTCGGGATGCATCGTCAGGTTGTGCGGATTCGGACAACCTCTGATCAGCCCTACGACCTCGTTCAGCTCGGGGTCGATGACGTGCTGGATGGTGCCCGCGTTGTTGCTCTGCAGGATCCGCACGACCACCCCGTCGTAGGAATCGAGCTGGGGCACCGCCTGTGCCGCCGCGGACGAGGCGAGAAACAGACTGGCGACGACGACCCAGAGTGCGCGGCCGAAGAGTGAACCTGTCATCTGAACCTCCGTGTCATGGCCCATGGCGCACCGGACTGCTGCGCCGCACGACCGACCTGGCCCTGCCCGGACAGCCCATGATAGCGGAAACGGACGTCCGGCGTCTTGCCCGCGCTCATGGCAAGATGCAAGCCAGGGGCACTGCTTGCCGCCCTTCCCCATGTAGCTGCCGAATCCGGCCAAAGTGCAGATTTGTGCGAACTAGCGTGTGAAGGCGAGATGCGGCCATCGTCGCTGCGGCGCTCGTTGCTCGCGATTCAGGCGGCCGCGGCGGAAGATGAGTCGCGTCTGGGTGGCGCCGCCCAACGCCACGCTGATCATGGAGCGGATCGCGAGCTGCGATCTGCCGATGAGCAGGACCGGCTGTGCGCGCGTGCGCGAGATCAAGCGCCGCGTGCCAGGGTCGGGACGCTAGAGGTTGATTACAGGCACCCGCCTTGTCTTGAAAATTCGGGGTCTATATCCGAGTTTTCAAGATAAAATGACGGGGTGGTCGAGCGCGTCACCTATCTGAAGCAACTCGAGACCGCGCTCGGCAGGTCTCCGATCACGGCGCTGCTGGGACCGCGGCAGTGCGGCAAGACGACTCTCGCCCGGCAGCTCGCCGCGACCCGGGACGCGACCATTTTCGACCTGGACTCGGAGCCGGATGTCCGCCGGCTCGCCAATCCGGAGCTCGTCCTGGGCGAGCTCGACGGGCTCGTCGTGCTGGACGAGATCCAGCACCTGCCGCGACTGTTCAGCGTCCTGCGGATCCTGGTGGATCGTCCCGACACGCGGGCGCGCTTTCTCATCCTGGGCAGCGCGTCGCCTGACCTGGTGCGCGGCGTATCGGAATCGCTGGCGGGTCGGGTGGAGTTCGTCGAGCTGACGGGTTTCGACCTCGGCGAGACAGGTCCGGAGACGCTCCGCCGTCTCTGGTTGCGCGGCGGACTGCCGCGATCGTACCTGGCCGCGTCGGATGACGACAGCATGGCATGGCGCGACGGGTTCGTACGCACGTTCCTGGAACGCGACGTGCCGCAACTCGGCATTCGTATTCCCGCCGTCGCCATGCGCCGTTTCTGGACCATGCTGGCGCACTGGCACGGTCAGACGTGGAACGCGTCCGAGCTGGGCCGGGGGCTCGGGGTGTCCGACAAGACCGTGCGCGGTTACCTGGACCTGCTGACCGGCACCTACATGGTCCGTCAGCTTCAGCCCTGGTTCGAGAACGTCGCGAAGCGCCAGGTGAAGGCGCCCAAGGTCTACCTGCGCGACGCCGGTCTCCTGCACGCGCTGCTCGGCATCCCCGACGCGATGTCTCTGTTCGGTCATCCCCGCGTCGGTGCGTCCTGGGAGGGATTCGCCATCGAGCAGATCCTGCGCGCGCTGCGGTGCCGCGACGCCTGGTTCTGGGGCGCGCACGGGGGTGGAGAGCTGGACCTGATGGTGATGGAGCGCGGCCGGCGCATCGGATTCGAGGTGAAGTTCAACGAGGCGCCGCGGGTGACGAAGGCGATGCGGACCGCCATGGAAACGCTCGCGCTCGATCACCTGTTCATCGTGTGCCCCACCCGCGAGGCGTGTCGCGTCGACCACGGCATAACGATGCTGCCGGACACCGAGGTGATCGGTCTGCGTGTCCGGATCGCGGCCCTTTGAAGCGCGAGGGTTCCGGGCCGCAGGAAACCGGGCAGACGGCTGCCAGGCTGGCTTGAGGGAACCGTTGATTGTGCGGGCGCCGCTCGGATAGGATGCGAGATTCCGTGAGTTGCGCGCGGTGCCAAGCCGGCCTGGTTCGCGTGCTCGGTTCTCGGCAGAGGCGCGTGACGGGCAATGCATCATGCGGAACCGACGAAAGCTCGCGTCGCTGCTCCTGCTGTCGTTGCTCGCGAGCCTCGGACTCCAGGCCAACGAGCCCGATTTCCGTCTGCCGGAGCTGGCGCGGACAGGTGACCGCGCCGCGGCCGCGCTCCTGTTGCAGAAGGAAGGCGTAGACGTCGACGCCGCGCAGGTGGACGGCACCACCGCGCTGCACTGGGCGGCCTACCGGGACGACGCCGAGCTGGCGGCCCTGCTGCTCGACGCCGGCGCGGATCCCGATGCGGTCAACCGGAACGGATCCACCCCGCTCGCGCTCGCCTGCGCCAACGCTGGTTCCACCGTGGTTGCGCGCCTGCTGGACGCGGGTGCGGACCCACATCTGGCGCCGACCGGCGAGCCCCCGATCCTGACCTGCGCGCGCACCGGCCGCGTCGCCGCGGTCCGGGCGCTGCTGGTGGGCGGGGCCGACATCGACGCGGCGGACGCCTGGCGCGGCCAGACCCCCGTGATGTGGGCCGCTGCCGAGAACCACGTCCCGGTCATGCGCCTCCTGCTCGAGGCGGGCGCGGCCGTCGACGCGCCCTCGAGCGGGGGATTCACGGCGCTGATGTTCGCGGTGCGGCAGGACGCCCGCGACGCGCTGCGCCTGCTCGTTGCGGCGGGCGCCGGGGTGAACGTGCGCATGCCGGACCCCGCCGCGCGGGCCGCCGGACGTCCGCCCGCGACCGGGAGTGTGCTGAGCATGGCCGTGACCATCGGCCACTACACGGCGGCGTCGATGCTGCTCGACGCGGGCGCCGACCCGAATGCGCGCGACGGTCGGGGAAACACCATCCTGCACGACCTGGTCCGCGCCCGCGCGCCGCAGCGCCGCGTGGCGAACCAGTTCGTCGACGGCATGGGGCGCGACCACTCGCAGCTCGACGGTCTGGAGCTGATGCGCATGCTGCTGGAGCGCGGCGCGGATCCCGACGCCCGGACGGAGCCGGTGCCGATAGTGCACGAGCGGTGGACCGACGAGGGGATCTTCAGCGCCGGCCGGCCGTACATGGACAACCGCGTCAACCTGGGCGGGGCGACGCCGTACCTGCTGGCCGCCCAGGCGGCCGATGTGGACGCGATGCAGGTGCTGGCCGCGCATGGCGCGGACGAGCGGCTGGCGACCTACGCCAACAACACCGCGGTGATGCTGGCCGCCGGCGTGGGGCACGTCGAGGGATCGCGTCCGTTCCGGCCCGAACAGGATGCGCTCGAGGCGGTCAGTATCGCGCTGGCCGCCGGCGTCGACGTCAACGCGAGCAACGCCAATGGCCAGACGGCGCTGCACGGCGCCGTCTACCGGGCCGCGAACAGCATCATCCGGCTCCTGGTCGAGGCCGGCGCGCGGACGGACTTCCAGGACGAGCTGGACCGGAACCCCCTGGATCTCGCCGAGCAGGGGTTCAACCAGGTGGCCAGCGTGATCAGGCGCGACAAGGCGGCGGCGCTGCTGCGGGAGCTCGGGGCCGAACCGACTCCGGCGCCGGACGAGGCGGCCAGAACGGCCTCTCGTTGACGTCATGCGAGCTGCGCGGGCACGGAGGTGACGATGCGGAGCGGACGGCGGACCAGGATCCCATGCCAGGAGCACCGCCGCGTTCGAGCGGCGATGCGTTCCGCCCGGGCTGCGTCGCTCCGCGGTCGAATACGCTCGGTATGCTCCCTCGTCACGCTGGATGCGGGGTGTCTTCGGGTCGCCTCGCCGCTCTCGGCGCTGCGCGCATCACCATGGGCTCCGGGGCTCCTGGGATGCGCCGTGCTGGCGTTGCTGGCCAGTGGTCCGCTGGCCGGCGGTCTGCCGACCGGCGTCGCCCGGGCCGAGGCGTCGCAGGCCGCCGCGGCCGCCGCGGCAACGACGCAGGCGCAGCAAGCTGCCGGCGCACCCTCCGCAGTGGCTGGCCCCGCCGTAGCGGCGGGACCAGCGGCCACGGTGCGGGCGCAGCAAGTCGCCGGCGCCCCCGCCGCGGCGGCGGGCGACTCCCACGCGGCGCTGCTGCAACGGTACTGCGTGACCTGTCACAACGGCCGGTTGCGGACGGCCGGTCTTGCCCTGGACGCGGTCGAGATCTCCGTGGAGCACGTCGCCGCCCACCCGGAGCTGTGGGAGAAGGTGGTGCAGAAGCTCCGCAGCCGGACCATGCCTCCGGTGGGGCGCCCGCGGCCCGCGGGGGCCGCGTACAATGCCTTCGCCTCCTGGCTGGAGACGACGCTCGATACGGTCGCGCTCGCGCGCCCCAACCCGGGACGCCCGCTGCTCCACCGCATGAACCGCACCGAGTATCGCAACGCGGTGCGCGACCTGCTGGCCGTCGACGCCGACGTCAGCGCGCTGCCCGCCGACGATTCCACTTACGGCTTCGACAACATCGCGGACGCCCTGGGGGTGTCGCCGCTGCTCATCGAGAGCTACGTCACGACGG
>JAAXGX010000039.1:7826-9545 GCA_012271165.1 Vicinamibacteraceae bacterium | reverse complement strand
CAAGTTTAACAACGGTTCAGGCGAAGCGTTTGAAATCAATCACTTACGGCGACAAGACGGCGCAAGTGGCACTACAAGGGCGTTGACCCGGGGCAAGGCGGTCAGATGATCGTCTTGCAGACGCGGCCCGGCTGTGCGTCGACGCCGAGGGCGTCGTAGATGGCGCGCTGCTCGGGTTCGGCCTGGGTGGTGGTGCGCACATGCAGCGTGCGGCCGTCGGGCCGACGGAAGGTGGCGGTGACGCGCTGCTGGCCCTCGAGGATGCGGCGCAGCGTGGCCCAGCTGGCGTGTTCGCCGTGTGCGCGCAGACGGGTGCGGATGACCTGGACGAGCTGATAGGCGATGACGGTGAGGAAGAGGTGGCCGTCGGCCCGGCGGGGCTTGTGATGGTAGATGGGCCGCAGGCCGAGCTCGGACTTGAGGGAGCGGAAGACGGCTTCGACGTCGGTGAGGGTGGTGTAGGTGCGCCACAAGGCGTCTTCATCCCAGTCGGTCTCGCTGCTGCGCAGGCAGTAGACGCCGGGATGGGTGACCATCGAGCCGTCCTGGGGACGTCGGGTCCAGGTGACGGCGACGGCGTTCTTCCCGGCGTCGTCGGCGGTGACCGCGATCTGGTAGTGGGCGGCGGCGCGTGTGTGGCGTGCCTTCAAGCGCCCGATGCGCTGCCAGACCTGGCCGAGGCGCTTGTGGGCGCGGGGTCGCGCCAGCCCGTCGTGGAGCTTGGTGAGCGCGGCCTCGAAGCGCGTGGCGACGCGCTCGACGATGGCTCGTTCCTTCTGTGCTCGCTCCTCGGAGTAGCAGTACAGTCGCACCTCGTCGGGGTCGGTGGAGACGACCTTGTGCAGCTGCACGGTCTGGTTCGACCGCGTCCGAACCGACACGGCGGCCTCGGCGTCGAATTGCCGGTGGCGTTCGCGGCTGACGACCAGATAGCGGTAGCGGTGCTCCCGCAGCCAAGCGATGCAGGCGTCGGTGGCGACGCCGCGGTCCATCACCACCAGGGCGCCGGTGGGCGCCCGCAGCGCTTCGAGCATGCCGGCCAGGGTCCGATGCTCCCGGACGTTGCCGGCGAACAGTTGCGAGCGGCGGACGAAGCCGCTGGCGTCGAGCATCAGCCCCAGGGTCAACAACGGGCAGTCGTTGCGTTTCTCCTTCGAGTGCCCGCGCCGAGCCTGCGGCTGCTCGCTCGCCTCGCCCTCGAAATAGGTGTTGGTCAGGTCGTAGAGGGTCACGGTCGGCTGCAGGTCGAACAGCCCGAGGGCGCGGTCGAACAGGTGCGCCTCGACCGCCTCGCGGTGCTTCCCCAACGCGTCCGAGGCGCGGTAGAGCTGCATCGCGCTGACGGTCTCGAAGTCGACGCCGAGCAACTCGCCGAGGCCGCTGCGCGCTTGCAGCCAGCGGTGCGTCGCACGCTCCGATGCCGGCTGGGCCAGGCGCCCGACGAGAGCCCCGGTCGCCGCCGCGCGCAACGCGCCGTTGACGCCCAACTCCGCGAGCAGGGCCGGCAGCTGCAACTGCTCCAGCGCCCACAGGCCCACCTGCTCCACCCCGACGCTACGGGGGCGGACCAGGCGCAGCGAGTCGACATCGACCCGTTGCACGTCCGGCGGTCCGGCGGTCGTCGCGTCCCCCGAGGTGCCACGGGCGACCAGTTGCGCGACGATCCGCTGCGCTTCGCGTTCGACGGCAGGCGGACAATCGGCTACCAGGGGCGCCTGA
>JAAXGX010000039.1:0-7764 GCA_012271165.1 Vicinamibacteraceae bacterium | reverse complement strand
CGGTTGCCGACGCGCTCGGAATGGACGAGGCGATGGGAGAAGTAGGGCTGTCCGTCCTCCGTCCGTCGGGTCTGTGTGCGCCGTACGAACACACGACCACGATAGCGGGGAGGGCTTCCACAGGCAACCCTATGAATACGATTATGGCACTACATTGCGCTCCGCCGAACTCCGATCCTTTGAAATCCACAACTTACGGAGACGGAACTCTCCAAATACCGCCCAAATCGACAAAATGGTCGGCCATCTTGTTAAACATGGGCTAGCGATCGAAGCGCGCGATGGGGGCCCGCCGCGCCAGATCGGCGATCCAGTCCTCGATCTCGGCCTCCCTGATCGCCAGCAGGCGTTGCCGGACCGCCTCGCGCGCCGCCTCGAAGCCGTTCGGGCGGCCGTCTTCGGCGAACTCGCCCGAGCGCTGCTCGTAGTAGGTTCGCAGATCGTCGTCCGCCGGCTCGGGGGGACCGAACCGCGCCCGCAGGTAGGATTCCCGCCGCGCCTCGTCGCGGAGGATCTGCCGCAGGTCGTCGGGCGAGAGCCCCGTGCGCGCGAGGAAGGACGCGAAGGCGTCCGGGCCGGAGAACCGGGCGGCGACCTCCTCGAGCGCCGTCTCGATCCGCGCGGGAGGCGGATCCGCGGTCAGCAGTCGATCCGCCTCGTCGAGCACCAGTCTGCGGTCGATCAGGTGCTCCAGCACGCGCTCCTCCGCGTCGGCGGCTCCGGGGGCGACCCCCGTCAGCCCGAGCCCGAGGAACGCCTCGATATCGGACGCGGTGATGACGTGGCCGGCAACGACGGCGAGGATGCGGTCGAGCACCTGCGCTTCGGCGGGGCCCGCCCACAGAAGGCCGAGGACGGCCAGCAGACGAGCTCCCCTCGACCGCACGCTCCCAGCCCGCCGTTCGTCGCCGCGACCGCAAGTTCGCGCTGCGGCCTCCGCCTGGCGCCCACCCAATCCTTCGGGAGTCCGCGCCGTTCTACGGCACAGACTCCTAGAAGGCCTGGCCGATGCTGAAGTGAAGCTGGGTGAGGCACTCCAGTCCCGGCTGGTCCCCGCATCCGAACTCATGGCGCTCACCCAGCTTGAACCCCAGCTCCACCCGGATCGGACCGATCGGCGAAGCGTAGCGCACGCCGAACCCCGCGCCGCCTCGGAGCTGGCCGAGGTCCACGTGCCGGACCCGATGATAGACGTTGCCGGCATCCAGGAACGCCACGAGGCCGATGGTCGGGGTGAGCCGCACGCGAAGCTCGCTGTTCAGGACGATCAGCGCGTGTCCGCCCCGCGGGAAGCCGGTCTGGTCTATGGTGCCCCCCTCCTGGTCGAACGGCCGGCCCAGGCGGTCGTACGCGAATCCGCGCACGCTCGTGTCGCCGCCGGCGAAGAACCGCTCGCTGATGGGAAGCCCCGGGTCGATGAGCGGCCGTTCCGCCAGCGGATCGCCAGGCGCGCTCGCCTCGTAGTGCGGGAACTTCCAGGCCAGTCCGAGACGGCCGCCGGCGGCGAGCACGAGCCGCGACATGCCGGCGATCGCGCGGTACAGAAATCCCTGCAGGAACGCCTTCCCGAAGCCTACCTGCGACCCGATGGCGCGCATCGCCATCTCGCCGTCGATGCCCAGCGTTCCGCCGCGCATCGGGTCGAACGGATCGTCGCGCGTGTCGCGGACCAGGCCGAACGAGACGGTCGAGAGCCGCACGTCGGGAAACAGCCGGTCGACGATGTCGCCGTCCTCCCGGCTCAGCACCTCGTTGGACGTGTCGTTCATTCCGAACCGGTAGCCGGCCGTCGTTCTGAAGGCCGGCGAGATCTGCCGCGTGAACTGCGCGATCCCGCCCTGACTGGACAGGTCGAACCCGGGGCGGATGGCCTTCTCGACAAAGCCCTGGACGAGCACGTCCCAGCCCAGGCCGAACGTCCGGGGCTCGCGGTACGTGCCCAGAACGCGGTACTCGTTGAAACCGAGGGTCGTCGTCCGCCGCGCCAGCTCGGGGTCGACCGGATCGTTCTTGCGGCGGAAGCTCGCCCGGGTGAAGAAGTCGAGCGACCGGTTCCCGCCGAACAGGTTGCGGCGGCCGATCTCGAAGAAGCCTCGCGGCGCCAGCTCGATGTCCTCGACGGCGCGGCTGCTCGTCGCCCCGGTGCGCCGGCGCAGGCGCTGCGAGCCCTCCAGCCCGCCCCCGTACGCGACGCGCGTGGCCGGGGCCTCCTCGACGTCGATGATCACGTCCCGCCGTTCCCGGGGCCCGTGGCTGAACTCACGAACGTCGATGCGCCGGAATATGCCGAGCGCGTTGAGCCGCCGGCGCGTCTCCGCAATCTCGTCGAGGCCGAGCGGCATCCCGGGCGCGATCGGGATCTCGCGTCGCACCGTCTCGGCGGTGACGCGCCGGTTGCCGACGACGAGCACGTGATCGACCAGCACCTGCGTGCCTTCCCGCACCCGGAAGATCAGGTCGACCTCGCGCAGATCGTCGGAGAAGACGCGCTCGGCCGTCACCCGGGCCTGCTGGTAGCCCTCGTTGAGATAGCTCGTCAGGATGGCGGTCCGATCCGTCTCGACCTGCGGGCCGTAGTAGGGCGAGCCGGAGCGCGCCTGAATCGACGCCTCCAGCGCCGCGGGGCCCCGCGCCGTGGCGCCCTCGAACCGAACCGACCGCACGATGGTGCGCTCGCCCTCGCTCACCTCGATGGCGCACGCCACGTCGACGATCCCGGCGCCGTCGCCCCCCCCTGCGACGGCGTAGACCGCCTCGGCGTTGGCCGTCGCGAACCCCAGGCGGTGGTAGTGCTCGATGATCGCGTCGAGCCCGCGGCCGATCTCGGCCAGGACGAGCGGTTCCCCCGCCGCGGCTCCGACGAGCGACCGCAGCGTCGGCGAGTCGACCGTCTCGTTGCCCCGGATGGTGACGTCGGCGACGCGGTACAGCGGCCCCCGCGCCACCGTGAAGACGATCGACAGCTCGTCCCCCGCGATCGACCGCGCGTGGGTCACGCGGGCGTCCCGGTAGCCCAACCGTTGCAGGTGCGCCGCGATGCGCCGGCCGTCGTCCTCGAGCAGGTCCTCGTTGAGGGTCGCCTCGCGCTCGATGGTCACCAGCTCGGCCACGTCGCCGCCGGGGACCTCGTCGCCGGCGAAGGCGACGGTGACGCGGGGCCCGCGGCGGACACTGAGGAGCACGTTGACGCGGCGGACGCCGTCGTGCTCCTCCACGTCGTGGCTCACCCGCGCCTCGTAGTAGCCGTCGCCGCGGAGCTCGGCCTCGTACTCGCTGAGCCGCTGATCGAGCTCCGCGCCGTCGTAGGAGTTCCCGCGGCGGAGCTGCAGGCGGTCGAGAAGGCGGCGGTTGCGGGTCGGCGAAGAGACTCCGCTGATGGGCACCCGCTCGATGACGGCGCGCGCGCCGGCGTCGATGTCGATGAGGAGCTCGCCGCGCGCCCCGTCGGGGGCGACGTGGGCCTCGATGGCGGGGCGGAGGAAGCCGCGGCGGCGGAGATAGCCGCGCAGCATCCCGACGAGAGGGTCCACCGCCTCGGAGCCGAACTCGGCCCCGAAGGTCTGCCGAATCGTCAGCTCGAGGTCGTCCGCGGACACCCCGAGTTGCCCCCGGAAGCGAACCCGCTCGATGACGTCGAGGGGCGGAAGCACATAGCGCAGCGCGACCCCGCCGGGGCGGGCCACCGCCTCCACCCGCACGCCGCCGTAGCGTCCCGTGCTGTAGAGATGCGTCAGGCTCTCCCGCACCTGGCGCATCGCGAGCGGCTCGCCGACGCGGGTCTCGACCAGCTCCGCCGCCACCGCGTCGTTCGCCGGCCGGCCGTCGCTCAGGAAGTCGATGGCGACCACGCGTCGACCGAGGAGATCGGCGCTCTGGGCCGAGGCCTGGCCTACGGCGGCGAGCAACCCGAGGCAGGCCGCGGGCACCAATCCCGCGCGCCCGACGTCAGAACGCATGGCGCACTCGGAAGTCGAGCGCGTAGGTCTGGTCCTCGTTCTGTGACACGACCCAGGAGAGGCGGTCCGTCGCGTCGTACTCGAGGATCATTATGAGATCCTGGTTGGCCCCGCTCAGAGCGCGCGAGAAGGTGACGTGCGCGCGTTCCGAGATCCGCTTGCCGATCAGCACCCGCGCCGTCGGCACCAGCACGATCGACTCCGAGGTGGTCGGGTCGTCGAGCGACGGGACGATCTCGAACGTGTCGACGCCGAACGAACGTTCCACGACCTCACCGACGCCGGACGATACCGGATTCGTGATCAACCGCGCCCCCGCCGCCTGCAGCAGCTCCTGCTGCGAAGCCTCGCGGGCTCTCAGGGTGCGAATCTCCGCCTGCTGCGGGTCGCGCAGGTCGCCCAGCAGCAGACCGACGATCTCGAACTGCTGCAACGGCGGGTCGGAGGAGAACTCCAGCTCCGGTGCCGCCGATCCGCCCCATGAGCCGTTGAGGCCGAGCGTGACCCGGTAGGTCTGTCCGGGCACCCGGATGTCGGTCTCCACCTCGACGTCGAAGACGGGCTGGATTGCGGTCGGGTTGGAGAAGCTGACGCTGCCGCGGGTGACGCGGTAGCGGTTGCCCTCGAAGAAGACCTGCCCGCGCTCGACCTCGGCGTTGCCGAACAGCAGCGGGCGGTCGGACGTGCCGCGCAGCGTCAGCTCCGCGCTGGCGACGATCTGGGCGTTGGTGTCGTTGATGCGCAGGGTCGAGGGAGCCACCAGGCGGAGATCGAAGGCGAGGGGCAACGCCTCGCCGGCGCCGGCGGCCGGCTCGTCCTCCGCCGCTGAGAGGGGCAGCGCGAGCACCGAGGCGCCCGATCCGAAGACGTCCAGCCAGATCGCCTCGCGCACGAAGACCGTGCCGCCCAGCGTCGGCCCCGTAGCCGGCCCCGTGAGCGTCAGCTCGGCATCGGCCGTGGACCGGATGCCGGCCGGATAGCGCAGGTTCATGTCCGTGGCCCGGGCCGACATGTTGAAGTCCCCCAGCCCGTAGCCGCGAAGACCGACACGCCCCCCGAAGAGGAGCCGGCCACCCCCCAGCTCCGCCGTCACCTCGTCGAACCCCACTCCGTCGCGGTCGAAGACCAGCCGCCCCTCGATGGCGTCGAGGGCGTGCGGCAACGCGAAGTGACGGATGCGTCCGCGCTCGATCCGCGCTTCGCCCGTCAGCACGGGATTCCGCCACGAGCCGCCGACCTGCGCCTCGACACGGGTCTCGCCGGAGCTGCGCACGTCCGGAACGATGCCCCCGAGCACCTCCAGGTTGACGTCGCCCTCGACTCCCACGGCCATACGCTCGTCGGCGAGGTCGACCTCTCCCGTCAGCTCGAGGCGCGCGCCCTCCCCCGCGAGACGGAACCGATCGGCCTGCAGCACTCGTTGCGCCAGGGAGAGGCGGATTGGCCCGTCGTTCTGTACCGGGTAGTCGAACAGAGTCAGTTGGACCTGCTCGGCCTCGATGCCGACCGCGAGTCGATCGAGATCGCGGAGTGGGCCGGCGACACTCACCGCGCCGCTTGCGACGAGCGAGATCGACTCCTCGAGCTCGGGACGAAGAACGCGTACGAAGGGGTCGAGACGCGTGCCGGTGACCCGCAGGTGCAGCTCCGCGTCCCCTTCCCCCCCCAGCGCGACCCGGCCCGACCCCGAAACCGCCAGGCTGGGGGACGCGGCCTCCATCGCGACCTGCATCGTCTCCCCGTCGACGTCGAGCCGCCCGGTCACCTGGCCGACGCTCGCCCCGAGGATCGCCAGGTCGCCGATGGCGCCTTCGAGGGTGTAGCGCGGCGCGTCGAAGGCCCCGACGCCGGAAACGGTGAAATCGAGATCGCCGGCGACGGGGGCGCCCGCCCGCTCCGCCAGTTGCGCCGTCTCCAGGGCCAGCCCCCGGCCGTCGGCGTTCACCGAGTACGTCCCGTTCCAGCGGACGTACATCGCACCGGTCACCTGCCCGTCGCCCTTGCGGACATCGAGCCCTTCCAGCCAGACTCCGTCCCCGTCGAAGCGCAGCCCCGCGTCGGCCCGATCGAACCGTTCCCCGTAGGCGACCCCGCGCCCCAGCGCCAGCGTGCCGTCGCCGTAGGGCCGCCGGTAGGCGCCCGCGAGCTCGATCGTGCCGGAGAGAGGTCCATCGATCGGATAGCCCGCGATCCCGAACGCATCACGCACGTGCTGCGCCGGGAGATCCGTCAGTCGGAACCGGGCATCGATCTCCTCCCCCTCCGCGTCCTCCGGCGGCCGGCCCAGCGCGAACCTCCCGTCGACCGCGAGCTCCGTCGGGCCGCGGCCGAACACGCCGCCGGACACCTCGAGGTAGGCGCCCTCGACCGTCACCTCCCCCGCTCCGCGACCCCAGTCGACGTTCCAGGCCCGGATGTCGTCGCCCTCGAACCGGGCCTCGATGCGCGGCGCCAGGAACGCGCCCCGCATGACACCTTCCATCTCACCCCGGCCGGCCACTTCGATGTCGCCGGTGGGACGGCCGAAAGCGGTCATCACCGCCGCCATCACGCGGTCCGCTTCCTGCCAGTCGGCGCTGCGCACGTGGAACGGAATGCGCGAGTCGCCACCCCACGCGGTCAGGCCACCGAACGTGATCGAAGTCAGCGGCGTCGCCGCCCAGCTCGGCCCGATCCGGACCTCGTCGGAATCGAACTCGTACCCGATCCCGGCCCCCAGCGCGAACCGCCAGGGCGTCTCGGCGGGGGCGAACGGAGTCCCGACGTAGGGCCGCGGGGCAACGGCAGCGGGAGGGGACTCGCGAGCCAGCAGCGGTGTGCCGGGTGGGGGCGCGACGGTCAGGTGGCCGTCGCCCCGCCGATCCGTGAAATCGCCGATGGGCCAGGCGAGCCGGGTGCGTCCGCCGGCCGTCCCCTGCGGCCGCGCGCCCGCGATGCCGACCTCGGACAGTAGCGCCGCGAGGTCGATTCCGTCGTAGCCGCCCTCGAGCGTGGCGACGGCCGGCGTCTCGGCGCCGAGCGGCTCCATCGCGTAGGAGAAGTCGAGGCGGCCCCCGTAGAAGGTCGAGTGCGCCTCCGTCACCGCGAACCGATCGGCGGTCCACACGAGGTCGCCGGCGAGCTCGGGGAACGAGAGCCCCTGCAGAGTGGGGTCGGGAGCCCGGAAGCTCCCCGTCAGCTCGCGCCCGCCGTCGAACAGATGCCACCTGCCTCGGAAGTCGGCATCGCCGGCGACGGTGAAGTCGTCGTCCGCGAAGAAGACCTCCTTCATCACCGCGAGGTCGATCGACGAGCGGTGGACGTCGTACGTCTGCGCGGGCCAGGCGAGCAGATCGACCTGTCCGGTCAGGCGGGCGTCGAAGCCGGTCATCCGCAGGTCGAGCCGGGTCAGATCGACCAGGCCGCCGTCGAGGTCGTAGTCCGCATCGACGTCGGTGGTCATCGGCTCGAAGTCGCCGATCCGGACCGTCCCGCCGCGGAACGACATGGTGCCGCCGTAGCCCGTACCCTTCGCCAGGGTCAGATCGACGTTCCGGGCCACGACGCTCCACGAGCCGTGGTCCTCGAAGAGGAACTCGCCCTCGTGGGCGCGGAGCTGCTGCACCGTCGTGACGATGCGGCGCGGCGGCTCCTCCTCCGAGGCGCCCGCGCCGCCCGGTGGGTCCGCCTCCCGCAACCCGGGGTCGAGCACGGTCTCCGGCGCGGGAGGCGGCTGTTCGTCGTCCTCGCGGCGGGGGGCGAACGGCGGAAAGCTGTTGCGCCCGTCCTCGAACGCCTCCACCACCATGCGCCAGCCCCGCATGTCGAC
>JAAXGX010000203.1 GCA_012271165.1 Vicinamibacteraceae bacterium | reverse complement strand
GCGCGGGGCTATGGGGTCCCCGCGAGCGGACGCCGGGGGTTCGGGGCGCAGCCCCGTCTGAAGGAAGCTAGCGTGAAGCGCGTGTCGATAAAGGCCGCATTCCTTCTGACTTGCGCGCTCGCGGCCGGTGCGGTCGCTTGCAGCGGCGCGGCGGCCCAGCCGCCGCCAGCGGCCGGCGCGCCAGCGGACATCATCTTCGTCGGCGGCGCCATCGTCACCATGGATCCGGCGCGGCCGCGGGTCGAGGCCGTGGCCGTGCGGGGCGAGACGATTGTCGCCGTGGGCACGCGGGCGGAGGCGACGGCGCTGCGCGGGGAGGCGACGCGCGTGGTCGATCTCGGTGCGCGCGCGCTGCTACCGGGCTTCATCGATGCCCACGGCCACTTCCTGGCCGTGGGCCGGGGACTCGACTCCCTGTCGCTGCACCCGCCGCCGGTCGGCGACGTCAACGACATCGACGACATCGTCGCCAGGATCCGGGCGTGGATCGCCGAGCGGAACATCGAGCCGGGCGGGCTGGTCCTCGGCCGCGGGTACGACGACTCCCTGCTCGCCGAACGCCGCCATCCCACGCGCGACGATCTGGATCGGGCCTCGACTGAGCACCGCATCGTGCTGACGCACGTTTCGGGACACCTCCGCGCCGCCAACTCCGCGGCCCTGGCCGCCGCCGGCATCACGGCCGGGACACCCGATCCGCCCGGCGGCCACATCCGGCGCCGGGCCGGATCGCGGGAGCCCGACGGCGTCCTCGAGGAGCGCGCCGGCGGGCTCGTCGGTGGCGGACTGCTGGCGTCTGCGCCCGGCGATACGGACGCGACCGCCCGCCGGGCCGTCGCGGTCTACCTGAGCTACGGCACGACCACGATCCAGGACGGGGCGACCGGACCCGAGACGGTGGCAGCGCTGCGCGCCGCCGCGCGCCGCCGGCCGTTCGATGCCGACGTCGCCGCGTTTCCGTGGTTCCGGACGTTTGAGGATGCCGAGCGGGCCGAGCACGAGGCGCGCTACAGCGGCGGATTCCGGGTCGCCGGCGTCAAGCTCTCGCTCGACGGATCGCCGCAGGGGCGGACGGCCTGGGTCACCGAGCCGTACGCCGAGGGACCGCCCGGCGCGCCGCCCGACTACCGCGCGTACGGCACGCTGGCGCCGGATCTCTACAAGGCGGGTGCGGCGCGCCTCGTCCGGCGCGGGGTGCCCATCCTCGTGCACGCCAACGGCGACGCGGCGATCGACCTGATGCTGGACGGGGTCGCCGAGGCCGTTGCGGGCGCGGACCCCATGCCGGACCACCGCGCGGTGATCATCCACGCCCAGCTCATGCGCGCCGATCAGCTCGACCGCGCGGCCGAGCTGCGCGTCGTGCCGTCGTTCTTCTCGGCGCACGCCTTCTTCTGGGGCGACTGGCACGTGCGCAGCTTCGGGGCGGCGCGCGGCAGCAACGTCAGCCCGGCCCGCTGGGCAATCGAGCGCGGCGTGCGCTTCACGATGCACAACGACGCGCCGATCGTGCCGCCCGACATCATGCGGCTGGTCTCCATCGCGGTGAACCGGACGACGCGCAGCGGCCGCGTGCTGGGACCGGAGCAGCGGCTGACGGTTCGCGAGGCGCTGCACGCGGTCACGCTCGGGGCGGCGTACCAGTACTTCGAGGAGGACACGAAGGGGTCGATCACCGCCGGCAAGCGGGCCGATCTCGTGGTCCTGGAGCGGAACCCGCTGACGACGGATCCCCGCGAGCTCGAGCACATCCGCGTCCTCGAAACCTTCTCGCGCGGCCGCTCCGTGTTCAGGCGGCCTGTCGATTGAAGCCGGACTGGCCGTGCCCGGCACCGCGCCGGCGCGTCCGTGCTGCCGAATCAGGCTTCCGGCGCGGCGGTGTCCCGCAGGAACGTGCGCCACGCGTCGGTGTAGGGCGCACCCCCGACCAGGTACGTGTCGTTGTGGCCGGCGCCCTCGATGACGTGGAGTCGCGTGGGGCGGCCGGCCAGCTCCCGCAGGCGGCGGCTGTGGGCCAGCGGCACGATCCGGTCGCGGTCCCCGTGGAGGAAGAGAATCGGCGCGGCTACGCGACCGATCTTCGACTCGTTGTCCATCCGCGTCCGGATGGCCCTGCCGGGCACGAACCAGTAGTGCACCCGCGCCATGGCGGGCACCGAGCGGAAGGCCGACTCCAGCACGAGGGCGCCGGCCGAGCGCCGGAGCGCCACCTCGATCGCCACCGCGCCGCCGAGTGAGCGGCCGAAGAGGATGACATCGCGCGCCGCCACCCCGCGCGCCGCGACGGCGTCGTAGATGGCCAGGCCGTCGCGGTAGAGGCCCGCCTCGTCGGGCGTCCCCTCGCTGTGCCCGTAGCCGCGGTAGTCGACCAGCACGACGGCGACGCCGAGCTGCTCGACGAACCAGCGCGCGTTGTGCAGCCGGTCGGCGATGTTCCCCGCGTTGCCGTGGTACCAGATCAGCACCCGGCGGTCCGGACCCGCGATCCACCAGCCGTGGAGCGTCAGCCCGTCGTCGGTGCGGATGGACAGCTCGTCGGCGCGGAGGCCGAAGTCGGCCGGACCGGCCACGAGGGCGCGCGTCGGAAAGAAGACGAGGCGGCGCTCCTGTAGCACGAGCCACCCGACGAGCAGCAGCCAGCCCGCCGCGGCGAGCGCCGCGAACCACAGCGCCGTTCCGAGCATCTCCCTGGCTCTCATCCATCAGATGGGGCTGCGCCCCAAGCCCCCGGCGTCCGCTAGCGGGGCCCTTCGCCCCGCGCCGCTCCCGCCGAGGCGCGCTGTGCGCGCCTTGCGGAGTCTGCACGGTTCTGCGGTGCAGACTCCGCGCCCGTTACCCCGTGTCGCGTTCAGGCGCGGGACGGCGGGTCGGCGGGTGTGGTCGCGACGATCACCGCCGGCACGACGAGCATGTTCAGCGCGGTCGACGAGAGCAGCCCGCAGACGATGACGAGAGCGAGCGGCGCCTGGATCTCGCTGCCGGGCGCGCCGAATCCGGCGGCCACGGGCAGCAGCGCCAGGCCGGTCGACAGCGCCGTCATGACGATGGGCGCGAGCCGGTCGAGCGAGCCCTGCACGACGGCCGCACGGAGGTCGTTGCCGGCCACCGCCTGCAGGCGCCGGATGTGCGAGACGAGCATGATGCCGTTGCGGGTGGCGATGCCGAACAGCGCGATGAACCCGATCAGCGTGGCGATCGACAGGATGCCGTCGCCCAGGAACACCCCGGCCACGCCGCCGATCAGCGCCAGCGGCAGGTTGAGCATGACGATGGCGGCGTCGCGGGCCGACGCGAACGCGCTGACCAGGATCAGGAAGATGCCGCCGATGGCGACCAGCCCCAGTAGCAGGAGCCGGCGCTCGGCGCTGGCCTCCGCCTCGAACTGCCCGCCGTACTCCACCCGATAGCCGGGGGGCAGCGCCACGCCTCCAGCGACGCGTTCCTGCACGTCGCCGACCACGCCGCCGAGATCGCGACCGGCCACGTTCGCGGTGACGACGATCCGCCGCTCGGCGTTCTCGCGCCGGATGAAGTTGGGGCCGCGGTCCTCCGCGATGTCGGCCAGGCTGCCGAGCGGCACGCGCGGACCCGCGGGCATGTCGAGGCGCGTCTGCCACATGTCGTCCAGGTTGGCCATGTCGTCCGGCCGGTAGCGCAGCACCAGCGGCACCATCATCTGACCGTCGATGATCTCGCCCACCCGGCGTCCGCGCAGGACGGTCTCCAGCGTGGCGGCAGCCTGGCCCGCGGGCAGTCCGTGCCGCGCCAGCGCGGCCGGATCGAAGCCGACCTCCACGGTCGGGATGTCCGCCTGGTGCTCGAGCGCCAGGTCGACGAGCCCCGGGACGCCCTCGAGCGCCGCGACGATCCGGCTGCCCAGGGTCCGGAGCGTGCCGAGGTCGTCGCCGAAGACCTTGACCGCGATGCTGGCCCGCTGCCCCGACAGCATGTGGTCGATGCGGTGCGAGATGGGTTGGCCGATCGTGACGTTGGTGCCGGGCACGAGCGACAGCCGCTCGCGGATCTCCCGCAGCACCGCGTCGCGCGGCCGGCCGGCGGGCGTGAGCCGGACGTCGATCTCCGCCGACTCGACGCCCTGCACGTGCTCGTCGAGCGCGGCCCGGCCCGTCCGGCGGGCCGTCGCCGCCACCTCCGGCACGTCGAGCAGCAGCCGCTCTATCGCGCCGCCGAGAGCGTTCGACTCGGCCAGGCTGGTGCCCGGCAGCGTCACGGCGCTGATGACGAGCGCGCCCTCGTTGAAGGTCGGCAGGAAGGCCCGGCCCATCCACGGCACGGTTGCGAGCGTGGCGGCGAGCAGGAGCGCCGCCGTCCCGATTACGGGCCGCGGCCGCCGCAGTACCGCCGGCAGCACACGCGCGTAGCCCCGCTTCAACGCCGCCGCCAGCCAGGCCTCGCGCCCCGCGCGGATGGCCGGCGCGGCCGGCAGCAGGTACAGGCAGAGCGCCGGCGTGACCGTCAGCGCAACGATGAGCGAGGCGGCCAGCGCGATCATATAGGCGAAGCCCAGCGGCCGGAGCAACTGTCCCTCGACGCCCGGCAGGAAGAAGAGCGGCAGGAAGACCAGCATGACGACGAGCGTTGCAAAAGCAATGGATGCGCGAATCTCCCGGCTGCCGCGATAGACCACCTCCAGCACGGGCCGCCGGGCGTCGGCTGGCCGCAACGCGTTCTCCCGCAGTCGCCGCGACACGTTCTCGACGTCGACGATCGCGTCGTCGACCAGCGCCCCGACGGCGATGGCCATGCCGCCGAGGGTCATGCTGTTGATCGACAGGCCCGCGAGCCGCAGCCCGACGACGGCGGCCAGCAGCGAGAGCGGGATGGCCAGCAGCGTGATGGCGCCGGCGCGCAGGTTGGCGAGGAAGACCAGGGTGACCAGGACGACGAGCAGCGTGCCGTCACGCAGGGCGGCCGTCAGGTTGCCGAGCGCCAGCTCGATGAAGTCCGCCTGCCGGAACACGCGGGTGTCGAGACGCATGCCGGCCGGCAGCTCGGCCTGAATCCGGTCGAGGACGCCCTCCAGCTCCCGCGTCAGGGCCAGCGTGTTGACGTCGGGCTGCCGGTGGATGCCGAGAATCACCGCTGGCCGGCCGTTGAACGAGCCGTCGCCGCGCTTGAGCGACTCGCCCACTCGCAGGTCGGCGACGTCGCTCACGCGGATGGGCAGCGTCTCCCGCGTGGCGATGACCGTGGCGCCGAGCCCTTCGACGTCGCGGACGCGTCCGCCGCCCCGAATCAGGTACTCCTGGCCGCCGGCCTCGCGGAACCCGGCCGACGTGCTCCGGCTGGCGCGCCGCAGCGCGCTCTCGACGTCGCTCAGCGGCAGGTCGTAGCTGGCGAGACGGGCCGGATCGACCAGCACCTCGAACTGCCGCCGCTCGCCGCCGATGACCGTGACGTGCGAGACCCCGGGGGTCACGAGCAGCCGCCGCCGCACCGTCAACTCGGCCTCCATCCGCAGCTCCAGGGGCGTCCAGCGGGGCAGGTCGGTCACCGATTCCACGGCCGGCGCGGACTCGAGCGCGACGAACATGATCTCGCCCATGATCGACGAGAGCGGCGCCAGGACCGGCGCCCCGACCTCGGCGGGCAGCGTCGCCGCCACCGTGGCGAGCTTCTCCGAGACGGTCTGCCGGGCGCGGTAGACGTCCGTGCCCCAGTCGAAGTCCAGCCAGATGACCGCGATGCCGACGGCCGTCTCCGAGCGCACCCGGCGCACGCCCGCCGCGCCGCCGAGGACCGTCTCGATGGGGAAGGTGACGAGCGCCTCCATGTCCGCCGGCGCCATGCCCCGGCCCTCGACCAGCACCGTCACGGTCGGCGCCGTCAGGTCCGGGAGCACGTCGACGGGCATGCGCGCCGCGATGAACCCGCCCCAGACGAGGAAGGCGCCCGCCAGTCCGAGCACCAGCGGGCGGTTGCGCAGCGACGACCGGATGAGCATGTCGAACAGCATGATCGTCCGTCCCGAACTCGTTCAGTGCGTGTGTCCGTGCGCCGGCACCTGCGGCGAGAGCGCGGCCAGCCGAATGAGCGGCGCGCCGCGGACGACCACGCGCTCGCCCGGCGCGATGTCGCCGCTGATCTGGACCTGGCCCGACTCGCGGTTGCCCAGCCGCACCGGACGGCGCTCGAAGCTCTCGCCTCCGACCTGGACGAAGACGACCGGCTGGCCGGCGTCGTCGACGATGGCGCTCTCGGGCACGGTCACGGCGTCGATGGCCGCCGCGGCGAAGATGCGCAACGAGACGGCCAGCCCGATGGCAAGCCGCCGGTCCGGATTGCTCAGCTCGTAGATGATCGGCACCGTCCGCGCCTCCGGCTCCAGGACGCGTCCGACGGCGACGAGCCGGTCGAGCGGAATCGGGACCTCGAAGCCGGGTACGTCGAGCTCGGCGCCGGTGAGCTCGGCGACTCGCGCCAGGGCCGCCTCCGGCAGCGACCCCACGACGTGCACCCGATCGACGGCGACGAGCCGGAACAGGTGCGTTCCCTCCTCGACGCTGGCGCCGGGCGTCGCATCGGATTCGGCCACGACGCCGCTGATGGGCGCGCGAACGACGAAGCGGGTGTCGCGTCCGACCTCCCCTTCGCCGGTGCGGGTCGTGTCGAGCTGCGCCAGATGGGCCTCGGCGGCCGCCACCCGCGCCTCGGCCGTCCGCTCCGCCACCTGCGTCTCGTGCGCGCGGCGGCGGGGCAGGGCGCCCGCGGCCACCAGCCGTTCGGCCCGGGCCCGGTCGGCCCGGATCAACTCCAGCACGTTGCGGGCTTCGGCCACGGCGAGCTCGAGCTCCGGCCGGTCTTCCCCGTGCCCGCTGTGCGGGATGATCTCGGCGAGCGCGTCGCCGCGCGCCACCTGCGACCCGATCGGCCGGGGCGCGAGGTCGTCGGCCAGCCGCCCGACCACCGGCGCGGTCACATCGGCCCAGCCGCCGGTCCGCGGCTCGATCTCGGCAGCGATGACGAGGCTGTCCGCAATCCGCTGCCGGCGGGCGGCCGCCGTCGCGAAGTCCAGCGTCCACTGCTGTTCCTTGAGAAACGGGATCGAGCCGTCCTCGGCGTCGTCGCCCGCGTCGGGCGCCGCCCCTGCCGGCAGCACCGTGACCTCCCCGAGCTCGTGGCGATCGGTCAGGCCCGGCGCCTCCAGCATGATTTCCAGCCGGTAGCTGCCAGCCTGCGTCGGCTCGACGTCGATGCCGAAGATGCCCGGGGCCCCCGGCGAGTCCACGGTGAATTCCTGATCCCGTGCACCCGTCAGACGGACCGCGGCCCGGCCGGCGCGCACCGGCTCGAACGTCGCCAGGTTCGTGAAGTGGATGGCGAAGCGGCTGCTGCCGCCCTCGACCAGCGGCGGGTACTCCATGAACAGCTCGCTGCGCGCCGTCCACCGCGTCTCGACCACCGCCGGCCCCTCCTCGTCCGCGGCCGCATGCGTCCCGTCGGCCTCGTGCACGTGATGGCCGCCGCACGCGATGGACGCCAGCAGGGGCAGTGCCGTACCGGCCCCGAGCCAGGGGTGCTGTCTCGTCATGGTGTCCTCCGCCTTCCGACCGCCCGGTCCAGCTCGATGACGGCGCGCCGCGCGGCGGCGTGCAGCTCCAGCAGGCGGAGCCTCGCGCTCAGCATCACGCGATGGGCGTCGAGCCGCTCCAGGATGGTGAATTCGCCTTCGTCGTGGGCCGTCGCGGCGATCTCGGCCAGCTCGGCGGCGGGGTCCACGGATTCGAGGCGGTAGCGCTCCGCCAGCTCGCGGTAGCCCGCGGCGGCGGCATGCGCCGCGCGGACCTCGCTCTCGATGCGGCCGCGAAGCACCTCGCGCTCGGCGTCGGTCCGCGCACGCGCCGCCTCCGCGCGCGCCACCTGCGCCTGCCCCCGGTTGAAGAGCGGGAGCGACATCGTCGCGGTGACCGCGTAGCCCGAGTCGTGGCCGAGGGGCGCGCTTCTGGCGCGCTTGAGGCCGGCGCTCACGGACGCGCCGGGCAGGCGCAGGCGCTCCGCCGCGCGGCGCTCGAACGTCCACTGCGTCGCGCTCTGGGCCAGGGCGCGATAGTCGGGCCGCTCGGCGAGGGCCTGCATCACGAGCCCCTCGAGACCCGTGACGGCGGCGCGCTCCGCCAGGTCGCCGGCGGCGGTCAGGCCGGACGGCTCGGTGCCGGGCGCGAGGAAGGCGGCCAGCCGGGCTTGGGCGACCCGTCGGTCGATGACGGCCGCGCGCAGGTCGGCCTCGATCTCGGCCACCTCCCGCTCGGCGCGCAGCCGGTCGAACAGGGAGCCTTCGCCCTCGTCCTCGCGCGCGCGCAGCACGTCGACCAATCCCCCCAGCTCGGACAGGTCGTCGTCGAGCACGCGCGTCCGTTCCTGCGCGAGCAGCAGATCGGTGAAGGCGAGGCGCAGCCGCGCTTCCAGGGCCAGCCGGGAGGCGGTGGCCCGCGACTCCGCCGCGGCGGCGGCCCTGCCGGCCGCCTCGCCGAGCAGCCCGAGCCGACCCCGCACCGGCAGGTCCTGGGAGATGACGAGGAAGTTGTCGACGAAGATACCGGCTTCCTCGCGCGTATAGCTGACCGCCGGATTGGACAGCAGGCTCCGCTCGCGCGCCGCGGCCGCGCGCTCGCGCACCGTGAAGCCGAGCGCCCGGAGCTGCGGATGCTCGAGGCTCATCCGCTCGAGCGCCTGCTCCTCGGTGAGCGTCTGGCCGATGGCCGCCGGCACGGCCAGACCCCAGCAGCCGGCCGCCAGTACTATAAGTCGCCAACCACGCATTCTCGTCCGCTCCCGCCGCCGTCCGACGCGGCGCTGGACGGCTGTTCAGGTATCAGTTGGGATGTGCGCGCGCACGCCTGCTTCGAGCGCGCGGCGCAGGGCTGTCAGCAGGGGAGGGGCGGGGCGCGGGTGGAGCGGCGTGCCCGCGGGGGCGGGTCGGGGTCGGCGCACGCGGCGGCCGGCGCGGTCCGGCTGGCCGGATCGCCGACCGCGATGGACGGCCGGGCTTCCGCCGGCGCGGGCGTCGTGTCGACGCGGACCGGCGG
>JAAXGX010000072.1 GCA_012271165.1 Vicinamibacteraceae bacterium | reverse complement strand
AACCCCGCAAGAGCCCCCGTAAGCTACTGAAAACAAACGGTTTGGGTCGCAGGCACTGACTTTCGTTGCGCTTCCTGTACCCAATTTGCAACGGGAAGTCTCCGCACGTTTTCGGACTGAGAGCGACATCGGCGCCCCCTTCGTTCGGCCCGATCCTGCGCCGGCAGTCGGTGTCTGCGCGGCGTCCGGTGAACAATTTTCCCCTCAGTTGCCGCGGGGCGACGCCTCCGCGAGGCGGGCGAACAGCTCGGCCGCCGTCCCACAGTCGATGATCCACTCGCCGACCTGCGCGAGGTGGCCGGGGTCGGTCACGTCCGCCAGCGCGCCGGCCAGCTGCTCCCCGGCAGCCGCCTCGAACCCGCGCGCCGCCTGACGACACAGCAGCGCGCGTCCCTCGGCTCGGCCCTGCTCGATGCCTCGCTCGATTCCCTGTTCGACCCACTGCTCGGTCCACTCCCGCACGGTCTACGCCAGCATCGTGCGCACTTCCTCCAGCCTCACCTCACGGCCCAGGCGCTGAACGCGTCCGTCAGCCGCTCGCCGTCTGCGACCGCATCAGGCACAGGGCGAGGTCAGCCCTGCCGTCATCGTCGACCAGCGGGGAATCGCGGTATGCTACGTCATCCATTTGCTGATGTACCTTGCCAGCAGGAGCGACAATGCAAGATGTCATAGCACTACTGAGTACGCAACGCGCTGAGTTGCTGGATAGTATCGCCCGAATCGACGCTGCGATTGCCGCGCTGGGCGGCGAACCGGGGCGGTCCGCAGCAAAATCTGCGCCGGCCGGTCGGCGACGGCGACCGATGTCGGAGGACGCGAAGAAAGCCGCATCGGAGAGGATGAAGAACTATTGGGCGGAGCGCCGGAAGCAGGCGGCAGCCGCCGAAGGACAACCCCAGAACGAAGGAACGTAGGCGAGCGACCCGCGGGCAACCTTGCGGCAGCGCCTACGTGAGAGGACCATTGTTGGTTCGTTTGTTGGAAGACCACGCCTACTTGACCGCCGTCGGCACCCCCGAAGACTGCACGGGCGGCTACTCGGCAGGCGGTGCAGCCGGAATGATAGCGCGTTCCAAGGTGGCGAGGCGCTGGTCTACTTTGCCGAAGGCGATTTCGACGGCACGCAGCCGAGCGTCGAACCCGTCCATTCGGGTGTCCATGCGTGACTCAAGGCGGTCGAGGCGAGTGTTCACGTCGGCGCGCAAGTCGCCCACCCGTGCGTTCACGTTTCCGTTGACCATTGTAACGATGGCGATCACGGTGGCAAGGGCGATGCCGATGAGGGTGAGGCGGTCGGTCGTGCTCATGGACGGCAGCGTAGCACGGCCCGGCCGCATTTGCATAAAGGTCGTCGACGCGGCCCGGACGCTCGACGCCGGTCCCCGTGGTGTCCTCGGCCGGCGCGGCGGGCCGCTGGTCGTCATGCGGCTGCCCTGGCGCAATACCGCGCTGGTTTGGCCCGCTGTCGATGCGACTGTCGCCGGGCCGCTCGCTGGCAGGAGTATGAGCGCCAGGCGCCCCCAGGAGTCCGGCAGCGCACGGTCGCCCGTGGCCGTCAACCGGCCGGTCCTCCGTTCCGCTGTGGCCTTCAGGTGACTGCCGCGGCCGACAAGCGGAATACGAACCAGAACCGCAGCACCGTGACCCGCGCTGAACACGATCCGATCCTGCCTCAGTTGAAACGCCGCCCCAACGAACCAGGTGTGGTGGAGATCACGGCCCGCACATCGAATACAGTACGGAGCGCGCGCTCGCCGACACGTGTCGGCGGTCACCTCAAAGCGCGTTTTTCTCGAACACCGGTCGGCAGACCCGCCCCGTTGCGTTGTTCTTCTTGAGAAGAAGAGGATGAAGGCTGTGGTCGCTGTGCGAAACCGCGTCTGCGCGGTTTTGCAAGCTGCTGTGGGCGCGTCGTTCGCGTCCATGGCAGCGCCGGCGTCCATAGCCCGGCGCTTGGCGACCAGCGCCGGCCCGACGCCGCCGCAGGCAGGTTCTTCGCCTTCCAGCATGGAAGCATTCAGCCCGGAGCGACCCGTGCGGTGGGTGTGACGCAGGAACGCCCATTGCGCCGGAAAACCGCGGTTTTCCGCGGGGTCGCTCCGGGCTTATTCCCGACCCTTTCCCCGGCTCGGTGCTTGGATCGTGGTGTTCGGTTTGGTCAATGAAATCAAGGGTTCACGGCGGATTGAAGGTGACGGGAGGTGTGACGACAGGTGTGACTGGGGCTGTGACTCGGTCACAGGGATGCGGTCACGGTCCCGCGCGGCACTATCGGTGTAATCTCGGGCGGGGTGAGCGTTTTCGACAGTGGTGATCAGGCCGCCGGACAGATCACAACCGAGCAGGGTTGCCGCCCTTCCTGATCCGCTGCTGGCTGCCCCGTGATCCACCGGGTTTGCGCGGTCGTGTCCTCTGTCATTTGAAGCCTGTTTGTCGCCGCGCGGCTGCGCTCGCGCCCGGATGGCTGCTACGATTCCCTTCCGGCAACAAGGCGAACCGATGACCGACGGCAGCCTGACGAAGGCGGCGCTCGTCGAGGAGGTGGCCGACGCCGCCGGCCTCACGAGGAAACGCGCAGAGACCGTCGTCGACACCGTGCTCGGCAGCATCGTGGCGACGCTGCGCCGGGGAGAGACGGTCGAGCTGCGCGGCTTCGGCAGCTTCCGCCTCCGGCGCCGCGAGCCGCGCCGGGGCCGCAACCCCAGGACCGGCGACCGTGTGGACGTGCCATCGAAGCAAGACCATATGGAATGACCGGCTCGCGATCGTCGCGTCGTCGTGCGGGAGCACGCGACAAGGTGGCGGAGGCCGCCTACGATTCGCGGGTTGACACCGAGCGCGGCGTCAGAGCCGCAGACGAAAGGAGCCGGTCAATGAGCGAGCCTATCACCACCTACGTGGGGCTCGATGCGCACAAGGTGGAGCTGCACGTGGCGCTGTTGGCCCCGGGCGCGACCGAACCCGTCACCTGGAGGGTGCGCAACGAGGCCGTGCCGGTGGAGCGGCTGCGTCGGAAGCTGGAGAAGGTCGCGCCGGATCCTGTGGCGTGCTGCTACGAAGCCGGTCCCTGTGGCTACGCGTTGCAGCGGCAGCTCGACCGGGGCCGGGTCGGCTGCGAGGTGATCGCGCCGGCGTTGGTGCCGCGCAAGCCGGGCGAGCGGATCAAGAACGACCGGCGCGACGCCCGGAAGCTGGCGGAGTTGCACAGGGCCGGACTGTTGACGGTGGTGCGGGTGCCGACCCTGGCTGAGGAGGCGGTGCGCGACCTGTGCCGGGCTCGTGATGACGCGCGTGAGGATCGGCAGCGGTGCCGGCACCGGCTGGACAAGCTGCTGCTCCGGCGTGGTCTGCACTACGTCGGCGGCCGTCACTGGACGAAGAAGCACCGGGAATGGGTCTATGGGCTCAGCTGGTCGCACCCGGCCGAGCAGGCGGCCGTCGACGACTACCTGCTGGCGATCGAGCACGCCGATGCCCGGCTGGTGGAGCTGGATGCGCAGTTGGCCGCGGTAGCCGACAGCGACCCGTATCGGGAGCCGGTGGGCTGGTTGCGGTGCTTCCGGGGCATCGACACGCTGAGTGCGATGCTGCTGCTCGCCGAGCTTCACGACGTGCAGCGCTTTCCGACCGCGCGGGCGCTGATGGCGTATCTCGGCCTGGTTCCCGGGGAGCACTCCAGCGGGGACCGGCGCCGCCGGGGTGCGATCACGAAGACGGGCAGCGCCCTGGCGCGGCGGGTGGTGGTGGAAGCGGCGTGGCACTACCGGCACCGGGCTGGCGTTGGCGTGACGCTTGCTCGGCGCCGGCTCGGACAACCGCCTCGGGTGATCGCGCTGGCCGACAGGGCGCAACACCGGCTGTGTCGCCGCTTCCGGCGGCTGGTCGAGCACAAACCCGGTCAGGTTGTGGCGGTGGCCGTGGCCCGGGAACTGGTCGGGTTCGTCACCCGGGCGCTGCGGGCCGCCACCAGCGGTGCGAACCTCGCGAAGACGAGAAAGGCCGGCCCCTTTGGGAGCCGGCCTCGGTTTCAGGTCTCGAACGCGACGTTCTAGATGATGAAGTCGTCGGCGTCCAGCGTCGCGAACGGGGTGTCCATGTAAACAGTAATCGTCCCACCCCCGTCGACGTTCAACCCGACCGCGTTCATGTCGTCCGCGCCCAGCGCGAGAACGATTATCGCCTTGCCGTTCTGCTCGCTCACCGCTGCGCCGCCGAGCAACGTGGCGAGATCATCCTCGGTCAGGTTGAGTCCGCTGAGATCGATCTTGTCCCCCTGCACCTTGGAGAAGCCGCTGCTACCGTCCCCGATCGTATCATCCGTCCCATGATCTTTTCCGAAGACGAAGGTGTCGGCCCCGACACCGCCGGCGAGATTGTCGTCGCCCGCGCCGCCGTCTAACGTGTCGTTGCCGGCGCCACCGTCGAGCGTGTCGTTGCCCTTTCCGCCCTTCAGCACGTTGGCGGCCTTGCTTCCCGTGAGCGTGTCGCCGCCATTGTCACTACCAATGACATTCTCGATGTCCTTCACCTTGGCGACTTCCGCCGCATCAGGGGGGTCCTCGTCGAGGACGGAGAGGTCGATGACGACCTCCTTAGCGGCGTTGCTCGCATCGAGCGTGTCCACGCCGTCGCCGCCATCACGCATCGTGTCGGCGTCGTCGTAGATGAGTGTGTCGTCGCCGTCGCCGCCGTTGAGTTCGTCGTCGCCCGCGCCGCCGTCGAGTGTGTCGTCACCCTTTCCGCCGTCGAGCGTGTCGGCGTCGGCGCCGCCCTTGAGCATGTCGTCGCCGGCCTCGCCCTTCAAGGTGTCCATGCCCGCGCCGCCGCCGAGCCAATCCATCCCGTCGCCGCCG
>JAAXGX010000158.1 GCA_012271165.1 Vicinamibacteraceae bacterium | reverse complement strand
TCGGCGATCGTCGGTCTGGGCCAGTCATCGGAGGCGCTGGCCGGCATCATCCCGGCCGCCGAACAGGCCGGGCCCATTCTGGAAGCGTCGCCGCGGGCGCCGGAAACGGGCGGCGCGCGGACGGAGCTGCGCGGCGAAATCCGTTTCGAGCACGTCGGCTTCCGCTACCACAAGGGTGACCGCCCCGTTCTCGACGACGTCTCGTGGCACGCCCGGCCCGGCGAGTTCGTCGCCCTCGTCGGCGAGACCGGCTCCGGCAAGAGCACGCTGCTGCGGCTGGCGCTGGGGCTCGAGGAGCCCGCGGTGGGCGCGGTGTACCTGGACGGCCGCGACCTCGCGCACCTCGACCGCCGCGGCGTCCGGCGCCAGTGCGGCGTCGTCGTGCAGGACGGCGTCCTGCGGCACGGCAACGTGCTCGACAACATCATCGGCGTCTCGAGCGGGCTGAACGTCGAGGACGCCTGGCGCGCGGCCCGCCTCGCCGACGTCGACCGCGACATCGAGGCCATGCCGATGGGCATGTTCACCCCGATGGGGGGCGGCGGCGCCGTCTCCGGGGGCCAGGCCCAGCGCATCCGGATTGCCGCCGCCCTCGTCGGCAGCCCTCGCATCCTGCTGTTCGACGAGGCGACCAGTTGGCTCGACGCGCGGAGCCAGGCCCGGGTCATGGAGAGCCTCCACGGACTCGCGGTCACGCGCGTCGTCGTCGCCCACCGCCTGTCGACGATCCGCCACGCCAATCGCATCTACGTGCTGGGCGGCGGCCGCATCGTTCAGCAGGGCGGCTTCGACGAGCTGTTCGAGCAGGAGGGCGTGTTCCGGCGCATGATGCGGCGCCAGATGGTGTGACACCCGCGGCATCCAGCCCATGCAGCGCGCAAGCGAGTGGTTCGCCCGGAACCCGGTGGCCGCCAACCTGCTGATGGCGTCCATCGTCATCGGCGGCCTGATTGGCATGGACCGCGTGCGCGGCGAGGCCTTCCCCGACGTGGCGCTCGACAGGCTGGCCATCGAGATGCCGTACCCGGGCGCGGCGCCGGAAGAGGTCGAGACGGCGGTCTGCGTCCGCATCGAGGAAGCCGTCCAGGGCATCGAGGGCATCGAGGAGATCGTCTCCACGGCGTACGACAGCCTCTGCCTCGTGGTCGTCGAGGTCGCCTCGCATGCCGACGCCCGCGGCGTGCTCGACGACGTCAAGACCCGGGTCGACGCGATAGAGACGTTCCCCGAGAGGGCCGAGGAGCCGATCATCAGCGAGGGGCGGACGCAGATTCGCGTGGTCGACGTCGCGGTCTCGGGGCGGGCCGACGAGCTCACCCTCAAGCGGATCGCCGAGGGCGTGCGCGACGACCTGCTCGACCTGCCGGGAATCACCCAGGTCCGGTTCGCCAGCGTGCGTCCCTACGAGATCGCCATCGAGGTCTCGGAGTCGGCGCTGCGGCGCCACGGACTGACCTTCGACGACGTCGCCCGCGCCGTGCGCCGGTCGTCGATCGACCTGCCGGGCGGCGCGGTGCAGAGCGAGAGCGGCGAGATCCGCTTGCGCACCGTGGGGCAGGCGTACCGGGGGGCGGAATTCGAGGACCTGGTGCTCCTGGCGCGCGCCGACGGCACGCGGCTGCACGTGGGCGACGTGGCGACGGTGGTCGACGGGTTCGCCGAGACCGATCAGTTCGGCCGCCTCGACGGCGAGCCCGCGGTCCTCCTCTCGGTCCTCCGCACCGGCGGGCAGAGCGACATGGCGATCGCCCGCGCCGTGGACGACTACCTGGAACGCAAGGCCCCCACGCTGCCCGAGGGGATCCGGCTGACGAAATGGATGAACCAGGCCGACGCGCTGATCGACCGGCTGGGCCTCATGCTGCGAAACGGCATCGCGGGCCTCGCGCTCGTGTTCGTTCTGCTCGCCGTCTTCCTCGAGCTGCGCCTCGCGTTCTGGGTGAGCCTGGGCATCCCCATCTCGTTCCTGGGCACGTTCCTGCTCATGCCGGTCTTCGACGTGACGGCGAACATCGTCTCGACCTTCGCCTTCATCCTGGTGCTCGGCATCGTGGTCGACGACGCCATCATCGTCGGCGAGAACGTCTACCGCCACCAGCGGCGCGGCCGCAACCCCCTGGACGGCGCGCTGGCGGGCGTGCGGGAGGTGGCGACGCCGGTCCTCTTCGCCGTCCTCACCACGGCGGCGGCGTTCGCTCCGCTGCTGTTCGTGCCGGGCATGCTCGGCAAGATGATGCGCTACGTGCCGCTCGTCGTCATCCCCTGCGTGCTCTTCTCGCTGGTCGAGTCGCTCAACATCCTGCCGGCGCACCTCGCCCACCCGCGGGCGGAACGGCGAGGGCGGTGGTCGCGATTCCAGCGCGCCCTGGCCGACGGGCTCGAAGCGGTCGTCGACCGCGTCTACCGCCCCGCGCTGGCGGCGTGCCTGCGCTGGCGCTATCTCTCGCTGGCGGCCGGGGTGTCGGTGCTCGTCCTGACGGTCGGGCTGGTGGCGGGCGGCCGCGTCGCGTTCCACTTCTTCCCCGCGCCCGAGGCGGACGTCGTCTACGCCACGCTGACGATGCCCGTGGGCACGCCCCCGGCGGTCACCGCGGCCGTGGCGCGACGCCTGGAGGACAGCGCCGGGCGGTTGCGCCGCGAGGTGCTGGAGGGGACCGGTTCCGATCCCCTGCGGCACGTCCTGACCGCCGTCGGGAACCAGCCGCTGGGCGTGGCGCCGGGGCCGTTGTGGGGCGACCCCAACGACGCGTCGGGACACGTCGCCCAGGTCATGCTGGAGCTGGCGCCAGTCGGCGAGCGCGGCGTGCGGGCCGACGAGGTCGGCCGGCGCTGGCG
This sequence comes from Vicinamibacteraceae bacterium, assembly GCA_012271165.1. GTDB lineage: Bacteria > Acidobacteriota > Vicinamibacteria > Vicinamibacterales > UBA8438 > JAAXGX01. The sequence continues at coordinate 618 of JAAXGX010000158.1, read as the reverse complement.
CGAGCTGACCGGCCCGATTCCGGAAGCGGTCGAGCTGGGGTTCTCGGCGTCCGACCTGTTGCCGGGCGAAGAGGTCGACGTGCAACTGGTCGGCGCCGACCCGGTGCGCCTGCGGGCGGCCGTGGAGCGCGTGAAGAGCGGTCTGCGCGGCATCGCCGGCGTGCACGACGTCAGCGACTCGTTCGAGGGCGGACCGCGGGAGATACGCATCGGCATCAAGCCCGCCGCCGAGGCGCTCGGGCTCTCGCTGGAGGACGTCGGCCGGCAGGTGCGGCAGGCGTTCCACGGGGAGGAGGCGCAGCGCGTCCAGCGCGGCCGCGACGACATCAGGGTCATGGTCCGCTATCCCGCCGACCAGCGCCGGTCGCTCGGCGAGCTCGAGAACATGCGCATCAGGACCCCGGACGCCGACGAGGTCCCGTTCGGCTACGTGGCGGCGGTCGAGAGCGGCCGGGGCGTCTCGACAATCCGGCGTGTGAACCGCAGCCGCGCGATCAGCGTGACGGCGTCGCTCGACGAGACCGTCACCTCGGCCGGCGCCGTCTACGCCGCGCTCGCGGCCGACGTCATGCCCGCCGTGGCCCGGGACCACGCCGGCGTGCGCTACTCCTTCGAGGG
>JAAXGX010000068.1 GCA_012271165.1 Vicinamibacteraceae bacterium | reverse complement strand
GGACCTTCCCGCGGGACGCCGCAACACAGGCTTACTCCTCCTGGGCCGGAGCGGGGATGCTGGCTCTGTGCGGCCCAGCCCGCGCTCAGTCTAATCCACCCAGCCGGGGCGGACCGCGTCATACCGCTCGCGGTACGTGCCACTTGGCAGACGTGCTCGCCACATTCAGGGCGTCACTCGCCGATGCCCCTCGTACCAGCCGGCGCCGAAGAGCAGGTCGCCTCGGCGCACCACCCAGCTGTGCTTGGGGGCGTCCTCGCCCGTCTCCGGGTGCGTGAAGACGTAGCTCACCCACCGCCCGCCCCCCTCCCCCGTCACGGCGGCGAAGGACGCGCCGTAGTCGAAGCCGTTGGCATCGATGCGCTCCCAGGTCGTCCCCACCAGGTCGGGGCGGTTGGCGGAGGCGATGGAATAGAGCGCGTCCTCGCGGTCCTCGATGATGAAGGCGTACCAGGGGCCGTCGGCGCTCCCGGGCGCGTTGTAGTGGGCGAGCGTCGCCTCCAGCCCCTCGTCGTCCACCGGGAACGCCCAGTACCCGTCGGCGGCGATCAAGCCGTAGGAGATGTACTACCCGCCACGCGGGCGGTCGCGATGCGGTCCTCGACGCGGCGCAGCGCCGCCTCCGCCGTCGAGATGCCAAGCTCCTGCGACATCTCCAGGAGTTCGCGGGTCGTGGGGTGGACGCGTGAGGCGATGGCACGGGCCCGATCCTCGCTGTAGCCGCCCAGTTCGACCGCGACGTTGATCACGCCGCCCGCGCTCACGACGTAGTCGGGCGCGTAGAGGATGCCGCGCCCGGCGATGAGCGCCGCGTCCTCGGGGTCGCGCAGCAACTGGTTGTTCGCCGCGCCGCAGATCACGCGACAGCGCAGCTCCGGGATCGAGCCCTCGTTGAGCACCCCGCCGAGCGCGTTCGGCGAGAGCACGTCACAGCGCTCGGCGTAGGCGGTCCCGGCGTCGAGCACATCAGCGCCGATCTCCGCCGCAAGGCGCTCGGCCTCATCCCGCCGGACGTCGGCCACGCCGACGCTGGCGCCGTGCTGGGCGCAGGCGCGCGCGACGCGGCTCCCGACCTTGCCGACCCCGACCACGACGACGCGGCTGCCCTCCAGCGATTCGTCCCCGAAGGCGACCCGGAGCGCGGCCCGCATGCCCAGCATCACGGTCTCGCTCGTGAGCGCCGAGGTATCGCCGCTGCCGCCGCGCGCGGGAGATGCGCCCACCACGTAGCGCGTCAGCTCGGAGAGCACGTCGATGTCGGCCGTCGTCGTGCCCACGTCGGTGGTCGTGATGTAGCGGCCCTCGAGGCCGTCGATGAGCCGCGCATAGGCGGCGAGTTGCGCCGGCGTGCGCTCGGCCGGGTTCCCGATCACCGCGGCCTTGCCGCCGCCGAGGTCGAGCCCGGCGAGCGCCGACTTCGCCGTCATCGCCGCCGAGAGCCGCAGCACGTCCTGCAGCGCCGCCCCGGCATCGGGGTAGGGATGCCAGCGCGTGCCGCCGAGGGAGGGCCCGAGCGCGGTCGAGTGCACGGTGACGATCGCGCGCAGCCCAGAGGCGGCGTCGTGGTGGTACAGGATCTCTTCGTGGCGCCTAGGGTCGTAGGCCCCAGCCATGGGCGGCATCGGTGCATCCCCGCCCCGCAGGCGTGCGTCGAACCAGCGCAGCGAGTCGCTGCCGATGTCGTCCGGCGGACCGAGCAGCCGCTCCATCTGAGCACGGTCGCTGTCGAATGTCATCGTGTCCTTATGCCTGCCGCAGATTCTCCCGGTCGCTCATGGCTCTCCCTGCGCGCCGCCTACAGCAGCGAGCCCGCGTCGAGCAGGGCGCGCGCCGCAGCGTCATCGTCGGTGCTGACCGCGACGATCGCCTCCCCCGCGTGCCGGTGCACGATGTGGATGGTGCGCACGCTCAGCTGGTGCTCGGCGAAGCGCCGCGCCACGCCGGCGAGCGCGCCCGGACGGTCGGGCAGGTGGAAGACCACGGCGTCCGACGTGACCGCGCGCAGGTCCGCCTCGAGCAGCGCGTGCAGCGCCGCGTCGTCATCGCTCGTGCTGAGCGTGATCACGCCCAGCTCCCCGATCCGCCGCCCGTCGATCGACTCGACGTTGATCCCCGCCTCACCGAGCGCCCCCGTGACCTGCGCGAGCGCCCCCGGCTCGTCCGGCACGAACACGATGATGCGGCTGCGCGCGGCGTCCTCCCGTTGGGACTGGCTCACGGGTTCACCTCCGGCCACTCCAGAAGGCAGTCGGCGACGACCTGGTCGATCATCTCGCGCGTGACGTGGGGCATCGTGATGAGGTGGGCGATCTCACCCAGGGGCGCGAGCTGCCACTGGAAGAGCACGTAGGGCGAGGGCCGCGGGAAGACGACCGTGGCGCTGTTGCGCGCCCGCCAGGCGGGGATGCCGGCGGCGTTGAAGCGCTCCACCGCGTACTCGGCCGTGTCGAGCATCTGCGCCACGATGCGGCGGAAGCCGTCGTGGCCGTGCCTGGTCAGCGCGTACCAGATGATGAGCGGGGTGAAGGCGTTGCGCGAGCCGAGCAGCGT
>JAAXGX010000114.1 GCA_012271165.1 Vicinamibacteraceae bacterium | reverse complement strand
CGGCGCGGGGCGAAGGGGTCCCCGCAAGCGAACGCCGGGGGTCCGGGGCGCGGCCCCGTCTGATGATGGATGAGGCGCACGAGACGCGGCTGGTCGTCTGGGACACGCCGCCGGCCATCGAGCGCGGACAGCGTTTCGCCGTCCGCCTCGGGGTCGCCTGCTCCGCACGGTGTCCGCCGGCCGGCTGGGCGGTGGAGGTGCGCGACCACGACGGCGAGCTGCAGGCGACGGCCGCTCTCGGCGACGAGCCGTGGCCTGGCACCGACGCGCTCTACCATGCCGAGGTCGCCCTGACGGCCCCGGACGCCGAGGGCCTGTACACCTGGGAGGCCGCGGCTCGGACGGACGGCGCGGGCGACGCGCAGGCCAGCGGCAGCGCCCGCTTCGGGGTGCGTATCGTATCCCCGCCCGCCTGCCTGCTGACGGTCGTCGCGCTGGACGCGGAGAGCGGGGCCCCGGTGGCCGGCGCGAGGGTGGCCGCGCACCCGTACCGGGCCGTCACCGACGCACGGGGCGTGGCGGAGATACGGGTCCCGGCCGGCGAGTACCGGCTCTTCGTGTCGGGCAGGCGCTACCGTCCCTTCCGCTTCGAGGGCGACGTGCAGGCCGACACGACGATTCGGGCGGAGCTGGCGCACGAGGTGGAGCTTTCCGATGCTGATCTCTGGTCCTGATCGCCGCGGGCGGCGCGGGTGCCGACGCGCGCCGGGAGCGCCGCCTCTGAAGCTGATCGTGGTGGGCGCCCTGAGCATCGGCTGCCTCGTCGTCCCGCCTGCCGGCGCCGCGCAGGTCGACGATGCCGCCCGCTTCGAGCAGGGCGAGCAGCTCTACGCCGAACACTGCGCGCGCTGCCACGGCGCCTCGGGCGCCGGGAACCCGCCGGCGTTTCCGGCGCTGAGCGGCAACGCCCGGCTCGACGACGCGGCCCGGATCGTCCGCATCCTGAATCAGGGCAACGGCAACATGCCGCCGTTCCCGGCCCTCACCGCGGAGGAGACCGCCGCCCTGGCGAGCTACGTCCGCAACGCCTGGACGAACGCGTTCGGTGGCGTGACGGCCGGCGAGGCGGCCGCGGCGCTGGAAGCAGTCGCCGATGCCGGACCGGCCGCGTCGGTCTGGGACGGCGTCTTCACCGAGGCGCAGGCGGCGCGGGGACGGGAGGCCTACTCGGGGGCGTGCAGCTTCTGTCACGGCCGGCGCCTGAACGGCGCGCCGGACGATCCCGACATGCGGTCGACGCCCCCGCTGGTGCGGGCGCGGTTCCTGCGCGAGTGGGACGGCCGCTCGCTGGCCACCCTGTTCACGTACACCCGGCAGACGATGCCCGAGGACAACCCGGGCTCCATGACCGACCAGGAGTTCGTCGACGTCATCGCCTACATGCTCTCGTTCGGCGGCATGCCGGCCGGCGACGACGAGCTCCCGCCCGATCCGCTGGGCCTCGCGCACATCGTCATCCGGCAGCGGTAACACGATTCCCTCGGCGGGCCCGCGCACGCGGGGATCACTCGGGGAGGGCACAGTTCCGCCGAGTTTTCCGCAACGGATTGCGCGAGAGGTAGAATCGGGAAGAATGTCCGCAGAACTGATCGCGACGGTACTGACCGGGGTCGGCGTACTGATCGGCGTGTGGCGAATGGTGGAAGGCGTGCGGCGCGATCTGGCGAACCGAATCGACGCGGTGGACCGCCGCGTGGATGCCGTCAACACGCGGATCGACAACATCCTGCTGGCAGACCGGCGGCCGTCAACGACCTAGCAGTGCAGCCGGATTGCCGAGCAGGAACGACGGCGGGTCAGCTAACACGATTAGCCCCGAAAACGAACGTGAAGGGAACGAGATGAGTCGATATACGCTCGCGCTGCTGCTCGTCGTGGTCTGGTGCACGCCTGCCGCCGCCCAGGACCAGTGGCCCCAGTTCCGGGGGCCGGACGCACGAGGCGTCTCCGAGGCCGCGGGGCTGCCGACCCGCTGGAGCGCCACCGAGAACGTCGCCTGGGCCGCCGACCTCCCGGGCCTTGGCTGGAGCTCGCCGGTCGTCTGGGACGACACGGTCTACGTCACCACTGTCGTCAGCACCGAGCCGGTCGAAGAGCCCCTCGGCGGCCTCTATCGCGGACGCGAGTTCTGGAGCCCCTCGACCGCGGAGCACCGGTGGATCGTCTACGCGCTCGACGTCGGCACCGGCGACGTGCGCTGGGAGCGCGAGGTGCACCGCGGCCCGCCGGCCCGCGGCTACCACATGAAGAACACCCTGGCGACGGAGACGCCCGCGACCGACGGCGACGCGCTCTTCGTCTACTTCGGCAATCTCGGCGTCTTCTGCCTCGACGCGGCGGACGGCGAGTTGCGATGGTCGCACGACGTCGAGCCCGCGACCACCCGGCTCGGGTGGGGCACCGCCGCATCGCCGGTGCTCCACGACGGCCGCCTCTACGTCGTGAACGACAACGACGACCAGTCGTACCTGCTCGCCCTCAGCGCGGAGACCGGCAACGAGGTCTGGCGCATCGCGAGGGACGAAGGCACCAACTGGGCGACCCCGTTCATCTGGCAGAACGAGCTGAGGACGGAAATCGTCACCAACGGAACCGACCGGGCGCGCTCCTACGACCTCGACGGCAACCTGCTCTGGGAGCTGACCGGCATGTCGTCCATCACCATTCCCACGCCCTTCGCCGAGTTCGGCCTGCTCTTTCTCGGCTCGGGGTATCTCGGCGACCAGCAGCGCCCGGTCTTCGCCATCCGCCCCGGCGCCAGCGGCGACATCTCGCTCCGCGGCTCGGAGACGGCCAACGAGTTCATCGCGTGGTCGCAGCCGCAGGCCGCTCCCTACAACCCTTCCCAGATCGTCTACGGCGACGTCATGTACACGCTCCTCGACCGGGGGTTCTTCACCGCCCACGACGCGCGGACCGGCGAGGAGATCTACTCCCGGCAACGAATAGCGGTCGGCGCGGCGTTCACCGCCTCGCCCTGGGCCTACGACGACCGGATCTTCGCGCTCAGCGAGGACGGCGACACCTACGTGATCAGCGCCGGGGCGACGTTCGAGGTCGTCGGCCGCAACCCGCTCGGCGAGCTCGCGATGGCCACGCCGGCCATCGCCCACGGCAGCCTGTTCATCCGGACGCGGTCGAAGCTCTATCGGATTGCCGAGGCCGCGGCGCCCTGAGCGCCGGTGACTCCGGCCGGCCAGCGGCGGGGTTCCGCCGGCCGGGCGCGGTGATGCGCCGGTCAAGCCGAGGCGGTCGCCAGAATATCGGCTGCCTCCTCCGCCAGGTCCGTCACGCAGGCCTCCACGTGACGCGCGCGGGTCCGGAAGCTGAGAACGCAGACGCGCGCCAGGAACCTGCCCTCCACGACGGCGCCCGACAGCATCACCCGCTTGCGCAGGTTCACGCGCTCGACCAGCAGCTCGGTCGCCTCGTTTTCCTCCGCCGGGCTCGAGCCGGGCCAGCGGAGGTGGAACGCGAACAGCGACACCTGCGGCGGCGCCGCCATCACGATCCCGGGGACCGCGGCCACGCGCGCCGCGGCCTCGACGGCGAGAGCCCGCTTCTCGGCCAGGGCGGCGCGGAACCGGCCCGCGCCGTACAGCTTCACGCAGAGCCAGACGCGAAGACCCGGGAACCCGCGCGAGAGCTCCGGCCCGTACACGTGGGGGTCGTACTCGTCATCCGTCCGGGCCGGCAGGTAGCCCGCGGTCGCCTCGTGCGCCCCGCGCAGCACAGCGCCGTCGCGCACGAGCAGGGCGCCGGTGCCGTACGGCAGGAACAGGCCCTTGTGCGGATCGAGCGTGAGGGAATCGGCCCGCGAGAGCCCCGGCATGAGGTCCCGAAGCTCCGGACACAGGTGGAAGAAGGCCCCGTAGGCGCCGTCCACGTGGTGCCAGAGCCCTTCGCGGTCGCACAGGTCGGCGACGGCGTCCAGCGGATCGACCGCGCCCGTGTTCGTCGTGCCGGCCGCCGACGCGACGCAGAACGGCCGGAGACCGGCCCGCCGATCCGTGGCGATCATGTCGGCGAGGGCGTCCACGTCCATCCGGAACTGCTCGTCGACCGGGACCGCCCTGACCCGGTCCGGCATGATGCCGGCGAGCCGGGCGGACTTGCCCAGCGAGTGATGCATCTGCGTCGAGCCGTACAGCACGCCCGCGCGGATGTCCGCCCCGAGATGCCGCTCGCGCGCGCACAGCACGGCGTTGAAGTGCGCCATGGACCCACCGGTCGTGAACAACCCGCGGGTCCCGGCGGGAAACGCCATCCAGTCGCGCAGCCAGTCGAGCGCGTTGGACTCGAGCTGGACGAGGGCCGGGGCGGCCAGCCGCACCCCGGTGTAGCGGTTGACCACGCCGGCGATCAGGTCCGCCAGCCCCGCGGGATACAGCCCGCCGCCCGGGATGTAGGCGAGATAGCCGGGGCCCGACGTCGTGAACGACCGCGGCACCCACTCGTCGAGCAGTCGGTCGAGCAGCGGCTCGTAGGCGACGCCCCGTTCGGGCGCCGGCTCGCGCAGGCGGCAGCAGAGATCGGCCGCGTCCACGTCGCCCCGGACCGGCTGCGTCTCGAGGCTCAGGACGTGCTCGACGAGGCGCTCGACCGTGGCGTGCCCCATGCGCCGCATCTCGTCGGCGGTGAACTCCAGGCCGGCGGGGTCCGGGGGCATGGGCGGCATATCCGGCGGTGAGTGTGGCACAAGTCGGCCGCACCCGGCGACCGCGGCGCGCAACTTGCCCGGCTCGGCAACCGCATCGCCGAGCTGTCCGCCCGCATCCAGGCCGCCACCTACGAGCTGCTCGTACTCATTCGCGAGTTCGACGAGCAGCAGGGCTGGGACGGTTGTCTGTCGTGCGCGCAGTGGCTGAGCTGGCGGGCCGGGCTCTCCCCGGGCGCCGCCCGCGAGCACGTGCGGGTGGCCCGTGCCCTCGGCAAGCTTCCGAAGCTGAGCGACGCCATGCGCAGCGGCAAGATCTCCTACTCGAAGGTGCGGGCGGTCACGCGAGTGGCCACCCCGGAGAACGAGGACGACCTTCTCGACGTGTGCCTCGGGGGTACCGCAGAGCATGTGGAACGGATCGCCCGCGCGTGGCGGCGCATCGATCGGAACGTGGAGCAGGCGGAGGAACGGCGGCAGCAGGCGAGCCGCGAGCTGCGGACGTGGGTGGACGAGGACGGCATGGTGGTCGTCCGGGGGCGGCTGACGCCCGAAGTCGGGGCGGTGCTGCGTCGAGCGCTGGAGGCGGCGTGCGACCAGGCGCGCGGCGCGGCGGCGGACCCGGCAGAGCCGACGCTCGCTCAGCGCCAGGCGGACGCCATCGGGACGTTGGCGGAGGCGGCGTTGGCGGGCGGGCTCGACCGGGGGACCGCCGGCGACCGGTACCAGGTGGTGCTGCACGTGGATGCGGAGGCGCTGGCGGAACCGCCCGACGTTCCCGCGGGAACGCCCGCGACGGCGCGCGCCGCGGCGGACGGGCACGGACGCGTCCGACAACGACGCCGGCGCCCGTCCGACCCTTGTCCGGGGGCGCGGCCGACGGCGGCCCCCTGCCGCCAGACCGTGCTGGACGAGGCAGGCGGCATCCACGTCTCCGCGGAAACCGCCCGGCGCCTGGCCTGCGACGCGGCCACGGTCACCATGCACCACGGCCCCGGCGGCAAGATCCTGGACGTCGGCCGCCGCACCCGGACCATCTCGCCAGCCCTGCGCCGCGCGCTCGCGGCCCGCGACCGGCAGTGCCGGTTCCCGGGCTGCGGCAACCGCCGCGTCGATGCTCACCACATCGAGCACTGGGCCGACGGCGGCCCGACCGCGCTCGACAACCTCGTGCTGTTGTGCCGCCGGCATCACCGGGCAGTGCACGAAGAAGGGTACCGGGTCACGATCGATGCCGGCGGCGACGCGAAGTTCCTGCGGCCGGACGGCCGCCCGCTGCCAGAGGCGCCGCCGGCGCCGGCATGGACGGGTCCGGCACTCCAGCCCACGAACGACCGCCTGGCCGCGGCCGGCATCGAGATCGACGCCGACACGGCGCCGTCGTGGGGAGGCGAGCGGCTCGACCTCGACTGGGCGATGGACGTGCTGTGGCGGCCGCGCCGCGAGCCCCCCGTGCAATGAGTGGCGCCGGCTCCTCGCTTCTCGGACCATCGGCGAGCAGTGCATCCGCTTCGATCTCACGGCGCTTAGGATGCAACCAACGGGTGGTGAAGATCGCCATGCTGCTCGACGAGAAGGGCACGATTCCGTGCCTGGCGGTGCCGCTTTACGCGGCGAAGGGATAAGTGAACAGGACCAGGTGCGCCAGATTCAGGGCAAAGTGCACGAAGATGCTCGCTTCCACGCGGTCCGTCAGTTGGTAGGCTGCGCCGTAGCCGATGCCGGCGAGGGTGGCCAGCAGTACGTAGGTAATGCCGCCTGCGAAGTGCACGACGCCGAACGCGACGGCAGCGACGAGGACGGCCGCCGGCGCCGGCGCCCGCACCCTCCCGCGCAGGGCTCTGCCCACGTGCCGCTGCAGCAGCCCGCGAAAGAAGGTCTCCTCGGCTACGCACGTCAGGAACAGGTTGGCCGGCACCCACACGCCGAGAATTGCCGGCCACTTCGGATCCCAGGCAACGAACCCCGCTGCCGTGGCCGCCGCGCCGACCGCAACCACGGTCAGGAGAGCGATCGCCCCGGTAGCGGCGGTCGCGCGCACCCATTCCGTCGGGGCCTGCGGCTGGACGCAAACGGCGTACAGCACAACGCCCGCGAATCCCTTGTCGTAGTTCCAATACAGGGTGTAATCGGCTGCCGAGGCCGAGACGGACACGGCGTCCAGCACGAGGATGTTCCGGATCCAGGGTATCTCGTGGATGGCCAGGGCCACCCCGAGGATCAGAACAATGCCCCACGCCACGGTGCGCAGAGCGGTGGGCAGCTCGGGTCGCACGGCGGTCAGGCAGGCGCCCACGAAGAGCGCGAGTACCGGGAGTCCCGCCCAGGCGACGATTCCGGCGGCGACCGCGGCGGCGAGAGAGAGGGCAATCAGGGCTGCCCCACCACGGCGGTCACCCGGGCATGCCGCAGCTCCCCACGCCATCCAGAGGAGCACGTACGGGAGAGCGTCCGTGAAGTCGACTGGCATGGGCTGCAATCAGACGGGGCTGCGCCGCGAACCCCCGGCGTCCGCTTGCGGGGACCCCACAGCCCCGCGCCGGCGGGACGACTATAATCGACCGTTCCTGCGGCGCGACTCGTGCCGGATCCCGATGCGGCACCGCCAGCGGGAGAGTGGAGGTGCCTCATGAGCGCGGAGCGGCTGGCGGTGGGCTGGACGGTGTGGCTCCGGACGATCCTCGCGGCCGTGGCGGCCAATCTCGTCTTGCGGGCGGCGGCACTCCTGGTCTTCGACATTCCGCCCGCGTTCGAGCCGCTGGCGACGGCCGCGCCGACCGTGTTCCTGACCACCGTCGGCGTCGCGTTGGGGTTGGGAGTCGCCGTCGCGGTCAACGGATCGTCCGCGCAACCTGTCCGGCTGTACCAGCGGATCGTCCTCGTCGCCCTGCTGGTCTCGCTGGTGCCCGACCTGTGGATGCTCACCGGGAGCGGCCGCGAGGCGTACCCGGATGCCACGCTGCCGGCCGTGATCACCCTGATGGTGCAGCACGTCGCCGCCGCCGCCATCGTGCTCCGGGGCGTGACGGGGCGGGTGGGCTGGACTTCCTGAACCGCGGCGACGGGACCACTCGCAAGCGAATGGCCCCGACCGAGGCAGCCGTCTCCTGTGCCGGCGTCGTCAAGCGCTACGGCGACGTGCTGGCCGTCGCGGGTCTCGACCTCGAGGTGCAGCGCGGCGAGTGCTTCGGGCTGCTCGGACCGAACGGCGCCGGCAAGACGACGACCATCGAGATCCTGGAGGGACTCCTCGCACCCGACGAGGGCCGGGTGCGCATTCTGGGCTGCGCGTGGGGCCGCGACGACGACGCGCTGCGGGCGCGGCTCGGCATTCACCTCCAGGAATCGCAGTTGGACGAGAAGCTGTCGGTCGTCGAGACGCTGCGGCTGTTCCGCTCGTTCTACCCGCGCGGGCGGGCGGTGGACGACGTGATCGGGCTGCTCGAGCTCGACGGCAAGCGGCGGAGCTGGGTGGGCAAGCTGTCAGGGGGCCAGCGGCAGCGGCTGGCGGTCGCGTGCGCGCTGGTCGGCGCTCCGGACCTGCTGTTCCTCGACGAGCCGACCACGGGACTCGACCCCCAGTCGCGCCGGCAATTGTGGGGACTGCTGGAACGCTACCGCGCGGAGGGCGGCACCATCCTCCTGACGACCCACTACATGGACGAGGCGCACGCGCTGTGCGACCGGGTCGCCATCGTCGACCGCGGAAGCATCATCGCCGAGGGCAGCCCCGACGAGCTGGTCCTGTCGATCGGCGCGCCGCACGTGGTGGAGGTCTCGTTCGCCGGCGGTGCGGCCGCGGGGCCGGCGGACATGGAGCAGCGGCTGGGCGGCCTGCCGGACGTCGCCGGCGTTCGCGCGGGCGGCGCCGCGGACGCCTGGACCGTCACGGCCCGCTCCCTGCACCGGGCGCTGCCGGCGCTGGCGGGACTGGCCGCGGGCGCGGGCGTCGAGATCGAGGCGCTGACTACGCGCACCGCCACGCTCGAGGACGTCTTCGTGGCGCTGACCGGCCACCGGCTCCGCGATGGCTGAGACCCGACCCGCCGCACCGCGTCATCCGTTCGTCGAGATGACGATCACGCGCCTGCTCATCATGGTGCGCGAGCCCGAGATGATCTTCTGGGTCTTCGTCTTCCCGCTCCTGATGGCGCTCGTCCTGGGCATCGCCTTTCGCTCCCGGCCCGAGGCGCCGGTGGCGGTCGGCGTCGAGCCGGGCGCCGGCACGGCGGCGCTCGTCGCTGCCCTGTCCGCGCACGACAGCGTCGAGGTCGTGTCCATCGACCCCGGCGCCACGGCGACGGCGCTGCGCGACGGTCTGGCGCACGTCGTCGTCGCGCCGGGCGATCCGCCGACCTACCGCTACGACCCCGCGCGGCCGGAGAGCCGCCTGGCCCGGCAGACCGTCGACGACCTGCTGCAGCGCGCCGCCGGCCGGAAGGACGTCTGGACGGGCCGGACCGAGACGGTCACCGCACCCGGCAGCCGCTACATCGACTGGCTGATACCCGGCCTGCTCGGCATGAACATCATGGGCACCGGCATGTGGGGCATCGGCTTCACGCTGGTGGTGCAGCGCACCCGCAAGCTGCTCAAGCGGCTGATCGCAACGCCCATGCGGCGCTACCAGTACCTGGCCGCCCTGGTGACGGCGCGCCTGGTGCTGCTCGCGCTCGAGGTGGTGGCGCTGGTCGGCTTCGCCCGCCTCCTGTTCGGCGTGCCCATCGAGGGCTCGCTGGCCAGCCTGGCCGCCGTCTCGCTGCTCGGGGCGATGACGTTTGGCGGCATCGGCCTGCTCACGGCCAGCCGCGCGCAGACCATCGAGGGCGTCTCCGGCATCATGAACGTCGTCATGGCGCCGATGTGGATCTGCTCGGGCGTCTTCTTCGCCGCGTCGAACTTTCCGGACCCGATGCAGCCGTTCATCCAGGCGCTGCCGCTGACCGCGCTGAACGATGCGCTGCGGGGCGTGATGCTCGACGGCGCCGGGCTGATCGCGACCGGCCCGGAGCTGCTGATCCTCGCGGCCTGGGGCGGCGGAAGCTTCGCCGTGGCGCTCAGGATCTTTCGCTGGCGGTAGAGTCGTACGCCGCAAGTGGTAACGTCAGGGGTCGCGAGTGGAGGACCAAATGGCGCAAGGGGGAGGCAGCGGAGGGCCGGCCGCTCAGGCGCGGCAGGCGGAAGGCACCGTTGTCGTCGACGGCGCCCGCGACGCGGGCATCGCCGAGGCACCGCAACGGGAACGCGACGTTGTCCGCCGGGTCTTCGAGACCGGCGAGTACCCCTACACGAAGAAGCTCAGGCGCAAGCCCTACGAGCGGGAAAAGGCCAGGCTCCAGGTGGAGCTGCTGAAGGTCCAGGACTGGGTGAAGGCGACCGGCGGGAAGATCGTCGTCCTGTTCGAGGGCCGGGACGCGGCCGGCAAGGGCGGAACCATCAAGCGCTTCACCGAGCATCTCAATCCGCGCGGCGCGCGCGTGGTGGCGCTCGACAAGCCGACCGAGGCCGAGCGGACCGAGTGGTTCTTCCAGCGCTACGTCCGCCACCTGCCGCACGGCGGCGAGATGGTCCTATTCGACCGCTCGTGGTACAACCGCGCCGGCGTCGAGCGCGTGATGGGGTTCTGCGACCCCCGGGAGTATCTGGAGTTCATGCGTCAGGCGCCCGAGCTGGAGCGCATGCTCGTGCGCAGCGGGATCAGGCTGTTCAAGTACTGGTTCTCGGTCAGCCGCCAGGAGCAGAAGCGCCGCTTCGAGGCGCGCGAGAAGGACGTCCTGAAGCAGTGGAAGCTGTCTCCGGTCGATCGGCAGTCGCTGGACAAGTGGGACGACTACACCGCCGCCAAGGAAGCGATGTTCTTCTACACCGACACCGCCGACGCGCCCTGGACGATCGTCAAGTCCGACGACAAGAAGCGCGCCCGGCTCAACTGTATGAGGCATTTCCTGTCGTCCCTGCCCTATACCGGCAAGGATGCCGGCATCGTGGGCGAGCCCGACCCGCTGATC
>JAAXGX010000193.1 GCA_012271165.1 Vicinamibacteraceae bacterium | reverse complement strand
ATGTACGACTCGTCGGTCGCGATGCTCAGGTTGGCCACGCGGCCGCCCGAGGTGAGGTGGTTGACGGTGACGTCGGCGCCGAGGCGGCCAACGATCTCCGCGTAGTTCTTTCCGAAGGCCATGACGGTCTCCTGTGATTCCTGGTTGATGACGATGGGTTCCGAACGACCGGAGGCCGGGTCACTCCCCCGAACCCCCGACCGTTCAATCTCTTCAAGCCCTCCTCCCCTCTAATCGGCCGGGGAGAGCGGCGACGCCGGGTCCCAGGGCTCCGCCGGCGCCGCGTCGTGCAGCGCGTGGCCGAACGCCGGTTCCGGATAGAGGCTCGCGAAGCCGTGTTCCGGATAGGCCGCGCCCCAGTCGGGACAGCGGATGGCGCGCTCGTCGTCGGCGATCTCGCGGACGGTGCGGCGATCGACCCCGAGCTCGGCCAGCAGGTCGCTGCCGGTCGGAAGGTCGAGAGAGGTATCGCGACGAAACATGGTGGGAACTCCTCGTGCCGTAGCCCTGCCCGGCATCGGCGCGGGGGACCCACTCCCTCCGGCCTGCCGGACACTCGCCCGACAGGCGCTCTCCTCCTGCTCTAAGATGAAGGGACGGCGCGGCGGATCGCAGCCAGGCGCTCGCACACGGCCCGCGGCGCCATCGTCCCCAAGCTGAACACCGGGATGCCGCGGGCCTCGGCGATACGGATGCCCATGCCGGTGCCGCCCACTGCCTCGCCGCGTTTGCTCCACGCAACGACCGCATCGACCGGCCGGTCCAGCCCTTCCCCCAGCAGGATGGCGACGTTCCTCGCATGCAGCTTGCGGACGGCCGGCGAACACCGCTCCCACGCCGGATGCAGGGGCGCCGCGATCGCGATGCAGGCCGACAGCTCAGCCGCCGACAGCACCCGGCAGTCCGTTCCGCGATGCCGGTTGTAGCCCCGCCACGGCAGCCAGATCGTCCGTTGCCCGGCCGGCGCTCCCGTCGCAAACGCGGCGTCGGCCCCGTCCGCTCTGCCGGTCGAAAGAGTCCAGCCCGTTCGAGCCAGCCATCCCGCCATCACGGTCATGTCCGCCAGCACGGCCCTCGGCGTCGCTCGCGCCCCGATCCCGGCATATCGCAATGTCGTCATGTATCGATCTCCCGGAGTTCGAATACCGCCGCTCCCTCTCGGTCAGCGGCCTCACTCCCCGCATGCTCTTCTCCGCCTCCCCGGCGACATGTGGTCCGGCCCGCTTGAACGCCGCCCCGGCCTGGTGCATCGCTACCGCATGGACGGGCGCGGATGGATCGGGCGTCACGGGTTCCGGGCGCTGGCGCTGCTCTGGCTGCCGGCCGGGATCGCGGCGCAGGCGGCGGTGCGGTTCGGGCCGGATGCGGTCGCGGCTGGAGCACCGGGGCCGTGGCTGGCGGCGATGGCGATGGAAGAGGTATTGCTGGCGCCTTTGGTGCCCTGCGGCCTGCCGCTCGCGCTCGGATGCCGGAGGCTCTGGCGGCTCGGCTACCGGCGCGGCGCCTGGACCGCGGGCATCGCGCTCGGCACGGCGACGGTGATGGCGGCGCTGCCGGCCGGGCTGCTCGGGCGGGTCGCGATCGCGGTTTGGGCCGTCGCGCTCGGCGCGCCGGTCTGGCTGGCTTGGTGGTTGCTCGCGTGGCGTGGCTGACCGGAGACGGCGCCGGGCCGGCCGCGCAGCAGGGGAAGGGCTTCAGTGCCAGGCGCTGCCCTCCGGATCGTCGTCCTCGGCCTGCATGGAGGCGGCGGCCATGGCTTCCCAGGCCTCGCGGTCCAGCCCGAGGCGGCGATTGAGCTTGTCGCAAATGCTGAGTGCGTCATCCAGGTTCAATGCGATCAGGGCCGTCGGGACGTGTCCGGCCATGCCCTCGATGACGATGCGGATCTGCTGCACGTCGGCCTCGACGTCGTAGGCGGGCGCGAAACAGAAGTTTGGATTGTCCGGCAGGGTCTGCGCGGTCATTGCGTCTCTCCTTCGGGCGGCCGCCGCCCGGCCGGCAATATGTATCCGGGCAGGCGGCGGCGCGAGCCTGTCGTTGGGTCGTGTCTCCGGCGGCATGCCCCCGCGCACGGTTGTGCGGAGGACGGCGGGCCGGCGATACGTATCGCGCAGGACGCTCAGGCCGCGAGCGGCCAGCGTTCGAGGATGCGCTGCACGGTGTCCGCGCTCGGCGCGAACACCCGGGCCCGGAACGAGACGATCTCCACCGTGCATCCCATGCGCTTCAGCGCGTCCATGTCGGTGTCGGCCACCCCCTCGATCTCGATGCGGTCGGCGCCCATCAGGCGGCGGCGCGCGAGCCGCCAGCCGTTGGCGAGCGCGAGCGCGTTGCCGCGTCCCATCACCGCCTCGAAGGCCTCGGCGCCGGTCATGGCGGGGCCGCCGTCGAGGCCGAAGCCCTGGCGTACGGCCCACACCTGCTCGGCATCGAGCACGCGGCCGATGAGGGCGATGCCCTCCGCCGGACCCGCATGTTCTCGGTCGGCAGGCGGTCCCAGACTGGCAGCAGCAGCCCGGTTGCGAGCCAGAAGCGCGAGTCCCGGTGCAACGGCAGGCCGGCGATCTCGGCGTCCCACAGGGGCCGCCATTGCGCTTCGTCGGCGCGGCGCCAGCTGGAGGCGTCGAGCTCGGCCCTTGCCATGGTCTCGCCGGTCGCGGGCCGGATGAGCCGGACCCGTTCCCGCACCCCGCCGTCGTCGAGCATGCGCGACGGCGCCGGCAGGATGACGGCGGCGCGCTTCGAGCGGGCGTTGACGGCGAGGCGCGGCCTGCCGTCGGGAGCCGGATCGCGTTCGCCGATCTCCAGCGCCGATTCCGCCGTGAGCGGCGCCAGCCTCTCGCGGCGGACGATCTCGACCAGCTCGGTGGCAGCTCCCGTGCCGGGATGCTCGTAGAGCGTCTCCCGCCCGGCGATCGCGAGCGAGTCGGCGGTCACCGTCTCGACGCCGACCTCGTGGCTGCCGGCCTCGATCGCCTGTTCGATGTTGGCGGCGATGCGCTCTTCCAGCTCGGCGAAGAGCTGGTTCTGCTCGGCGATGGGCAAGGCCAGCAACCGGTTGAGGAACCTGGGCATGGGCGGCAGGTCCTCCTTGAGATTGCCTTCCCAGGTGAGCTTCAGCCCGGTGGCCCTCTCGAAGCGCTCGAGATTCCAGCCCTTGATGCTGCCGCGCCAGAGAGCGCCGTAGAACTGGCGCAGCGCCGCCCGGGCGTAGATGCTCTCCAGGTTGTCGCTCTCGCGGAACAGCGCCGCGTTGCTGCCGCCCATCGCGGTCTGGCTGTCACGCTGTCCACGCGTGATGGCGCCGAGGCTGTCCAGACGGCGCGCGATGGTGGCGATGAAGCGCCGCTCGCCCTT
Organism: Vicinamibacteraceae bacterium; assembly: GCA_012271165.1. Classification (GTDB taxonomy): domain Bacteria; phylum Acidobacteriota; class Vicinamibacteria; order Vicinamibacterales; family UBA8438; genus JAAXGX01. The sequence goes on along the minus strand of JAAXGX010000193.1, from coordinate 84 downwards.
CACGTCTGTGGTGACGGGCCGGAACAGCGGCGCCGAGGCCTGGTGCGTGCGGTGGGTGCGCCCCAGCCCCTGGATCGCCTGGTC
>JAAXGX010000150.1 GCA_012271165.1 Vicinamibacteraceae bacterium | reverse complement strand
CCCGTGAAGATGTCGCTCACGGGGAGGCCTCGCAGGTCTCCGCGTCCGCGCCCGAGGCGCGCTCGACGACGCCGCAGAGCGTCCCGTGCGCCCCCTCGATCACCCGCGTCGCGATCGCCTTGCCCCAGCGCTCGGGGTCGAGCGCGCCAAGGACCTTGTTCCAGAGGCCGCCCGGGACGTGCTCGGGGATGACGGCGTAGAAGGTCGCGGTCTGCTCCGCCCAGCTCTTCGCGAGGATCACGAGCAGGTACGCCCGATCGGGGTCGAGTGGCGCCTGTCCGTCCTCGAAGGGGTACTCGAAGGAGTACTCCCAGCCGTCGCGGCGTTCCTCTTCGCCTGAGCGCACGCGGTACATCGGGGTAAGCCACTGGCCCGTGTCGCCGTCGCGCACGCCGTAGTAGAGGGCGGCGAGCTCGCGGTCGAAGACGGGCCTCGCGATGAAGCGCCCGTCCTTCTTGCGCTCGATGAGGTCTTCGTCGTCCTCGTTGACGAGCACGATGGGGGAGTCGGGGTCGGGCGGCTCCTGGGCGAGCGCCGTCCCGCTTGAGGGGACGGCCGCCAGCGCCGCCAGCAGCAGCGTCGCTCCGAGCGCCCGCAGGCGCTTCCATCTATCGGTCGTGGTCGTGGCCCGTCGCATGGAAGCCTCCGCATTGCGAATGCGCGTTCTGTTCGGAGGCCGAGTGTGGGCGGGAGCGCCGACGAAGACAGTCCCCTGCAGGGGATTTCTCGCGTGAAGTGCCTTCGAAGGGGGTGTCAGCGGCGAACGGGGCAGCTTTGATGTCAGCGGGCTGTACAGGAGATCGAGGTCGGTGACAGTCTGTCGCCAGTCCCGAAACACACCGCAGACCAGCGGCAAACGCCCCCTACAGGGGTGTCCCGCCACGACTTTCTCGAAAGGCCCCGTTCCACCAATGCGACAGTCTGTCGCCACGGGATGCATGCCATGAACGAGCCTCAACCAGGCGGCGACGGGAACCCGGATGCGGACGGCGACCCGCTCTTTGCCGCGCTCACCGCGCTGATCCAGGCCGAGGGTCAGCCGCAGGCCGCGCAACTGCTGGACGTGAGCGAACGCACACTGCAGCGAACGCTCGCCGCGGGCCGGCTGACCGGGCCCATGCGCGACGCGCTCGAGCGCCACCGGCTCTCCACGGAGCGAGACGAGGCGCTGGCAAGGGCGAAGACACTGGAAGCGCGCGTCGAGGCGCTCACGGCGGAACTGCGCGAAGCGCGCACCGACCAGCCGGAGCCGGCATCCGAACCGGACACACCCGCCGCTCCCCGGGAAGCGCCCCCGTCAGCCCCGGCTCCGGTGAAGAGCACGGCGCCGCCCCTGATCGGCGCGAAACGGCAGGCTGCGAAGCCGCGGCGGCGGTGGCCCCAGGTCGTCACGCCGGAGCCGGAGCAGGGCGAGGAGCTCGTCTACGGCACGGCGACGCCGCTCATCGTCGAGTGGCGCCACGTGCGCGCCGCCCATCTCGACCGGAGCCGGAGCCGCGTCGAGCGGGCCGCCGACGAGGTGCGCATGCGCGAGCTCGAACTCGCCCTCATCGGCGAGCACGAGCTGACACTGCCGCCCGAGACCTACCCCTGGGATGAGTTCCGCCGCCGTGACCAGCTTGGGCATCGCGCCGTGGCGCTGCGCGACGCTCGCGCCGAGCGCCGCTGGGCGCTCTGCTGGCGCTTCCTGCGACGCGTCCTCACGCTCGGGGTACGGCGCCGGTAAAGCCGTTCCCCCCGCAGGGGGTTGACAGCAGAACGCGCGTCCTACGACACTCGATCACAGTTTCTGGCTTCGCCGGGTTTCAGCCGCAGAACCCGGAGGGTCCATCCCGGACCCGGACGACCGGACGGATCGAGCCCTGCTCTCCCGACGGTCGGCCAGTGAGGGAGAACCGCTTTCCCGCCGCGGGAGGCGTCCGAAGGGTCGAGCCCTGCTCCCCGGAGGACGCTTCGAACGCCGGGAGTCCGCGTGGCGAGCGCGTTCAGCGCACGGCCCCGGAGTCCATGGGTAAGGTGCGTCCCGCGCACGGTCCGCCTTCCACACCCAGCGCCGCTCCTGACGACGCCCCGGCATGCGACTGATTCGCAGGCCGGCCGCTTCCGTCTGCGCGCGGCAACCACCCCGTTCCCATGGTCCGGCATCCGACTGTGGGCGGAGTGCGTCCAGCGCCAACCAAGCGATGACCCGCGCCCCGGATGCCAGCGCGGGTCACCAGCAATAGCAACGAGCACACGCCCATTGGAAGGAGGGCAAGGCAGTGAACACGGACCACGGAGACGCGATGGAGATGCGCGCCATGACCCAGCAGTACACGGGACCGAGCGCTGGTCAGATCGCGCAGCGCACCCCCCACCCGGTCGCCTTCGAACGCGGCTGGTTCCGGACGAGCACGGCCGTCTGCCACGGGGGCGGCGAGCCCGACGGGCTCGCGTTCCGGCAACGGCCCGACGGCAACGGCATCGAGGTGCGCTGCCACACCGGCGGCTGCACGCGAGCCCACGCCGTCACGGCCATCGAGGGCGCCACCGGCCTGCCCATCTGGACGGCCTACGAGCCGGTAACGAACTCAGTGGAGACTCGGGCCCGGCGGCGTCCGCCGCTGCGGAAGGTCGTGGTCGCTGGCGGGTTCGCGGCGCTGCTCGCCGCCCCGCTCGCCCTCGGCCACGGCGCGGAGACGGCGCTCGCCAACGCCGCCGCCTTCGCCGTCGCGGGGCTGCTGCTCGCGGGCCTTCCCGCACGGGCGAGGAGGGCGTTCCGGAGCTGACCAACGGGGCCGGGACCGGCCCACTGCATCCACCCAGTTCACGGGGCCGCGCTCTCCGGACGCGGCCCCTCTTCATGCCCGAGAGGGCAACGGCGATCACGACCACCAGGAGAAGGAGAACTCCCATGACGACGGCGACGACGACGATGAACGACACGGGTGCGACCGCAACCGGCCGCACCCTCGAAGAGCTCGTGGACCGGGTCTTCGAGGCGCTCCCCGGAGCGGCCCCGGGGCTGGCTCAGACGATCAGGCGGAGCGTCCACGAGGCGCGGCGGCTGCGCCGGGCCGGCGACCTCGACGGAGCGCTGGCGGTGCTCGCCAGCGTGGACCGTGCCGAGGCGACGGAGCGGGAGGCGCGCTGGACCTACGCCGAGTGGCTCAGCGTGGCGCGCAGGCGCTTCGCAGGCCGCGAGGGCGCGGTCATATACAGCCCCGGCACGGGGCGCGCGGCCGTGCTCGCCCCGCACACCGGCGGGGCGCTGGAGACGCTCGCGGTGCTGGGGATGCGCTGGCCGGTTGGGAAACTCGTCTCGCGGCGCAGCCTGCGGGGACTGCGGCCGCTCGCGAAGGGCGGCTCCCGGTGACCGCGCGACACGCTCCCGTGGACATCGCGGCGCTCAAGGA
>JAAXGX010000127.1:9908-11088 GCA_012271165.1 Vicinamibacteraceae bacterium | reverse complement strand
GCCGCGCACCGCCGGCGTGCGGCCGCGCGCCGGCCGCCCGCCCGAGAGCACGCGGCCGGCGGCGGTCGGCGGGCGCCAGCCGGGCCGGCCCGGCGGACGCGTACGGACCGGCGCGGCGCGCCGGCCGCCGGACGACATCGGCGTCTTCGGCCGGGCGGTGCCCCGTCCGGGGCGGCCGCAAGCCGGCGCACCCGGCCGCGCAGGCGGCGGACCGCGGGTGGGCGCGGACCGGTACCGGCCGGGACCGTACCGTCAGGCGCGGCCGCGTCACGGGCGCGGTTTCCGCTCGGGCTACCACCGCCACGTGTACAGGCCGCGCTTCTTCTACCCCCAGGTGTACGGCTCGTACTTCTACTTCCCGGGCTACGCGTTCGACCTGCACTACGGCTACCCGTACTACTGGGGCCCGCGCTGGGGCGGGCCCTCGTACTGGCCCTACAACCCGCCGTACTATCTGGACTACGAGGATCCCTACACGGGCTATCTGCGCCTCAAGGTCAAGCCGCGGGAGGCGGAGGTGTACGTGGACGGCTTCTACGTCGGCCTCGTCGACCACTTCGACGGCGTCTTCCAGCGCCTGCGGCTGCCGGAGGGAGCGCATCGGGTGGAGATTCGGCACCCCGGCTTCCGGCCGCTCGAGCTCGACGTGCTCATCGTCGCCCGCAGCAAGGTGACCTACGAGGCGCGCCTCGAGCCGCAGTAGCCGGCCGCCCAGCCAATCTCCAGGGGGGTCCGCGCCGCTCCGCGGTCGCGGACCCCTATCTGCGGGCGGCGCCGCACTGCCAGCAGTCGCTGAACTGGGCCTCGAGGCGTTCGCCGCAGGACGGACAGGTCCAGTCGCCGTCCCCGCCTTCCGGCGTCCCGCCGCCGGCGCCCGTTCCGGCCCGATAGTCGTTCACGATCGCCAGCGCCCGGGGCAGGTCCTCGTCGTCGAGCACCCAGACGGAGGGCCGCGTCTCCACGTGAAACAGCCCCCCGCCCTGGAGCGGCACGAAATCGTCTCCCCGGACGACGACCCGGATGCCCTCCGATTCGAGCAGCCCCCGCAGCAGATGCGCGTCGCCGGGACCGCGCGCGACATACACCTTCCTGAGATCGGCCATCGCCAAACGCGAGGGTAGCAAACCGGCGCCCGCCGCGCCCGTGCTACGCTAAGCAAGGCGCGCACAGCGCGCCTCGG
>JAAXGX010000127.1:0-9886 GCA_012271165.1 Vicinamibacteraceae bacterium | reverse complement strand
GGCGCAGCCCCGTCTGATTGAAGCCATCCGTGTCACAAGCGCCCTGCGCCAGCCCACGCGCCGCCCTGCACCGGAACGACGTCGAGGCGACCTACCGCCGGGGCCTGCTCGAGCTGGTGTTCGAGGCCGCCGCGGTCCACCGCCAGGCCCACGACCCGGCGGAGGTGCAGTGCGCGTCGCTGCTGAGCGTGAAGACGGGGGGCTGTGCGGAGAACTGCTCGTACTGCCCGCAGTCGGCGCACTACCGCACCGGCGTGGAGCCTGCGCCGCTCATGGAGGTCGAGGCCGTCGGGGAGGCCGCCCGCTCGGCCCGGGCAGGCGGGGCCGACCGCTTCTGCCTCGGCGCGGCCTGGCGGGAGGTGCACGACGGGCCCGAGTTCGATCGCATCCTGGCCATGGTCGGCGCGGTCAAGAAGGCCGGGCTCGAAACCTGCGTCACGCTCGGCATGCTCACCGGCCCGCAGGCCGTCCGGCTGCGCGAGGCCGGGCTCGACTACTACAACCACAATCTGGACACGGGGCGGGCGTTCTACCCGCGCATCGTGACCACGCGCTGCTACGACGACCGCCTGCGAACGCTGGAGGCCGTCCGGGAAGCCGGCCTGAAAGTCTGCTGCGGCGGCATCCTGGGCATGGGCGAGAGCCACGACGACCGCATCGACCTGCTCTGCGAGCTGGCCCGCCAGACGCCGCCGCCCGAGAGCGTGCCGATCAACGCGCTCGTCGCCGTCGAGGGGACGCCGCTCGCCGAGCGGCCGCCGCTGCCCTGGGACCACCTCGTGCGGGTCGTCGCCACGGCCCGCGTTCTCATGCCGCAAGCCAGGATCAGGCTCAGCGCCGGGAGGCTGCAGATGAGCGACACCCTGCAGGCGCTGTGCTTCCTGGCGGGCGCGAACTCGATCTTTCTGGGCGACCGTCTCCTGACCACCCCCAACGCCGACGCCGGCGACGACTTCGCCTTGCTGGAGCGTCTGGGGTTGCACGCGGTGCGGCCGCGCGGCGCCGGGACGGCGGCTTCGGACATGTTGTACGAGAAAAAGGAGGTCACGTCGTGAACACGGTTCACCTGCATCTGTTCCGCCGCCGTGCCGCGGCGCTTGCCGCTGCGGCGGGCGCCCTGCTGTGCATCGCCGCCCTCCCCGGCTCCGCCGCCGCGCAGGCGTCCGACGCCGAACGCGCGGCCGCGAAGGCCGCGCTCCCGCGCGTGACGGACCTGCCGTCGCACTACCAGCCAGTGGGCGAGATCGCCGGCCGCGGCCCGTTCCATGCCGCCGGCGGCCAGGCGACCTCCCGCAAGGACGACGGCAGTCACTACCACGGCTACGACGGCCCCGGCGTCTGGGCAAAGGAGCCCCTCGAGACGCGGACGGACGGCGTCGTGTACGGCGTCGAGGACGGCCACGTGGTCTCCGCGGGCTACCTCCTGCGTCAGGCGGACCTGACCGCAGGCCGCAGCTTCCACAGGTTGACGCTCCGCGAGCTGGACTTTCCGGCCCCGTACGCCTTCACGACCGACTTCGTCCCCGACGAGACGTCGGGCGACCACCAATTCCTGCTCCTCTGGCACTTCCTGCCGGCCGCCGAGCACGGGCTGCCGTCCGGCGAGCTGCCGCCCGTCGAGACGCTCCCGGACCGCTTCACGGTCTACGCGTGCGAGCAGTATCCGGACGACTTCTGCCCGGGCATGGGACGGCACTACACCGACCTGTCCAAGCCCGGCGGACGGCTGCCCAACTCGCCCGGAGACGACGGCGTCATCTACGGCGAGGCGGCCGGCAAGCTCATCTTCATCGAGTACGTCCTGGGACAGGAGGATCTGGCGAACGGCGTGTCCTGGCCGGAGATGCCGCTGCATTACCTGCCCATCCCGCCCATCGACAACGCCCACGTGCTGCACTTCGGACGCCCGATGTCGTTGACGGGACGCTACACGGTGCACATGTACTTCCTGCCGGAGGAAACGTACCTGGCCTGGGAGACCGAGCCGGCGACGGCGCCGTAGGGCGCGCACGGCACGGATTTCTGCGGGGCGCTCGGGCGTCAGACGGCGGTGCCTGGCGCCCGGGCCCGGTCGGCGCGCTCGGTCAGAGCTCGTCGAGGTTGCCGAGCACCGTGGCGATGGTGTCGAGGGCCCAGGCCGCCTCGGTGTCGGAGATCACGTAGGGCGGCATGAAGTAGAGCACGTTGCCGAGCGGCCGCAGCAGCAGGCCCCGACGCAGGAACGCGTCGGACAGCCGCGGCCCGATGCGATCGAAGTAGCCGCCGTCCGCGCCGTGCTCCGCGGTGTCGGCGTCCGTCGCGAGCTCGACGGCGCCGACGCCCCCGATGACGCGGACGTCGCCCACGTGCGGCAGGCGCCGCAACGGCTCGAGCCCCGATCGGAGCTGGGCCTCAAGCCTCCCTATCCGCTCGAGCACGCCCTCGTCCCGGAACAGGTCGAGACTGGCCACGCCGACGGCGCAGGCGAGCGGGTTGGCCGTGTAGGAATGCCCGTGGAAGAACGCCAGGCGGCGGTCCTCGCTCAGGAACGCCTCGTAGATGGGCTCGCTGGCGACGGTTGCCGCGAGCGGCAGGTAGCCCGCGGTCAGGCCCTTGGACAGGCAGATGACGTCGGGTGCGACCCCCGCGTGCTCGCAGGCGAACATGCGGCCCGTCCGCCCGAAGCCCGTCAGCACCTCGTCGGCGATCATGAGCGTGCCGTACCGGTCGCAGAGCGAGCGCACCCCCGCCAGGAACTCCTGCGGCCAGACGATCATGCCGCCGACGCCCTGCAGCATGGGCTCGACGAGCACGCCGGCCGCCTGCGGCCCCAGCTCCGCGAGCCGCGCCTCCAGGCTCGCCAGGCAGTCGATCCGGCAGCGCTTCCGGTCGAGCCCGACCGGGCAGCGGTGGCAGTAGGGGTCGTGGACGCGCACCACCGGAAACAGCAGCGGCTCGAACGGCGCGGTGAAGCTGGAGGCGGCGCTCACCGACATCGCGCCCACCGTGTCGCCGTGATAGGCGTGATCGAGCGCGACGAACGTCCGCCGCTCAGGCTCGCCCCGGTTCTGCCAGTACTGCCAGGCCAGCTTGAGCGCCACCTCGACCGCCGTCGAGCCGTTGTCCGAGTAGAAGACGCGCGTGAGTCCGCCGGGCAGCAGCGCCACCAGCCGCTCGGCCAGCTCCACCGCCGGCGGGTGCGTGCAGCCGGCGAAGATGACGTGCTCGAGCTCGCCCGCCTGCCGGGCCAGCGCCGCGTTCAGCGCCGGATGGGCGTGCCCGTGGATGTTGACCCACCACGACGAGACGCCGTCGAGGACCCGCCGCCCGTCGGCGGTGTGGAGATACACGCCCGCGCCGCGCACCACCTCCAGGGGCGGGGGCTCGTTCAGCATCTGGGTGTACGGATGCCACAGGCAAGCCTGGTCGCGCGCCGCGAGATTCTGGTGCGAGGTCATTCGAGCCACTCCCCGAGCCGCGCGCGCGGATCGAGCCCGCGCGGAGCCCAGCCCGCCAGGGCCGCCGCCGACACGCGCTCGAAGCGCGGCATCTCGCCCACGACGACGACCCGTCCGTAGTCCTCGATGGCGGCCCGGTTGTGCCGGTCCGGCTCGCCGACCATCACCACGCCCGCCACAGACACCGACCGGCCGCGCAGGCAGGCCAGCGTGAGCAGGGTGTGATTGATCGTGCCCAGCGAGCTGCGCGCGACGACCAGCGCAGCCAGCCCCAGCGCGGCCATCAGGTCGACCATCAGGCGCGACCGGTTGATCGGCACGAGGACGCCGCCGGCGCCCTCGACGATCCAGGCGCCCGCGGCCGCTCCCCCGGTGCGGCGAGCCACCAGCGGAGCCAGGTCGATCTCGGTGCCGGCCAGCGCGGCGGCCAGGTGCGGCGACACCGGCTCGGCGAGCCGGACGCCCTCGTCGACGACCTCGACGCCGACGCCCGCGGTCAGCCGCCGCACCTCGGCCGTGTCGTCGTCCAGCCGCGTGCCGGTCTGGATCGGCTTCCAGTAACGCAGCGGCGCCGCCCCCCCGCCGTAGCGGTGCAGCAGGGCGGCGGCGACGACGGTCTTGCCCACACCCGTGTCGGTGCCGGTCACGAACAGGCCGCGGAGCACGGCTCGATCTCCTTCAGGCCCTGCCCGAGGGCGGCGACGAACCGTTCGAGGTCATCCTCGGAGAGCTGCGCGTTCACGGCGACCCGCAGGCGGGCCGTGCCGGGGGGGACGGTCGGCGGCCGGATGGCGCGCACGTCGAAGCCCCGCCGCTGCAGGCCCGCCGCCAGCGCAACCGCCGCCTCGTTCGCGCCCACGACGATCGGCACGATCTGCGACGTGCCGGCGGCGCGCGCGAGGCCGGCCCGCGCGAGCCGCGCACGGAGGAAGCGGACGCGGGCGCGGAGCGTCTCGCGGCGCTCGGGCTCGGCCGCCAGCACGTCGAGCGCCGCGGCGAGCGCCGCGGCGAGGGCGGGCGGCGGCGCGGTCGAGAACACGAACGGCCGCGCCCGCTGTTGCAGGTAGTCGATGGCCCAGGCCGGCCCCGCCACGAACGCGCCGGCCACGCCCAGCGCCTTGCCGGCCGTGTTGATCGACACGAGCACGTCGTCGTCGGCGCCGCTGTCCCGGACGAGCCCGCTGCCGTCCGGTCCGTAGATCCCGACGGCGTGCGCCTCGTCCACCAGCAGCAGCGCGCCGTGGCGCCGGCAGACGGCGGCGTAGTCGGCGAGCGGCGCGATGTCCCCGTCCATGCTGAACAGCGATTCGATCACCACGAACCGCTCGCCGGCCGCGTCGTGCCCGGCCAGCCGGCGCTCGAGCGCCCCGACGTCGCCATGGGGCACGATGACACGGGCGGCCCGCGACAGCCGGATCCCGTCGATGATGCTCGCGTGGTTGCGCTCGTCCGAGTAGATGACGTCCCCGGCTTCCGGCAACGTCGCGAGCACCGCGAGGTTGGCCAGATAGCCGCTCGAGAAGTACAGGCTGCGCTCGGCGCCCTTGAACGCGGCGAAGCGCTGCTCGATGGCCGTGAACCGCTCCCGGTGCCCGCGCAGCAGCCGTGAGCCGGTGCTGCCGCAACCGTCCTGCTCGACCGCCACGGCCAGACGAGCCGCCAGGCGCGGGTGGGTCGCCAGGCCGAGGTAGTCGTTGGAAGAGAGGTCGATGCCGGCCGGGGGCCGCAGCGTCCGGAGCAACCCTTGCGAGTCCAGGTCCGCCACGCGCGCGCGCACCCGGGCGGCGAGAGCGTTCTCCATGCCGTGCAGCTTCTATCAGACGGGGCTTTATTCAGACGGGGCTGCGCCCCGAACCCCCGGCGTCCGCTTGCGGGGACCCCACAGCCCCGCGCCGCTCCCGCCCAGGCGCGCCGTGCGCAGCTTCCATCAGACGGGGCTGCGCCCCGAACCCCCGGCGTCCGCTTGCGGGGACCCCACAGCCCCGCGCCGCTCCCGCCCAGGCGCGCCGTGCGCGCCTTGCGGAGCTCGCGCCGGTGTACGGCGCGGGCTCCTAGCGCGGGACGACCTCGATTTCCAGCTCGGCGCTGAACAGCGCGGTTCTATCCCAATCGACGGCGGCCCAGCGCAGCAACGTCGCGGCGTCCTGGGTCACCATGCCGTCATGGGCCACGACGCCGTTGGTGATGACGCGGACCGGCCGCGAGAGGTCGAACTGGTCCGCCGAGAGCAGCAGCGTGAAGCGGCGCACGCCGCGCGTCGCCGCGCTGACCGTGTTGCCGTCGCGCCGCAGCTCGACCCGGCCGGACGGCTGGCTGTGGGAGAAGGCGAGCCGCGATTCGCCCGGCTGCGTCGCCGGAAAGCGCAGCGTCAGCCGCACGGGTGCGCCGGCGCGCTCGACGGTCACCGGCAGATCCTGGCCGGGCCGGATGCGGAGAATGGCGTCCCGCGCCGCCTCGGCCGTGCGCGTGGGAGCCCCGCCCATGTCCAGGAGAACGTCGCCCGCCTCGATTCCGGCGTCCTCGGCCAGCGAGCCGGTCCCCACCTCGACCAGCACGAGCCCGGCCCCGTCCGGCAGCTCGCCGACGGTGTTGATGCCGAGCGGCCGGCGCGGTCCGGGCACCGTCACGCGGTCGAACGCAGCGAGGGCGCTCTCGCCCTCCACGGCGCCGAGCTCGTCGACGACGAGCCAGTGCGCGCGGTTGAACTCCCGCGTCGTCTCCGTTTCCCACGTCAGCTCGTCCGGCAGCGGCTCGCGGCGCGTGGCCGCGAAGAAGGCCTCCACGTGCTCGACCTCCGCGTCCCACCAGCTCAGGTCGTGGCCGGCGTCGGGCTGCGGGCGAAACTCCACCTCGATGCCGGCCTCGGCAAACAACCGGACGTACGGCTCGACCACGGCGGCCGGGTACAGGCGGTCGTGCGCTCCGTTGACGACGAACAGCGGTTTGCCGCGCAGGTTCGCCACGTGCATCTCGCCGTCGACGCCCGTGCTCGGATTGGCGAGCACGGCCGGATGGCCGATGAAGAGCAGGAAGCCGGCCCAGGGCGTCGCGGCCTTGAAGGCGTGGTAGTAGGCGCCCGTCGCCCCGTCCGAGACGCCCATGAGGTACGCGCGGTTCTCGTCGATGTTGTAGGTCCGCTTGAGATCGCCGAGCAGGCCCGCGAGGTTCTCGATCTGGCTCCGCTGCCACCAGACCGACTCGTTCCAGGAGGCGGGCGCCACGACGATGGCGTCGTCGCGCAGCCAGCGCTCCTCGCTCCGCCACCACGCGCCGTCCGCCGGCCGCGGGCGCATGACGCCGCCGTGCAGATAGATGCGCAACGGATGCGGCGTGCGGGGGTCGTACGCGGCGGGCACCTGCAGCACATACTCGTGCTCGAGCCCGTCGCGGTTGCGCCGGCTGCGCACCTGCCGGCCGGTCGGCGCGTCGGCGGCGTACTCGCGGCCGGCCCGCAGCCGCGAGCGGACCGCGTCGTGCGCCGGATCGAGCGCGAGGATGGCGTCGACGGCGCTCGCCACGGCCTGCTCGGACTCCGCCGCCCAGAACGCGGCGAACGCCGCGTCGAGCGCCGGATCCTCCGCGCTGCCTGCCTGGAACGCCGGGGCGGCGGCCACGGCGGCCGCCACCAGCGCGGCGCACGCGGGCAATCGCCAACGCGTGCGCCGCTGCGGTTGCCTGGTCATGGCCCGGCGTCAGTTCTGCTGGTTCGTCGCGCTGCGTGCCGGCAGCCCGTGCCTGGCGAGGAAGTCGAAGATCTTCTCGTAGATCGCGAGCGTCTCCTCGTCGTCGAAGCCGCCATGGCCGCCGCCGGGCACCGTGTGCAGCTCGTTGGCCGCACCAACGGCGTCGAGCCTGTCCTTGAGCCGCACCGCGTGCTCGTACGGCACGATCGGATCGTCGTCGCCGTGAATCGTCAGGATCGGCGGCAGCCCCTCCCGCACGTAGTTGACCGGCGACACGCGGGAGGCGACCTCCACGCGGTTCGGCAGGCTGCCGAGCCACTCCACCGCGTAGCCCTTGACGTTCGGGCCGTCGAGCATGTCGACGACGTCCGTGATGCCGTACCAGTTGACGATAGCGACCACGGTGGCCGGATCCGCGGGGCGCGGCCCCGAGAAGGCGCGCGCCGCGCACTGCCGGTCGAGACCGGCCGCGGACGGGATCATGCCGGTGGTCAGCGACAGATGGCCGCCGGCGGACATCCCGGTCACGACCACGCGCGACGCATCCAGGCCGTACTGCTCGGCGTTCCGCGCGATCCAGCGCAGCGCGCACAGACAGTCCTCCACCGCGGCGGGCGCGAGCGCGACGTCGGCCAGGCGGTACCCCACGTTGACGACGGCGAACCCCATCTCGAGATAGGGCAGCAGCCGCATGGTGTAGGTTTCCTTCTGGCCGCCCACCCAGCCGCCGCCGTGGATCATCAGCAGCACCGGCGCCGGGCCGTCCGGATTGCGCCGCACGTAGAGATCGAGCTTGTTCTCCACGCCGCTCGCCTCGTGATAGGTCACGTTGGGAATCACCCGGTAGGCGTTGTCGAGCGTGGCGAGAAACGAGCTGGTGGGGCTGAGTTGCGCCTGCGCGGCGCCCGCGCCGGCGAGCGTCAGGACGGCGGCGGCCAGCAGCGCGGCTGCGATCGAGTGTCTGGACATGTTGCTCCTCACTATCCCTTTTTGGACTGGAATTTCGAGGGCACTAGTATAGGATCGGAGCAAATATCATGCGCAGAACTTTTCTTGCGGCGACGTCGGTGCTCCTCGCGGCAGCGGTCGTCCTGGCGATCCCGCAGCGGGCCGCGCCTGCCGCGGGCGACGACGCGCTGACCCCCGTCATCGTCGAGCTGTTCACGTCGCAGGGCTGCTCGAGCTGCCCGCCGGCCGACGATCTGCTCCGCTCGCTCGAGCGCAATCAGCCGGTCAACGGCGCGCAGGTCATCGTCCTCAGCGAGCACGTCGACTACTGGAACCGCCTCGGCTGGAAGGATCCGTACTCGTCCGGGCAGTTCAGCTCGCGCCAGCGGGTCTACGTCGAGGCGCTGGGCGCCGAGCACATGTACACGCCGATGATGGTGGTCGACGGCCGGACGGCGTTCGTCGGCAGCCGCCCCATCACCGCTCGCGAAGCGATCGTCGCGGCGCGCAAGGCGCCGAAGGCGACGCTGGCGATCGAGGCGACGGGCCTCGCCGAGGGCACCATCCGGATCGACGGCGTCGTCGAGCAGGTGCCGCCCACGACCGAGGCGCCGGACGTCTGGGTCGCCGTGACCGAGAGCCCGATCACCACCGCGATCACGCGCGGCGAGAACGCCTCGCGGACGCTGACCTACACCGGGGTCGTCCGGAGCCTGACGTGGCTCGGGTCCCTGCCCCGGCCGACGCGCGCCAGCTATGCGGTCGAGGGCCGCGTGCGGCTGCGGTCGACCTGGCGGCGCGAGCATCTCCGTCTCGTTGTGTTCCTCCAGGAGCCGACCGGCCGCCGCATCCTCGGCGCCACGCAGCTCGCCCTGGGATGAGCGACACGGCGAAGAACGCCAGGAACCCGCTCGTCGCGGCGGAAGACTGGTGGGCCGTCTGGCTGGGCGGGCTCGTCATGGCCGCCGTGGCCGTGGGCCTCGTCGACGCCGTGCCGGGCGTGGGGCGCTGGACCACGCTGCCGACGGAGGCGTTCGCCGGGCGCGTGGCGGGCCTGCTGGGGCTGGGCCTCGGCCTGCTGGTCCTGACCGCCGCGGCCGTCCAGGTCATGTCGCGCGAGGGACGGCGCCTGGCCGCCGCCTTCGTTCCGCTGTTCCTCCTCGCCGTCGCGTCCTACACGCTGGCCAATCAGGTGGGCGTGCGCGCGGCGGGCTTCGGCTACGCCTTCTGGGCGCTGATCATCGGTCTCGTCATCGCCAACACGCGCGGGACGCCGGCGTGGCTGCGGCCCGCCCTGCGCGGCGAGCTGTACATCAAGACCGGCCTGGTGCTGCTGGGGGCGGAGATCCTGTTCGGCAACATCCTCAGCCTCGGCCTGCCCGGGCTCTTCGTCGCCTGGCTGGTCACGCCGCTCGTCATCGTCTTCATGTACCGCTTCGGCGTCCGGTTCCTGAAGATCGGGAGCCGGTCGCTGGTGATGGTCATCGCCGCGGCCACGTCCGTCTGCGGCGTCTCGGCCGCCATCGCGGTCGCGGCGGCCGCGCGGGCCCACAAGCAGGAGCTGACGCTGGCCGTCGGCATGTCGCTCATCTTCACGGTGGTGATGATGATCGTCATGCCGCTGGGAATCCGGGCCGCCGGCATGGACCCGGTAGTCGGCGCGGCCTGGATCGGCGGCACGGTCGACGCCACCGGGGCGGTCGTCGCCGCCGGCGCCCTGCTCGGCGAGCAGGCCGAGCAGATCGCCGCGGTGGTGAAGATGATTCAGAACACGCTGATCGGCCTGGTCGCCTTCCTCGTGGCGGTCTTCTGGGTGAC
>JAAXGX010000166.1:21312-24145 GCA_012271165.1 Vicinamibacteraceae bacterium | reverse complement strand
GAGCCCTGGCCCGAGGCGGACGTGACTCTCGTGGATCTCGCCCACTTCGCGCGCGAGGGCTACGAGGCGCACCTGGCGCTCTCCTGCGTCTCGATGATGAACATGGTCAACAACCTCGCCGAGCGCGACCAGCACGAGTCGCGCGAGATCGTCTTCGCGATCGACGAGGCGCACATCGTCACCACCCACCCGCAGCTCGCGCCGTACCTGGTCAAGATCGTCAAGATGTGGCGCAAGCTCGGTGCCTGGCTGTGGTTGGCGACGCAGAACCTCGAGGACTTTCCCGACGTCGCCAAGAAGCTTCTGAACATGATCGAGTGGTGGATCGCGCTGGTCTGCCCGAAGGAGGAGGTGGAGGAGATGCGCCGCTTCCGCGAGCTCTCCGACGAGCAGGTCGAGATGCTGCTCTCCGCGCGCAAGGCGCATCGGCAGTACACGGAAGGGGTCGTGATGAGCGCGACGGGCATGCATCTCTTCCGCGCCGTGCCGCCCTCCGTGGTGCTGGCGCTGGCGGCCACCGAGCGCCACGAGAAGGCCGAGCGGGCGGCGGTCATGGTCCGCGACGGGGTCGCGGAGGTCGAGGCGGCGCTGGCCGTGGCCGCCGACATCGACCGCGTCCGGGGGCTCGCGTGAGGCGCGGTGCGGATGCGCTCGAATGGGCGGCGGCGCTGCTGATCGCGCTGGTGTGCCTGGCGGTCGCCGGGGCGGTCGGAATCCTGTGGGCGGTAGCGGCCCACGCGGCGCCGCGCGGGTTCGCGACCGCGGATCTGCTCGCGGCCACCGCCGCCGAGACCGGAGACCCGGCCGGGGGATGCATGGAATGGGAACTGATCGGCTCCTGCGAGTGGGTGTGCCTCGACCCGCCCTACCTGCCCGGCGCCGGGACGTCGGTGGAGACCACGCCGCTGGTGCGGCACTTCGTGCCCGCGGTGGTGGTGACGGTGCACGCCGGAACCTGCCCATGGACCGAGGGCCGCGTCGCGGGGGCGGCGCTCGCGGCCGTTTCCGCCTTCGAGGGCGGCGCGCGCTTCGCCGGCGGTCTCTCGGCGCGCGGCGGTGGAACGGCGGAGACGCGGGGCGAGACGCTGCGCCCCGGCGCCGAACTGAACTTCTACGAGGCCGAGGTGTTCGGCTCGGTGAGCGGCGCGCTGATGGCGCGGCTGCCGCTCGACCTGGTGTGCCCGTCGGCGACGCTGCCGGTGCCCTACTACGCCAGCGCCCTGGACCCGCTGTGGCGCTTCGCGGAGCTGGACATGGCGGCGGGGCCGGCCGACGCCGCCGCGCACCCCCCGTTCGGGCGTGGCCTCTTCGAACCGCCCTGGCCGCTGCCGCCGGGCGTCGAGTGGGGCGCGCTGTTCCCGCTCGCGGGCTGGCAGGACGCCGGCCACGACTACCGCAACGCGGCGAACGTCGCGCAGCGGGCCGCGTTCGTGGCGACGAACCCGGACTTCGGGCTGCCGGGCGCGCTCGGCGCCAACCTGCGCGTGCGCGCGGCGCTGGGCAACCTGCCCGCCGCGCCCGGAATCCCGGACCTCCCGGACCTGTCCGGGCTGCCGGCGCCGGCGATGGACGTGCTGGAGCGGTCCGGGCGGTACCGGTTCGGCGACTGGGGGATGCTCTGGCTGCCCGACGGCGTGGAGCCCGGCGGGTCCGGGTTCAAGTGGCGGCAGGTGCTGCCCGACGTCCCGGGCTGCCACCGGTTCGCGGAGGCCGGGACGTCGGGCGCGCTGCCTTTTGCGGCGGATCCGCTCGCCGGGCGGCTGAACCGGGACGGCGGCTACGGCTGGCAGCTCTGGCGCCGCTACGAGTGCTGCGCGAACCCCTGCCGGGTCCGGATCGCCGGGCCGCTCAGGGTCGCGCTCGGAGGATGGGGACGGACATGAAGGACTGGATGCGGTCGTTCGCGGCGGGGTTCGCGGGGGCGGTCCTGCTGCTCGCCGGGGGCGCGTCGCCGCCGGCGTCGGGGCAGGAGTACGGTGCGGCCATCGGCCACGGCGACACCGCTGTCTACGAGCTCGGCGGCGCGGTGCCGATCAGGGCGTTCCAGGGCTTCTCCGGACGCACGGTGGAGGCGCGGCTGCGCTTCGGCTGGACCGGCGATTTGCAGTGCGGCAGCTTCGACATCGCCTCCTCGATCACCGACCAGCTCGGCAGCGCCGAGAGCGCGGCGCGGCAGATGATGGGCAACATCGTCGACTCGGCGCAGGGCGTGGTCGCCTCCCTGCCGGGCCTGGTCCTTCAGCGCCTCAACCCGTCGCTGTACGACATGCTGACCGGCATGATGGCGGAGGCCGGCATCGGCTTCCGCATGGCGCGCGCCAACTGCGAGCGCACCGTGGCTGCGATGCGCGACCGCACCGCCGCCGGGGGCTGGCGGGCGCTCGCCGAAGGCGAGTTCTGGAAGCGCCAGCTCGGCGCGGGCGCGGAACCGACCATCGCGGCGAAGGCCGCTGCGGCCAATGCGGGCGGGGACGCCGGGGTCACCTGGATCGGCGGCGTGGCGGCGGGCGGAGTGGGGCAGGAACCTCTCCGACCGGTCACCGACACGGCGAAGGCGGGTTTCGCGGCCCTGCAGGGCCGGGACGCTGCCACGGTCGCCGGCGGCGCCGTGCTCGCCTGCACCGACCCCGCCGAGCGCCTCTGCGCCGTCTTCGCGGACTCCGACGCGGCGGCGGCGTTCGTGCGCTCGGTGGTCGGGGATGTGGCCGTGACGACCTGCTCGGAATCGGCGTCCGGCTGCGTTCCGGTGGCGGCCGAGGCGGGCGAGGGGCTGCGCGCGGCGATGGTCGCGGAGGTCGAGGCGCTCTACGGCGACGGCGCGACGCCGGGACCG
>JAAXGX010000166.1:3957-21292 GCA_012271165.1 Vicinamibacteraceae bacterium | reverse complement strand
GAACGGACGCTGGAGAAGGCGTTCGTCGCCCGGCGCCTCCTGCGCGCGGGCCTGCGCGACCCGGCGGTCGCGCAGAACGGGCCGGCGAAGGCCGCCGTGCGCGATGCGCTCGACGAGCTGAACCGCGAGATCGACGAGCTCGAGCAGGAGGCGCGGTTCGCGGAGTTGCGCGCGCGCAACCTGCCGCTCTCCGTGCTCGGGCGCTCCGCCGCCCGCGCGGCTGCGGGCGTGCCGTCGTTCACGCTGCCGCAGGCGGAGCCGACGCGGGGCGCGCTGGGGGTGGACGCCGACGCCGAGCGCGAAGCGGCGGGCGGCGGCTAGGCGCTGGCGGTGGGCCGGTCGGGAGAGGCAGCGGGCGGGCGCTTCGTCCGGCTCGCGCTGCGCCTCGGGATCGCGGCCGGTACGGCCGCGGCCATGGCCGGCGGGCTCGTGCTGGCGGCGGCGCTCGGCGGCGGGGGCGGCGCGGGCCTCGACGCCGCCGCGCGGTGGCTCGCCGGGGGCGGGCGCTGGTGGCTGGTCGCCGGGCGGCTGGCGGTCGCCGGTCTGGTGTGGTGGCGGTGGCCGGTGCTGGTCCGCCGGCTCGGCGCCTGCGGCGAGCGGGCGCGGATGCTGACCGCCCGCCGCCACGCGTATCTCGGGGCGTACCTGCTCGTGGAGGCGATGGGTCCCGGCGGCGGCATGGCGTTCCTCGTGGGTCTGGCGGTCTAGGCGGATGGGCGTCGGCAGCTACTTCGAGTTCGTGGTCCTGGCGTTCGGGTGGATCGTCTACGACGGGGTGTGGGCGGTGCTGAACGACACGGGAATCGTCTACCTGCCGTTCCTAGGCATCGTCGTGAAGAACGTGATCGAGTCCAAGAAGGCGGGCGACGACGAAGGTTCGGCGGCGGTGCAGAGCCTGAAGAAGATCGAGGTGGACACGGTGGTCGCGGTGGTGGTGGTGTTCCTCGCCGCGGTGCCGTCGTTCCCGCTGGACATGGCGCAGATGCGCTACGTGCGCCCGTCGCTCGAGTGCGGCGCCGGGGGCGGCGGCATCGTCACCGCCGGCGACGCCGCCGCGCCCTACGGCCCGATCCGCGCGCAGCTCTCGGGCGAGTCCGCCGAGATCCCGCTCTGGTGGGCGGCCATGCACCAGCTCGGCAAGGCGCTGGCGGCGGGGGCCATGGCCGCCATCCCGTGCTCGTCGGACGTGCGCGGGCTGCACATGCGTGTCGGGCGCGAGGCGATCGACGATGCGGCGGCGCTCGAGAGCATGCGGCGCTTCGCCGGGGAGTGCCACCGCCGCGCGGTGGCGCTGTGGGCCGAGGGGCACGGGCTCGCCGGCAGCGCGGACTGCGCTGCGGTGGGCGAGCTGCCCGCCCGGGGCGGATGCGTGCCGCGCCTGCCCGGCGGCATGTCCACGGCCCGCCCGCAACTGTCCCGAGCGGACGAGATCAAGGCGTCCTTCGACTACGCGGGGTCGGCCTGGCTGGCGGAGACGATCTACCCGGCGCTGCAGTCGACGGTGGACATGTCCGGCCTTGGCTGGGCGCGCGCGCTGCCGCGCGACGCGGCGCGGCCGAGCGGCGCCTATCCCATGTGCGCGGCGTGGTGGACGGGCCTGCGCGTTCGGCTGCTCGGCGGTCTCGACGCGGACCTCGTGGCGGACGCCACCGACCCGGCGGTCGGGGCGGACGGCCGCGCGCTCGGCTGGTACGCCCGCCCGGAGAACATGTGGCCGCACGGCAGCGCGGAGGACGCGGTGCTGGCGGCGGTGCTCGAGGGCCGGTTCCGCGCCCCGGCGGACTCGGGCGACGGGTTCGGGCGGACGGTGAGCTACAACGCGGCCCTGCGCGAGCGCGGGCGCGCGCACGACATCCGGGTGCAGCGCGAGATCGACGCCGGGAACTACGGCACCGCCGCCAAGAAGCTCCTGCAGGGCGGCGGCACGCTGGTCGGGGGCGCCGCAGCGGACCTGGTGGCCGTGGCGGGCGCGGGGGTCAAGTCGCTGGCGTGGGCCGCGGAGGGCGTGGCGATCCGGGAGACGGTCACCATGCTGCAGGGGCTCGCGCAGCTCATCTTCGTGGTCGGGCTGCCGTTCATGCTGGTGTTCTCGGGCTACAGCGCCGCGAAGCTCGTGCTGTTCACCGTGGTGCACTTCGGCCTCAACTTCCTCTCGGCGCTGTGGGGCGTCGCGTTCTGGCTCGACAACAACCTGGCCGGCATGCTCGACATGCGCCACCAGGGGCCGATCCAGTCGGTGATGATCCACAACGTGACGAAGACGGTGTTCATCGTCATGCCGTCGGTGTGGGTGGCGATGATGGGCTGGGCGGGATGGCACGCGCAGGGGCTGGTCGAGGCGGGCATGAGCCAGCTCGCCGGCGCGTCGCGCGCCGCTGCGGAGACCGGCGTCGGCGTTGCGGCGGCCGCGGCCCGTGCGGTGCCCGGGCCGGTCGGCAAGGCGGCGTCGGTCGTCGGCCGCAGCCGGGGCGTGTAGCGCCCTCGGCGCATCGGGAAGGGCGGCGGGTACGCCAGAACGCTTCACGCGGCGTCAATCAGGGTCGCAGCTCCGCCGCGTGCGCACGGTGGCGCGAGAGTTCCTGGACGGCGTTGATCACGCTGTTCTTCGATGCAGCGGTCAACGGCCTCTTGTTGCACGTTCGGGGGCTCGCCGCGTCCGGTACGCAGGGTGGCCGACGGGGTCGTTTGGGCAAAGCGGATCCGGCAGCTTGGCACCGGAGGGTTGTCGAGGATCGTCCGCTTGCGGGATCGGGCCCGCGGGCGAGCGTTGCTGGCGATGGACGCAGCGTGCCGTGGAAGCGGTGGAGATGCGCCTCCCGCCGGATCGGGGGAGGCGAAGCCGCCTGTCCGCTGTCGCGCGGCGGCCCCGGCGGGGGCGCTTGGGCCTCGATGTCCGACTCGGCTGGCCCCGGTCCTTNNCCATTCTTGTGGGGGAATGCAGCGCCGACGTTCGTGAAGAACTTACGCGGCGTGCCGTCGTCGTTGGTCAGCGTTTCGCTTTCCTCGATGACTACGGCATCGTAGCGCTCGGGCATAGAGCATGCTCCTCTTCGTTGAAACTAGCCGTCCGGGGACCCGGTCGGCAACGGTTGCACCCGACGTTCGTCGGGACTGCAAGCGAGGGTGTTTTACCGTCGAAAACGCAGTGCTGTCAATGGTTTCCGGTCGATGCGGCTATGCGGAATCCGCAGGTGCGGGACGGCTCGCACGGCCTCGCGCCGGGCTGCGCGGGAAGGCACCCCGCGCCGCCGGGAGCGGATTCGCGACGAAAAACGGCGCGACGCGCGTTCGGGAGAGCGGGCGCCCGTAGCGGCGCGGATCAGGCGACGGCGCGCGCCCGTTCCCGCGCGAGGTCGTGGCTCGCCTGCATCCGCATCCAGTGCTCTGCGTCGGACCAGCCCAGGGCCTCGAGGCGCAGCGCGGTGGCGGCGGTGATGCCGGCGTGGCCGTGGAGGATGCGCGAGAGGAAGGCCCGGGTGACGCCGAGTCGCTCGGCCGCGTGGGTCACCGTCCAGCCTTGCGCCTCGATGGCGCTCGCGACGAGGCGGCCGGGGTGGGCGGGGTTCTTCATCCGGGTCATGGGGCGTCCTCTAGTGGTAGTCGACGAGATCGACGTCGGTGGCCTCGGTGCCGTCGAAGCGGAACACGATGCGGTAGTTGCGCGACACTACGACGCTCCAGTAGCCGCCCATGTCGCCGCGCAACGGGTGCAGCCGGTAGCCGGGGAGGTCGAGGTTGCCGGGCCGCACGGCGTCGTCGAGCGCTGTGAGTATCTCGCGGATGCGTTCCACGCGGGACTGGGGCAGGCGTCTGGCATCATCGTTTTCATGGAAGGCCCGCAGGGCCTTGTGCCGGATCTTCATGGGCGAGAGTGTCGTATACGACTAGTATACGCTCCGGGGCATCGCTGCGCACAGGGCGTTCGACCGTGCGGCTCACAGCGGCAGGGCTTCCCGGACGGCCCGTTCGCGCATGGGCGGGTACAGGCACCGCTCGGTGACGACTTCCGCCGGGATGCCGAGGAGTCGCTCCGCGTCGATTGACAGGCCGCACAGGGCGAGTGCGGAAGTTCCGGGCGGCGCATCGACAAGAAGGTCCACGTCGCTGTGTGCGTGCTGGTCGCCGCGGGCCATCGAGCCGAACACCCGGACGTTGCGCACTGCCCGGCGTTCGGCGAGGGCGAGTAGGGACGCACGGTGCTCGGCGAGCGGCGGCTGCAGCGGTCGGGTCGCGGTGTCGGTGGTCGGTTGCATGGTCCGGGCATCATACCGTCGGAGTCGGACCGTGCGGCTCGACGAGAAGGACGCAACGGATGCTCTCGTGGACGGGCAGCGCGAGAAGCGGCGCGTCGGGCGGCGCGGGCCAGGGCGTGCAGCACTCGCCGTTGTCCGCGACCCGTACCGCGACGCGGCCGGGCCTGTCGATCTCCGCCGCCAGGATGTGATCGGGAACCACGACCAGGTAGGTGCCGCGGGCCGCGCGCGCCGCCCAGTCGGCGAACGCCGGAGGCGGCTGGTGGCGTTCGAGGACGGGCCGGAAGCCGAGGTCGCCGAGGCTCGTCAGTACGGCGGGCGTGACCGCGCTGTCCAGCGGGCAGCGGCCGTGGTTGCGCGCGAGCACGCGGTGGCAGTAGGCGACGGTGCGGCCCGTGAGGGACGACAGCGCCGCCGCGGCGCAGGGCGCCGGCAGGTCGCCGCGGACGGGGCCGATGCGGTGGGGAGCGGGACTCTGCATGGGATCGTCGCCAGTCTACTCGTCGACGATGTAGCGCGCGCGTCCGTCCCACGGGTCGAACTTGCCGGGGTCGAGCTGCGCCATGGACACGGTGGCCGCGCCGGCGCAGACGAGGTGGTCGAACAGGCTCGCGTGGAGGGTGGCGAGCGCGTCGCGCACCGCCTCGGTCAGCGCCCAGTCCGAGTGCGACGGGGTCGGGTCGCCGCTCGGGTGGCCGTGGTAGAGGATGATGCCGGGGGTGGGGTGGTCGAGCACGAGCCGCGCCACCTCGCGCACGTAGACGGCGGCGCGGTCGTAGGTGCCCTCGGCAAGCACGACGTCGCGCATGAGGTGCAGACGCGTGGTCAGCACCAGCGCGCCGAGAACCTCGCGGTCGCGGTTGCCGACCGCGTTCGCGACGAACCGGCGCGCGGTCTCGACGCTGGTGAACGCTTGGCCGGTATGGAGCGGCGTCGACACGAGCTCCGCGCGGAGCAACGCGCCGTGCAGGTCGGCGAACTCGCGGAAGCGCGGCGCGGCGGCGTCGAGCGCGGGGTCGCAGGCGGCGAGGTGCGCCGGCGAGGCGTGGACGGCCCGTGCGAGGGAGCCGAAGGATGTGAGCAGCGCCGCCGCCGTGGCGGCGGGGTTCGGCAGGTCCCGCAGGAGCGGAAGAAGCAGGCGCACGTCGTCGAGGCTGTCGACGGGGCGGCCGCCCTCGTCGGCGTGCGTCGTGTCGGGAGCTGGGTGGCTCATGGCGGATTCCTGGTGTGCGTTCGAAGGCGGGAGGAAGGCGCGGCGACCGGAGGAGCGCGGCCGCCGCGCCGGGGAGGCGCCCCTAGGGGCGCGTCTCGTCGAAGATGCGGACCGGCTCGCCGCGGGAGATGCGCGCCGCCCAGTGATCCCAGTCCTGGGCCAGGGCGATCGGCTCGATGTTCGTGCCGAGGTCCTCGCGCGGCGTGTCGGCGAGCGGTATGTCGCCGAACTCCTCGGGGTGGTGCTCCGGCGACAGCGCGCAGCGGCCGGTGGCGTCCGAGTCGCAGGCGGTGCTGCCGCAGGCGGGGCACGGTTCGCCTGCGCTGCGTCCGTCGTCGCCGGGGCGTTGGCGTCCGTCGTCGCGCCGGACGATCGCCGCGACGGCCTGGCGGTCGCCGAACTCGTTCTCGACGATGTCCGTGACGCGGGCGGTGACGTGCGCGACGCGACCCGAGCGGGCGGTGACGGCCACGTCCACGGTGTCGCCGCGCCGCGCCCGGCGGGAGGCGGCGACGTGCAGGCGAACGCCCCAGGTGCCGTCGGGCAGCATGGCGAACGTGTTGCGCTCGTCGTTCGCGCGTCCCGCGCGGAACGCCTCGATGGTGGCGAGCGCGCGNNAGCGCTTGCCGGACTTGGTTTCGACGTCGCAGGTGACGGCGGTGCCGATCTGGACGATGGCGGCCATCTGCGGCGCGAGCGACATGTGCCACTCGCCCTTGACGTTCACATAGCGCGCGTAGGTGCCGTCGGAGACGAACTCGTCCGGCACCCGGAGCTTGTTGGATGGGTGGTTTTGGTAAGGCATGTGCGACCTCCTCTGCTGGTCTGTTGTCGATGCCTCGACCCCGACGGTCCGCGCCCGGCCGCCTGTCAAGGCTCGCGGAACGCGACCGCGAAGCGGCCCGGCCTTGACTGGCGGTTGCGCGGACCAGGCTGAAGAGGAATCGGCAACAGGCGGAAGACCCCGCGCTTCGGGTTCGGTCGTTCCGGCTCGGCAGCCCGGACGGTCGAACGCGGTTTCATGGGATGCCCAGGCGGTCGCCGACGACCGCCTTGCCTCCGAGCGCCCGGCTGTTGCGGCGGGCAGGCCGTTCACGGCGGGAACCGACGGGAGGCTGGAATTGCGGCGGGTCGGTCGTTCCGGCTCGTGTCGGATGGCGGGAGGGGGTGCGGAGAAAGCGGGGAGTACGGTTTGTGGAGCGGAACTCCGGCGACCGCGTACCGGCGGTGGAATCCGACACGGTACGGGGGACGTGGAGCGGTTCTTCCGGTGCAGCGGACCAGCGGTCCAGACGCTAGCTTAGCTATAGCCAGACTCGAAAACGCGGTCGCCAACGGTTATGGTCCCGAGTCGCCGCACCGGCGGTGATCGGCACCTCGATCGAGGCTGCGGGGATTCCGCCGCTTCGGCCCATCCGCTCGGTAGCGCCGCTCCGACTCCGTGCCCGGCGCGGCGTGCCGGCCGTCTCGGCCTATTCCGTGGAACTGGCTGGCGGGGACGCCGGCCCCGCGCCGGGGCGGAACCAGCGCTTGGACGGCGCCTCACTCGCGCCGATCGCGACGCCGCCGCGCCGAGAGCACATCGGCCCAGTCGGTGCGGTGGCGCGGAGGCAACGCGATGCGCACCGAGATCCCGGCCTCTCTCGCGCGCCTCTCGAGCTGCTCGGCGGCCGTGAGGCCGGCGCCGTCGAAGTCGGCGGCGACGACCAGGCGCTCGAGGCCCTCCGGCAGCGGCGCGTGGCGCATCCCCGCGGCGGACAGGGCCGCCCAGGCGGGCGTGCCCGTGATCGCCGTGTAGGCGAGCGCCGTCTCGATGCCCTCGGCCACGGCGAGGGTGCCGTCGCGCATGGCGGCCAGCCGCACCGCGGCGCCCTTGACCGGCCCGTGCGCCCTGCGCTCGCGCCCGGGCAGGCGGGTGGCGTGCAGGCCGCGCAGCGCGCCGTCGCGGACCGCGGGCGCGATCATGCGGGAGCGCGACGCGTCCCAGCGCAGGGCCTTCGGCCACGGCGGCGCGAGGCCGCGCGCCCGCAGGTACGTGGCGGCAGGGGTGGCGTCGATGGGCGAGGCGCCGTCCCAGACGCGGCGGATCCATGGGGGCGGCACCTGCGTCGAGGCTGCGGTCGGGTTTGTCGCGGGGCGCGGGTCGGGCGTGGCGGCGCGGCGGAGGATTCCGGCGTCGAGGAGGGCGTCGCGGACGGCGCCGGGTTCGCAGCCGGCGTGGCAGTGCCAGACGGCCGCGGTGCGTCCGCGCCGCAGTGCGAGGGTCTCGGGGGAGCTGTCGTGGACGGGACAGGGCATGCGGAGTTCGGCGCCGCGCGGGACGGCGCCGGCGCGGCGCGCCGCCGCCTCGTCGAGTTCGTAGACCGTGCGTGGCACCGCCCTACCCCGGCAGCGCGGGAAAATGCCGCAGGAGCGCCGCGCGCAGCGTTTCGGGCGCCCGGTCGAGCGCGGCCGCGTTGTCCGCCGGCACCGCGCGCGGCGAGACGTTGATGGCGGGGATGCCGAGTTCGCGCGCGACGCGCAGCCCGTGCCCGGTGCCGCCCGCGTCGCGTCCGGTGGCCAGGCGGTTGGGGGTGTAGGCGACCACTGCGAGCACGGGCACCGCATCGCCGTCCTCCCCCACCGCGCCGGCCAGGATCGCGACGTTGCGCACGAACAGCGCCCGGGCGCCGCGGCCGCAGCGCTCCCAGGCCGGATGGTGGCGCCGGGCGAGGTCCATGTAGCTGCTGCCCCGGACCGTTTCGCCCGGGTCGGGAACGCGCACGTCGATGTCGGACTCCGCCTCGCGTCCCGGGCGGTAGCCGTTGTAGCCGGACCAGGGCGCGTGCACGGTGACCGGCGCGTCGGTGCGCAGCGCGCCCGTCTCGAACGCCCGGTCCGCGCCGTCCGCGCCGCCGGTGGACAGGACGCAGCCGGCGCGCCCGAGGGTTTCGGCGAGGTCCGCCATGGCTTCGAGCAGGACATCCGGTGTGCGGCGGGAACCGATGCCGGCGTAGGCGAAGGCGACTTCGGCGGCTGGGGGATTCGGGTCGGTCATGGTCTGCTCCTCGGACGTGCTGTCGTTTCCCCTCCCGTCCGGTCCGCGCCCGGGCCGCCGGTCAAGGCTGCCGCCGCTGGCGCGTCCCGGCGCGGGAACGGTGCCCCGGCATCCGGCGGCGGCACCCGCAGGGCGTGGCCTTGACGGGCGGCTGCGCGGACCGAGGCTCGAAGGAAACGACGGCGCGCCGCCGGTGTCGGTCCCGAATCGTGTCGGCCCGCCCGCGGGTCCGGGTAGTCGCGCATCCTGTCCGTATCTGTCGCGACCCGGCGCGTACTGCCGAGCCGTCGTACGCCCGCCCCGCTCTCGCGCCGAGCGAAACGGGGTAGGACCGTCGAACGAGGGTTGCGCAGCGGACGGTTGTCAATGTGCATCTAGGGTTGCGCATTCTTGTCCACTGGGAATTGCGCACTTCTCCGCGGCGTTCGCGGGCGTTGGCGACTGCGGGGGACCGGGGCGAGGTTGCCGCCCGCGCGGGCGCGGATCGGAGTTCGAGGCGCGCGGTTGCAAGCGGCTCGCGCGGCGGGTAGGTTTGCGCGTGATTCGTCCTTCGTTCCGAAGGCGACGTGTCGGCGGTTCCGCTGGCAGTTTGCAACCAAGAGGAGAAAGACCATGCATGTGGACATGCGTGTGGCCGCCGGTGTGCGGCACGGAAGGGTCGTCCGGGCCGCGTACGCGGCGAGGGCGAGCGGGCATCGGCGGGTCGTGCGTCGCATCGACGGCGACCTGGTGAAGATCGAGGTGGCAGCGAGCGGCAGGACCGCGAGCGCCACGTCGCTGGAGCACCGGCCGAAGCTGCTCGGCGCGGCGGCGGGCGCGAGCCTGCGCGCGGCGCTCGGGCGGTGAGCCCCGGACGCCGGGAACGGGACTTCGGTTCCGTGTCCCGGCACTCTCCGCGCGGGCCGACGCACGGCGTTCTCTCCTCGATGCGGTGCGGCGGCTCGAACGGGCATTCGCCCCGGGGACGGCGTCAGCGGCGCCGGGCCCGTTGCGGGCGCGACGGCCCGGCGGCCTCGTCGACGCGCACCGCCCGTTCGTCGAGGGTCCGGCCGTTGAGCGCCGCGATGGCGGCGCGGGCGGCGGCCTCGTCCGGCATCGTGACGAATGCGAACCCGCGCGAGCGGCCGGTGGCGCGGTCGGTCATGAGGTTCACCTCGGGGGCGCCGAACGGCTCGAACAGCGCCGCGACGTCCGCGGCGGTGGCGGCGTAGGGCAGGTTGCCGACATAGATCTCCACTGGTCGCGGGCGGGGCGAGGCGCTACGAGGCGAGCAGGCCGAGGCGCGCGAGCACGGCGGCGCCGCGCCGGGCGGCGTCGCTCATGCGCGCGTCGTTGACCCCCGGAAGCCGTCCGCGGCGCCACTCGTTGTGGAGGACGCGGTACAGCCAGCCGGGCAGCTCCGAGGGGCGGATCAGCCGCGTCTCCTGGCAGAACACCAGCAGCCCCGCGCACTCGGAGATGTCCGAGAGCGCGGCGCGGCGTTTGCGGTCCACAATCCCGCGCGGCGAGCAGGCCCGGCAGGCGCGGCCGGGGCGGAACACGCGATCGAGCTCGCAGGCCGCCGGATGCTCGCCGGGGTAGTCGTCCAGCAGCCGCTCGATGGTCTGCCGGCGGAGCGTCATCCAGCCCGGTCGCGGGAGCGCCGGCGGCGTTTTGGGAGTCGTCGGCGGCAACTGGGGCGCCCTGCCGGCGGGACGCGGCGAACGGCTTGCGGCGAGGTGTCGGGGCGGCATGGGGATGCTTGTCGGGGCCGTGATGGGACTGATCGTCACACTCGGAAAACGGGCGGTCAACGCCGCGAACCGGGCTGCGCGGGATTGCCCGGAATCGCGCCAGTGGTTTTCGGACGGCGTCGCGGCGCCCGCCCGGACATGTCTCGCCGGGGCTTCAGCCGGCGTCCCCCTCGTCGTCGCTGAACCAGTGGATGTCGAGCCCGGAGGGCAGCGGTTCGCGGGCGTCGAGCCGGCTTGCCAGGCTCTTCAGCTGGTTGACCAGCATGGCGGTGTAGGGGTCCTTGGCAGCGGCGCCGGACGGGAGCTCGTCGAACTCCTCCAGCAGCGTGACGCACCACCAGAAGACGTCCTCGCCCGGCAGGGACGGACGGCTGCCGGGCTTGTCGGCGACGGTCTCGAAGTCGGCGTGGACCCGGGCGAGGAATCCGGCGAGGTCGGCGCGCCCCGCGATGCTGGGGCCGGCGGTCGTCGCGATCTCCAGCAGGGTCGGGGTGTGCCGCTCGAGGAAGGCTTGTGCTTGCATGGGGTGTGCTCCTTGGTTGGATGGGTCCCGGTCCGGGGGACGAAACAGCTCGGACGGGGCCAGGACGGGCGCGGCGCGAGGATGAACGCGGGTCGAGCTATGTGCGTCTGGCGGAGTCGGCGGGGCGGCAGGCGATCGTTTCGCGCACCCGGACTCGGCGGTGCGGCGCGTCGGCGACGGGCATGGGACGGCGGCGGTAAAGCCAGCCGCTGTCCGCGACCTCGCCGTCGCCGAGCGCCACGTAGTGGTTGCGCACGACGAGGATGAACGGGTGCGCGAAGGTGTCGTGGCCGCGAAGCCAGGCGGCGAGCGTCGGGCGCGCGCTCCGCGGATGGGCCGCGCGTTCGCAGTGCCACCCGGCGAGCGCCATCGCCGCGACGAGGTCGTCTTGGCGAACGCCGTGGATCTGGCTCGAGCCCGTGACCTCCCTCAGCAGCGCGGCGCAGTCGTGGGTGGGCAGACCGGTGACGGCGGCCATGGCGCTCGGGCCGCACTTGCGGGCGCGCCCGACGATGCGGTGCAGCTTCACGGCGCGCCCCCTGTGGAAGCGGGGTCCGCGGCGGCGTTGAGCGCCGCGTCGAGCGGGGCGTCCAGCGGGTAGCCGAGGCGGACGCTCTCGGCCACCGCGGCGGCGATGTCGCCCTCGACGGCGAACAGGGTGCCGATCGTCGCGGCGAAGAGACCCGGATCGCGCTCGGCGAGGCGGCGCAGGGTCGCGGTGGCGGCGGGTAGCCGGCCGTCCTCGCGCAGCCGCTCGCAGGCAGACTCCATGGCGTGCTCGTAGCCCCACCGGTAGCCCTCTTCCTGCGCGGCGTCGAGCTGGGCGGCGATCAGCGCGTGTGGGAACTCGACGACGTCGTAGTCGGTGCGCGCCACGCCGCGCGGACGCGGAATGGGCGAGGCGGCGGCGAGGAGGTCGCGGTCGGTCTCGGCGGCGGCGCGCACGGGGTGCAGCGAGAGCACGACGGGCGGGCGGTCGCCGGGCGGCCACGTCGAGGCGACGACGCCGAAGCTCTGCTGGTCCTCGAGGACGGGCTCGGGCACGAATCCCGAGGGCCGGTGCGGGCACTGCCGCCAGGGGCAGGTGTCGGCGTCGGTGCGTTCGGGGCGGCCGAGGTCGGCGCGGTCCAGGCGGCGCGTGACGCGGCCGCGGCGGCTGGACAGGCAGGTCTGGCCGCACAGGTGGCAGGGGGCGGGAAACGGGAATCGGGTCATGGGTTTCTCCTCCGGTGGGTCAGCGGTCGGTGGGGTCGGGACGGAACGCGTCGCCGCGGTCGAGGCGGCGCAGGATCTCGAGCGGGACGCAGGATGGGGCGCCGGCGGCGTCGCGGGACCAGCCGCCGCGCCTATGGCAGACGTCGCGGTCGCACCGTCCGGTACGCGCGAAGTCGCATTGGTGCCGCAGCCAGTCGGCGTGCTGGGCATCGATCGCCGCGCCGGCGCGGCGGCGGATGTCGTCGCGGATGCGCATGAGCGTGCGGCCGAGCTGGTTGCGGCCGCGGCCGCCGCAGACGCCCCAGTAGACGTCGCCCCAGGTGTTGCCCTCGAGGAGTTCGGCGTCGCCGGTGGCGAGCAGCGCGTCGCGCAATTCCGCAACGGCGAACTTGGCCTCGAGGATGGAGCGCATGACGTCGTCCTTGACGTGCTCCCAGTCGCTGCGCAGATCGACGCGGCGGCCGAGGCGCTTGGCGGCGGCCGGGGACGGGGCGGCGCGGATGCACTCGCGCTCGCCCTCGTCGCGGGTCTTGGCCGCCGCGTAGGCCGCCTCGGCGGTGGTCCAGGTCTTGGCGCGCCACTCGAACGGGTGGCGGTGGAAGTTGGACAGGAACGCGTGTTCGGCGCGGAAGCGGTCGATGCGTTCGGGCGCCTGGCCCGGGGTGTTGGACGGCGGCATAGGCTCCTCTCGCGGTGGCTGGGCCGAAGCCCGATGGCCACGCGGCCGCCGCGCCCAGGGACCGGCCGGTCAAGGCCGCCGCCGACCGACGGGAGGCGGCGCCCGCCAGGGCTGCCTTGACGGGCCGGCCGGGCGAGGCAGGCTGCCGGCAAGGGATTCGGGCGGCTTCAGTGGGTCGGCTTCAGTGGGTCGGCGAGGCGTCCGGGTGGCGGGGAGGTCCGGCGGGCAGCAGCAGGCCGATGGCATCGAGGCCGAAATCTAGGACGAATTCGGGCGAGCGCGCGGCGAGCGCGGCGTCGACCCACTCGAGCGGCACGGCCTCGGCGAAGTCGTCGCCGCCGACGGCGTCGCGGGCCCGGTCCCAGACCGCCATGCGGTCGTCGCGGGTCGGGTCGAAGCCGTCGGCGTAGGCGACGGGCGGCCGGGTCGGGCGGTCGCCGGATCCCGGGTCGGGATGGATGCCGGGGGACATGAGGTAGATGCCTTCGTCCTTGACGAGCCACAGGCACGGGGGCGCGAGGCGCTCTTCGCCGGGCTGCAGCGTCGCGCAGCGGTCCTCGCCGTAGATCTTGGCGCGTTGCGCGATGGTCATGCGGCGTTCGGGCACGGCGCGGGAGTGCCGGGCGAGGCCGGCGACCTGTTCCATGTCGAAGCGCAGGCGGGTCATCGCGGGTCTCCGTCGGGTTGCGGGTCAGGCGGACGCGCCGCAGTCCCAACCGTCGCGCCAGGCGTCGGCGAGGCATTCTTCGCGCGTGGCGGTCCGCTCTGGGTCGAAAGGGTTGGTGCGCGGCGGCGGGCGGCGTTCGTCGACGATGTCGAAGGCGCGTCGGCGTCCGGCGAGCCCCTGGCGCCAAAGGCGGGCGAACGCGGGGCCGAGGGACTCGGCGTCGGCGGCGCATGCCCTGACGTGGCGCAGGATGCCGAGCGCCTCGCGCCGGATGCTGTTGGCCTCGACCAGTCCCGATCTTGCCCGCATCGCCGCGCAGCGGACCGCGTCGCAGTCGCGCCCGAGTTCGGCGATCAGTTCCGCCATGCGGTCGGCGGCGTGCGCGGCCGTCACGGGATCGTCGTAGGCGTCCGGGTCGAGGTAGTGGCAGTCGGTGTCGTTCGATTCGACGAGCGCGTAGTAGGTCGTTGGCGGTTCGTCGTTGTCGTCGTCGGTTTCCTCGGCGAACACGTAGACGTAGCCGGTGAGGATCTCGAACTGGCCGTGGTCGGCGTACCAGCCGGTGTGCCGTGCGCGGCTGATCTCGTCGTGGCGGCTCAGGCGCCACGCGCGGGCGGGCTGGATGTGCGAGGGATCGACGAGGTGCGCGGTGATGCCGCAGCACAGCGGGCGGGCCTCGGGCAGGTCGTGGAACCCCTCGGCGGCAGGGGTGAGCGTGGTCTGCATGGTGTTGTCTCCCTGGATCGTTGGATGGGTGGGGTCAGGCGGCCTTGGGGACGCGCGTCGGCCGCTTGAAGAACGCGAAGGCGGGGTTGTCGGTGGACGGCTCGACGTCGGCGCGAAACCCGACCGCGTCGCCCTCCTTCGCCTCGTAGAGGAGCCGGGGTTGGGTGCCCCAGAACTTCCGGCCGTGGCCGTCCTGGACGGTCATGACCTCGCGGCAGAAGTTCCGGTAGGTGCGGATGTCGAGCTTGAGGATGCGGCCCTCGACCACCTGGCGGCCGGTCTCGATCGGCGGGGCGCCGGCCGCGGCCCCGCGTTCGAGCCGCTTCGCCTTCCAGCGGATGTGCAGGGTGATCGCGCTGCACCAGAGCGCCCGGTCCCTGACGTGGACGGCGGGCGCGGCGGCGATGGCCTTGAGCTTGACGTGGTACTCGGAGTCGGGCGGGGCGGCCCGGACCAGTTCGATGGTTCTGCGGGCGGCGGCGTGGTGGTCGGCGGTCGGCGCGCACGCGGTCCGCTCCGCGTGCCACAGGGTCGCGAGCCTCGGGTTGGGGCGGTTCATGGGGAACGCGAGCCGGGACGCGGTGGCGGCGTGGTCGGGGTCGGACCAGGCGACCGAGCGTCGACGGGGATCAGGTAGCTGGCGCCGCGGAGCGGTGCGGCGGGCGCGTCGAAGCCGGTCACGATGTTCTCTCCAAGGGTGGTTTGCTCGGACGCCGACCGCAAGGCGCGGACGCCGCGCACGCGGTCAGGGCCGGCGCGTTAGCGCCGCCCGGCAGGGCCCCGGCCTTGACCGCGCACGGCGCCGCGCCAGGCTTGTTCGCGGCCGAGCTCCGCGCGTTGGGCGGCTCGGGCGGTGGGCGGCGGAGTCGCGGCCCGGCGGACGCCGCATGGTCGAAGTCGCACGCCGCGGCGGGGCGATGTCCGGTTGACCGGTCGCGACGCCCGTGGCGTCATGGTTCGCGCGGAAGCGCTCGGGGAGGCCGGGCGCCGAAGGAAGGGGGAAGGGAAATGGCCGAGCCGAGGATGCCCACCACGCTGCCGAGCCCGGCGGACCGGGGCGAGTTCCGGTTCGTGGCGGTGGATGCCGCGGGACGCGCCTGGCGGTGGATCGACGAGGAAACGGTTTGGGCGCGCGTGGAGGACGGTGGCGAAGCCGACGCGGACGGGGACGCCGCCGGCGGTGTCGTGCACTGAACGCGGCGGGGATCCTTCGCCCCGCCCGGCCGTTCGGGCCCGAGCGTCCACGGAGGACGTTGCGGAGGATTGTCGAACTCGGTGCCGCCGGGGCAGTGCGCCTGCGGGACCGGCGATGAACGCGAAGGAACGGGTCGCGGGGGGATTTGGGTGTCGCCGGGTGGCCTTCGCGCCGAGTGGCGGCTCCACGCGGGGCCGCCGTATCACGGCACCTCGACGCGGCGCGGCCATCGCCGCGCCGCGGATCGGCGGATGTGACGGGGCGTTCCGGCGTCCGCCGGCGACGGGGGCAGTGTCGGCTAAGGCGGCGCGGTCGTCAATCCGGGGACGGAGCGGGCTGCCGGATCGAGTGCGGCCGTCAGGAGGAGTTGGCGCGCCGGAGCATGGGGGCGAGCGCGCGCAGGGCGTCGTCCACGGACTTCGCGTCGGGGAAGACGTCGAGCAGATCCGGCGCAACCACGACGACGTTGGCGCCCTCGGCGTAGCGGCGCGCGGTGGCGCCGCGCACCGCGCCGGAGAAGTCGTACTCCGGGCGCATGGTGTCCCGGTCCTCGGGGGGTGTGCTAGGTGCCTTGCTCATATGTTCGCCTTTCGTTTCGCGTTGCCGGACGCGCGCTGATGAGTCGGGTGCGGGGCGGCCGTTCGGCGTGGCTCACCACGAGCAGCCGCCCCGCGGCCGATGTGCCGAGAACGAGATGGCGCTCCTCGCCCACGGAGTGGTCCGGATCCGGCATCAGCATGGCCAGCGGATCGGCGAAGACGGTGCACGCTTCGTCGAAGGAGACCCGGTGCTTGCGGAGGCTGTCGTCGGCCTTGGCTGCATTCCACTCGAACTCGTAGCTCACGGGTCAACCGTAAGCCTTTTGCGGGCGGATGCCAACATTTTAGGCGCTCGTCGGGGCGACCCCGGCGCGATCCTGAAGGGGAGTGGCGTGAATTCGTCACGGTTCGCGGCGCGCGGTCAGGCCGTGCAGGAAGTCCACCGCGCGCTGCGCCTGGGTAGCCGCCGCGGCCACGGCCCGCGGGTCGCCGTCGAGCGCCTTCAGCCAGGAGGCGATGTAGGGCGCGTGGTCGGCGCGGGGCTCCGGGGCGAGGCCGAGGTCGGCGCACAGGAACGCGGAGCCGAGTTCCGCCACGAGCTCCTCGCGCGCGACGGACGCCTCGTCGCGCTTGAACATGTCGCGGTCGAGGCGGTGCTTCGCGCCGGTCAGATGCACGCACTCGTGGGCGAGCACGGCGTAGTACGCCTCCGGCGAGCGGAACGTGGCGAACGGCGGCATGCGGATGTAGTCGTCGGCCGGGGCGTAGAACGCGCGTTCGCCGCCGTGGCGGATGTCGACGCTCAAGTTAGCGAACCAGGTCTCGCACCGCTCCTGCCGCTCGCCGGGGTTCACTTCGGTGATCTCGACGCGGTAGCGCTCCGGCAGGCCGTCGATCTGGTCGACGTTGAACACCGCGTAGGCGCGGCGCACGTGCAGCACGTCCGGCTCGTCGTCGACGGCGGGACCGCCCTCGGAGCCGTCCGGGCGCTTCTTCACGGTCTTGGCGAAGAACACGTGCGAGGCGCGCTCGCCGCGGCGCACCTGGCCGCCGAGTTCGTTGGCCTGGCGGTAGGTCATCCAGTGTGGCGAGACGTAGCCGCGGTCGATGGCGGCGCACCAGAGCAGCAGGATGTTGACGCCCTGGTAGGGGACGTCGTTGTGGCGCAGCGGCACCGCGGCGCGCCCGGCGGTGGCCCACGGGCGCTGCCAGGTGGGCGTGCCGTCGCGCAGGTCGTCCATGATGCGCTGCGTGATCTTCTCGTAGATGTCGTCGGGTCGGGGCATGGGGTTCTCCTTGGGTTTCGGCGGGGCGAGCGCGGGCGCGCAGTCGCGGATGTGGCCGCGTCCCGGTTCGCGGCGGTTCAGGGGTTCGCGGGGTCGTCGGGCTTGAGCGGATGGCGCGCCAGGATGCGCTCCAGCACGCGGGGCTCGTCGGCGAACACCACGGTCTGCCAGGCGACGATCTCGGTCTCCGCGCCGAGGCGCTTCAGGCCCGCGATGTCGCGGGGACCGGGGCCGCGGATCTCGACGCGCGCGCGGCCGAGCACGAGACG
>JAAXGX010000166.1:155-3872 GCA_012271165.1 Vicinamibacteraceae bacterium | reverse complement strand
CGACCGCGGCGTCGGCCATGCGGCGCAGGCGCATCGCCTCCTCGGGCTCCAGCACGCGCCCGATCAGGCGCTCGCCGTCGTCGGTGGCGAGGCGCCGGATGCGCAGGTTGTCGTCCGGCAGCAGGTGCCAGGTGCGCAGCAGCATGCCGGTGGCGAGATGGAAGGTGCGCTCGCGGTGCGTCGGCAGGTCGGCGACCTCGGCGTCCCACAGCGCCTGCCAGCGGTCCTCGGCGGCGCCGCGCCAGTGCGACTGCGCGAACTGGGTCTCGGCAACGATGGTCGCGTCGTTCGGGCGGCGCAGCCGGATGCGGCGCTCCAGCGAGCCGTCGTCGCGCACCGCGGACGGGGCCGGGAGAGCGACGGCGGGGCGTCCGGAACTGCCGTTGACGAGCAGGCCGATGGACTCCGTCCGGTTGCCGGAGGCGTCGCGGGTGCGCCGCACGGCGTCGAGCGCGGCGTCGGACGTGAAGGGCTTCAGCGCGTCGCGACGGGCGATCTCGACGATCTGGGTGCCCTCGGGACCGGGATGGCGGCGCCTGACGACGAGCGAGTCCGCGACGATGGCCTCGACGCCCTGGTTGTAGACCCCGGCGTCCTTGGCCGCCTGGATCACGGCGTCGAGGCGCGCCTGGAAGTGGCCGAACAGGTCGTTCTGCTCGTCGATCGGCAGCGCCAGCAGGCGGTTCAGGAACCGGGGCATCGGCGGCAGGGAGTCCTTCAGGCCGCCCTCGGAATCCGACAGGACGAGTCCCGTCGCCTCCTCGAAGCGCTTCTCCGGCCAGCCGGGGACGTGGTCGTTGTGGATGGAGAGGTACATCAGCCGGAGCGCCGAGAGCGCGTGCGGGCTCTCCAGGTTGTCCTCGGCGCGGAACAGCGCGTCGTCGCCCATGGACGCCTGGCCATCGCGCTGGCCGCGGGTGATGGCGCCCAGCGAGTCGAGGCGCCGCGCGATGGTGGCGATGAATCGCCGCTCACCCTTGACGTCGGTGGTGACGGGGCGGAACAGGGGCGCGCTGGCCTGGCGGGTGCGGTGTGTGCGCCCGAGGCCCTGGATGGCGACATCCGCGCGCCAGCCGGGCTCAAGGAGATAGTGGACGCGCCGCGCCTGGTTCGCGCAGGCGGTGTCGGCGTGGTAGCTGCGCCCGGTGCCCCCGGCGGTGGAGAAGACCAGGATCTTCTTCGTGCCGTCCATGAACGCGGCGGCTTCGGAGAGGTTCGCGCTCGGCGGCCGGTTCGACACCGCGTGCCGCGTGCCGCCGCCCGGGGCGGGCAGCGCGAGGATGCGCCGCGAGCGGCCGGTGACCTCGGCGATCGCGTCGTGCCCGAACCGGTGCGTCAGGATGTCGATGGCCGACGGCATGGCCGGCAAGGCGCCGAGCTCGGCGATCAGGAGGTCGCGCGCCTCGACGGCCTCCTGAGACTCGACTGGGCGGCCCTCGTCGTCGCGCACGGGCACCGCGACCACGTTGCCCTCGTCGTTGACGGTCTCCTCGTGCAGGGTCGTGGGGAACGAGCGGACGAGGTATTCCATGACGTACTCGCGCGGCGTGAGGTCGATGGAGAGGTCGGCGTGCTCGGCCGGCGGCAGTTCGGCGAGGCGGCGGTCCAGCAGGGCCTCGCCGGTGGAGACGAGCTGCACCACCGGCGCCCTCCCCGCCCCCAGGTCCGTCTCCATCGCCTTGATGAGCGTCGGGCACTTCATGGCCGCGAGCAGATGGCCGAAGAAGCGCTGTTTGGCCTGCTCGAACGCCGACATCGCGGCGGACTTCGCGCCGGGAGAGAGCGTCTCGCCGTTCTGCGTCACGCCGGTGGCCTCCAGCGCCGCGTGGATGTTCTCGTGGATGATCCGGAACGCGCCGGCGTAGCGGTCCCAGATCTCGCGCTGGGGCTCGGTCAGCGCATGCTCCAGGATGTCGATCTCGACGCCGTGGTAGGCGAGCGCCCGGGCCTGGTAGAGGCCGAGGGCCTTGAGGTCTCGGGCGACGATCTCCATGGCGGCGACCCCGCCCCGCTCCATGGCGGAGACGAAGTCGGGGCGGTCGTTGAACGCCGTGGCGTCGCCGCCCCAAAGTCCCAGCCTGGGTGCGTAGGCGAGGCCGTGGACGGTGGTGGCGCCGGTCGCGGAGGCGTACACGATTCGCGCGTTCGGCAGTGCGTGCTGCAGGCGCAGGCCCGCGAGCCCCTGCTGGGACGGCTTCGCTTCGCCGCGCTGCCTGGTCGCGGACCCGGCGGCGTTCGCCATCGCGTGCGCTTCGTCGAACACGATGACGCCGTCGAAGGCGTGGCGCGATTCCTCGTCCATGCCGTCGGCGAGCCACGCGACGAGCTGGTCGAGCCGCGCCGGGGCGTCGCCGCGGGCCGGGGTGCGCAGCGTCGCGTAGGTGGTGAACAGGATGCCGCGGCGGCGGTGGATCGGCTGCGCGGGTCGGTAGTCGGCGAGCGGGAAGACGTCGCGCTCGTCGCGGCCGATCTCGCGCCAGTCGCGCCGGGCGTCCTCGAGCAGGCGCGCCGACTGGCTGATCCAGAGCGCCCGGTCGGCGCCGCGCAGCCAACGGTCGAGGACGATGGCGGCGGCCTGGCGTCCCTTGCCGCAGCCGGTGCCGTCCCCGAGCATCCAGCCTTGGCGGAACCGGACCGGCTGGGAGAGGGGTCCGTCGACGATCGCGCCGCCGTCCAGGAGTTCGCCATCCTCGTCCACCGGCATGGCGCGCGTCCAGTCCGGGTCGATGCGGTAGCGGGTCGGCAGCAGGCGGTCGTGCGCCTCGCCGGCGAGCACGACGCTCTCGAGCTGGGCGTCCGACAGAAGGCCGTCGGCG
Organism: Vicinamibacteraceae bacterium; assembly: GCA_012271165.1. Classification (GTDB taxonomy): domain Bacteria; phylum Acidobacteriota; class Vicinamibacteria; order Vicinamibacterales; family UBA8438; genus JAAXGX01. Next base: position 1,056 of record JAAXGX010000166.1, on the reverse strand, counting down.
ACCAGGGCGGGCGGCAGCAGGGGGCGGTAGCCGGGCGCCGGGGGCGCGATGTCGGCCATCGCGGCGGACTCGACCAGCGGCGTCGGGTGCTCCGTCGCGCCCGGCACGCGGAACGAGACCGGCGACCAGGGGGACCAGGAGCCGTCTGCGCGCCCGGCGTCGTCGCGGGAGACGGGCTCGACGGCGAGGTCCTTCGGCTCGGGAGCGAGCGCCAGGCGGGGCGGCAGGGCGGCGAGGCGGCGCGCCAGGTCCGCCGCGTCCTCGGCGACGGCGAAGGGGTCGAGGGCGGGATAGCGGTCGGCGGGCGCCGCCGGGGCGCGCTCGACGACGACGAGGCGGGTCTCGACGCCGGTGCCGCGCCGCTGGTAGACCCGGCGCGGAACCCGGACCGCGAACAGGATGCGCGGCGCGGCCGCGCCCGAGCCGAAGGCGTCGCGCCAGGCGGTGGACTCGGGGATGCAGTTGGCGCCGGTGACGGCGACCAGCCGCCCGCACGGCGCGAGCGCCGCGTAGGCCGAACTGAGGTGCTTCAGGTCCACGTGGCGCTGCCGCTTGCCGACGGTCGGCCGCGCGGCGAACGGCGGGTTCATCAGCACGACGTCGGGACGGACGCGCGGCAGGCGGTCGCGGATGTGCTCGGCGTTGTGCTTCGAGACGGACGCGTCCGGGTAGACCGCGGCCAGCAGGGCGTGCCGCACCGGCGAGAGCTCGTTCAGGAACAGGCGCGCCGGGTCGTCGAGCACGGCGGCGGGCAGCGCCGCGAGCACGCCGGTCCCGGCGGAGGGCTCGAGCACGGTGTCCTCCGGGCGCACGTCCGCCGCCAGGAACGCGGCGCAGGCGAGCGCGAGCGGCGTCGAGAACTGGTCGAAGGCGACCTGGTGCTCGCTGCGGTGCGAGTGCG
>JAAXGX010000166.1:0-133 GCA_012271165.1 Vicinamibacteraceae bacterium | reverse complement strand
CGTAGCGGCGCAGGAACAGCACGGTGGCGGCCTCGGCGGCGTCGTAGCAGAGCTTGGAGTTCCACGAACGTCCGGAGGGCTCGAGGCGGCGCCACGCGTCGTGCAGGGCCGTGGTGACGATGGGCGCGGCGAG
>JAAXGX010000184.1 GCA_012271165.1 Vicinamibacteraceae bacterium | reverse complement strand
GCCGCGAGCGCGGCGAGCCGGGACGCCTTGCCGACCGGGTTGCTGTACGCACGGCGCATCGACGTGTCCTTTCGTCTGCACGCGTGCGCCGTCTCGACTAGAATCGCGTCGTCGGACGGCGCACGTCTGTTCAGGCTCTTGCGGGTCTCCACGGTCGTTGCTCGTCCGATTGCCCTCCGGAGCGGTGCCACGCTCCGGAGGGCTCCGTTGTCAGGTCAGTCGATGAGTCCGGCCGGTCGGGGCGCGTCGGCCCGGCGAGAGTCCCGCCCGGGCAGCCGCGTCGCGCCTGCAACTACTCGCGTTCGCCGCAGCCGCGCCCTGCCTGCCAGCAGCCCGCGGACCCTCGGCCCTCGCGAACCGGGTGCGCCGTGAACGGCGTTGACACCGTCACGGGGCTCGCGGGACGCGTTCGTCCGGCCGACGGGGCCGCGACGTTCCCGCCCGCCGCCCTGCGACGGGACGACGCGCGCTGTGCGACAAGACGGCTACGCAGGCGGGCCGCGCGTAGGCTGGATGCCGGGCGCCACGCCCAGCTCGCCCTCAGGGTGGGTGGATGCGACGGCGCGGGCGACGAGATTCGGCTTGGACGGCGCGGGCGTGCCGTCGGTCTCGACTACCGAAAGGTGCCGGAAGTGACAGGCGTCGCAGTCAGCGTGACCGGCGGACTGCACGTCGGCGTCGTGATCTTGGAGAGCGCCGCCGACCCAAGCGAGCGCCATCAGCAGTGCCACGGCTACTGCCGCAGTCTGCTTCGACAGCACCATCAACCCATTGGCCCGCATGATTCCTGTCATGGTCACAAGGCGACCGTGCTCGGTACCAAGGCACGAACTGTAACATGCTACCAGATTCGCCCGGAAGTTCTTGACGTCGTCGAATCGGTCGCTGGCCGAGCCCTGATCGTTGAGCGAAGGAGGTCTTCGGTCGCCGGGCGTGGCAGGTGGCAGCGTGCTGGTGCGGTGTGGCGTGGTCGCGGGGTGTACGAGGCGCCAGACGCGGACAGCTTGGCCGAAAGGGCGCTTGCGTGGATTGCGGGAGCTGAGGGGGAAGCCGGAACGGGGCGCTACCCGGCGCGCGCCCCGAGTGCGACGGCGATATGGCGCCACCCGTCGAGGTCGGGCGTCGCCCGCGGCAGGCCGGACGGAGCCAACGACGTGAGCGCTGAGCTTGAGCAACCGGTTTCGCGGCCACGGGAGGTCCTTGGACGTGTCACCGGGCGGCGGCTTCAGCCGCCAGCCGACGCCACGCCAGCGGCGTTCCGCCTTCCTGCCAAGGAGAATTCGTTGGGAGCGACCCGGCGCGGCAGGTGTGACGGAGGAACGCCTGCCGGGTCCGCAAAACGTCAGTTTTGCGGTGGGTCGCTCCCCAACTTCCCCCCTGTACCAATCTGCGGCACCGGGGAGTGGGGTGTTGGGTGGGGATCTGGTTGATATAGAAGGACTTATCGGGTACGGGGGTGTGACTGGAAGTGTGACTCGGGGTGTAAATTGAGACCCTGGGGCCGCTTACACCTCCCGTGCGGCATCTCGGGTGTAAGTTCGGGCCTTGTCTCGTTGTGATCGCGCGCCCGGGCTGGTCACAACGCTCACCCTGTTCGCTGTCGTCATCGTGGCCCCGCTCCGTGACCTCGACTCCCATCCGGCGCCCGTTCTCCCTCACCCTCGCCACCCTCTGATTCCCGTCGATTACCGTGACCGTAGCCCCCTCTACCTAGGTCTGGTGGCGCGACTCTTGCTTGCGCTGTCCGGTCCTGCTGCACCCGGGTCTGGTGTCCCCCTTGCTGATGATGCCACAGTTCCTCCCGCGTCCGATCCGTGTCCTTCGATGCCGCCGCGTCTGGACGGGGCGCGGTTCCGTACCCGGTCGGTTCGAGGCGGGCGTGTTCGTCGGCTGCTGCGGCAGGGTTCGAGGACGTGGTAGAAGTCCGGGTCCGTCTACGGGCCGGACGCCTGCGTTCGGCCCGTAATCGCCCCAACACCACGCCGGTGGCCGGTGTGTCACTCGAAGAGTCGAAACGAAGTGGAGGAGCCGAAGGCTTGACACGGCGGCTGCCGGCGTGGTTCCTCTCGTCACGCGGCTTCACCGACGCCACGGCCGGCCGGGATCCATTCCGGCACCCGCTTCGAGCGCCATGTCCGGCCGGTCGTGATCGCCGCCCTCGACCTCCGGTCTCCGGCGCAAGCGGCGGCGAGGACGCACGCCCGCTGGAGGGCGGGGTTCAGTCCGCCGTAGACCTCCAACGCGTCCCAGTCACTCGTCGCGATCGCCTTCTTGATCGCGGCCAGCTCCGATGCCGCCTCCTGGTGGGACAGCATCACGGCCTCGGGAGGCGTCGCCGCCCACTTGTCGAGCACCCGGCCGGCCGCCGCCAGACGCACCGGGTCGCGGCCGACGACGACCACCTCGACGGCGCGGCCGGCAGCCGCGAGCGCCGCCCACAGTGCCGCGTGCTGCCCGCCCCATGTGCGGACCGCGCTCTCGGTCTCGTCCTCCGCCTGCACGAACAGGAACGTCGCCCGCCGTCCGTCGAGCGCCAGCGGCAGCTTGTGGGGAAAGTAGAGGTGCTGTGCGCCGACCGCGCCCTGGTAGAGCCGGCGCGGCAGCAACTCCCTGGCGATGCCCGCCGCCGTCAGCGCGTTCACCTTCTCGTCCTCGGTCGGGAGCCACGCCGCGTGCGGATGTTCGAGCACGTAGTCGAGCGACAGCAGACGCCGCAGCACGACCTCCGGCGCAACCGGCCGGCGATGCCGGACGTGCTCGGCCCCGATAGCCCGGTATATGCGGCGGGCCGCGATCCGGCAGATGCGGAGCCGGGAGCCGTTCCACGGCTGCTCGACCGCGTGCTTGCGGCACCGGCGGACGAAGCGGTGGGCCAGCGCCGGGTTGGTCCGGCCGATGAAGGCGAGGTACTGCGCGCGGAGGAACACGCCGCTGTGCAGGCAGACCAGCGCCAGCCACTCGGCTTCCCGGCGAGTCCAGCCGGACCGGACGAGAGCATCCGACCGGTCCCGAAGATGAGCGATCATCAGGCGGCGCCCCCGGTGCCGCCGACGACGTAGGCGGACCATTCGTCCATCAACTGCCGGCGGCGCTCGACGAGGTCCGACCGCGCGTAGGCCGCCTCGACCTCGTTCCGGACGATGTGGGCCAGCGCCGCCTCGGCGACCTCCCGCGGGTGGTTCGTCTCCTCGGCCGCCCAGTCCCGGCGTGTCGAGCCGAAGCCAGTCTCCACGCCGGCGAGCACCAGGACATCGTGCGAATCCCCCGCCCGGTTCGAGGGCGAGCGGCGCCGTGTAGGCGTCTGCCAGTCCACGTCACACGCTCGTGAGTTCATCGAATCTTGAGAATGGACTCGGTCAAGTCCGGCCGGCCACCGCTCTCTCCCTCCCACGGGATGCGGTGGCGAAAGGCGTCCAGCCGCCAGCCGGGCCACACGATCCAGCCAAGCCCCTCCCGGGTGTCGGCCACTGCCTGGAACAGCTCCTGGCCCGCAGATTCTGCGGCCCGTGCGGCTTCTGCGTTGCCGGCCGCACGGAGGGCCTCCGCCGCGTCCTTCAGGGCGTACGTGGCGCGGCTCGCGGGGACCGTCAGGTCCGGGACCACGCCGCGGAACTGCTGCATGCCGGCCAGGACGTGACTGAGCGCCATCGTCGTCGGCGCGACCTCGCACTTGTCGGCATCCGCTGCGAGCGCCGCGAACTCCTCAATCGAGAGCTTGAGATTGATGGTGTGGCGTGGCGATTTGGGCATGCCTCTCGCTTCCGTGTGACGCGCTCGGCACGTCTCGCTTGCTCGCGCGGTGGAGCCCATCGCCGCGGGAGCGCGGGAGGGCCGCTACCCACGCCTCGATCTCCCGCTCGGACCATCGAACGGCTGTCGGACCAACCCGAAACGGCTCGGGGAACCGGCCCTCGCGCATCGCGCGGTACAGCGCGCTCCGCCCGAGCCCGGTGCGCCGCTCGACCTCCGCGCGTGTCAACAGTCGATCCGTCGGCGTCGTCATCTTGGATATCCCATAGGTGTTCCCAATGATACCATGGGGGTAACCCTAACCGCCGAACGAGGAAAGCGCTGAGCCCGACGGTTCGCTGCGGCTCATCCGTGCAGGCGCAGCACCTTCGCCCCGCCGCCCGTCACGTACGTCGCCCACTGGTCCATCAACCCGCGGCGCTTGTCGAACAGGTCCGACCGCGCATAGGACCGCTCCACGTCGGAACCCACGCGATGGGCCAGCGCCATCTCGCAGACGGCGTGCGGCACGCTCGTTCGCTCGCTCGCCCAGGTTCGGAAGGCCGAACGGAAGCCGTGCACCGTGGCACGATCGGCCAGCCCCGTGTCCCGCAGGATCTTCGTCAACGTCATGTCGCTCAGCGTCCTTGCCGGCCTCGACGGCGACGGGAACAACAGGTCGGCCGGACTGCGCAGCGGCCGGACGGATTCCAGCACGTCCACCGCGGCGTCGGCGAGCGGGACGCGGTGCTCGACGGCCGCCTTCATCCGGGACGCCGGGATGCGCCACTCGCGGGCCTCAAGGTCGATCTCGTACCACGTCGCAAGGCGGGCCTCGCCTGACCGGCAAGCGGTGAGCACGACGAACCGAAGGCACGCCTTGGCGGACACCGACGCCCGAGACGCCTCGACGGTCTCCAGCGCCGCGCCGAC
>JAAXGX010000125.1 GCA_012271165.1 Vicinamibacteraceae bacterium | reverse complement strand
CGAAGATGTTGTTGCCGCTGCTCGGCCGCAGCTCGGGGGTCAGCGCGCTCCAGCGCGACGCGTTGCCGCCCGTGCCGGTGCTGGCCACCACGTACTGCCGGCCGTCGACCGCGTAGGCGATGGGGAAGCCGCTGACCGGCGATCCGAGGTTGACCTCCCAGAGCACGGCGCCGGTCACGTCGTCGAGGGCGCGGAAGCGGCCGTTGATGTCCCCCACGAAGACGAGGCCGCCGGCGGTGGCCGCGAGGGACATCGTGGCTGCGCGTTGCTCGTAGACCCACGCGGTCGCGCCCGTTTCCGCCGAGATCGCCCACACCGCGCCGAGCCGGTCGGTGCCCGGCGCCAGCTCGTTGCGCATGCTCAGGCTGTAGAGCGACCGGTTGCCGTCGTCGAGCGCGGCCATCCGCGCACACGCGTTGCGCAGCGGCATGTACATCATGTTCGTGCGCGGGCTGTACGCCCCGGCCTCCCAGTCCGGTTTCATTCTGCCTGACGTAGCTGTAAACAACCTATCAACAGCACTTTACAGTCATACCGTGTCGGCGTGCCAGCGCTACATGCCAGCCGAAACGGGCCGCGGACTCGGTTCGGGCGCGCCGGTTCCTTCCTCGCGGCGCAGCCGTTCAAGGGCTGCGCGGTGCTTCGCCAGCTCGGGCGGCGCATAGATCATGGTCGTCTCGGGCCGGGTGTGTCCGTACAGGTCCTGGATATCGGCCACGTCGGCGCCGGCGCGTCGGAGCCCCGCCGCGAAGGAGTGGCGGATCTGGTAGGTGGTGAACGCGGGCCGCCCGGCCCGGCGCGCGGCGGCGGCGAGCGCCCGGTTGACGCTGCTGCGGGGCCACGGCCCGAAGGCTTCGGCGGCGCGGAAGGCGCGGGCGGCGGCTACGCCCTCGGGCACCAGCGGGACGGCGGCGATGCGCCCGCCCTTCCCGCGCGGGACGGCGACGTAGGGGATCGGCTCGTCGAGCCGGAGGTCCTCGGCGCGCAGCCGTCCCATCTGCGAGGGCCGCATCCCGGTCCAGTGCATCAGGTCGAGGCGGACGCGGGTGACCGAGCCGGCCGGGACGTGCGCGAGCACCTCGGCGATGTGGCGGCGGTCGACCCATCGCGGCTTCGGCGGCGGCGGCGCGAAGCGCACGAGGTCGAGGAGGTCGAACGAGGCTCTCCTGCCGTAGAGAACGCGGACGAGGTTGGTCAGGGCGTGGCGGCGGTGGTTGCAGGTCGAGGCGGCGAGCGAGTCGCGCCACTGGTGGAGCTGGGCGTTGAGCGCCGGCAGATGGGCCGGCAGCGCCAGGGTCCGCAGATGCCCGAACCGCGGGAGCCACGCCAGCACGTCGCGCCTGCGGTCGCCGAAGCTGATGAGGCTGCTGCGGACCTGGTCGAGGTAGCGCCGGGTGTCGTGGTGGAGGGTGTGCCTGCCGCCTGCGGGGAGCGTGCGCAGGCTCGCGCGCAACTCGTCGCGCCTCGCGCGAATGGTCCTGAGCGGCGTGCCGGGCGGGAAGCGGACCTCGCGCTGGACGCCGTTGACCTTGACGGTGGCGGCGAGTCCGTGCCGGTCCCTGTAGATGCCCTCGGCGACGCGGACGCGGCGGCGGGCCGGCTTCTGGCCGGTGGCCTTGGCGCCTCCCTGCTTCCGGGCCGGTTCGGTCCGGCTTCCGATCGAGTCCATACGCCTTCTCCTCACGTGAACGTCCGCCCGGTCCACTTGACCTCACCGATCATGGGGGCGTCGGGGGGCCAGGGCCGTGGCGGCCAGGTCTGCTGGTCGGGGTTGTCGCTGACGAGCTGCCAGTTGCCGGTTCGGTCCTTGCCGGCGCGCTTGACGATCAGGCCGTCCTCGGTGCGGACGACGTAGATGCGGCCGGCGCGCCGCCGCTGGCGGGCGAGGTTGACGAGGATGGAGGCGCCGTCGACGAGCGTGGGCTCCATCGAGTCGCCCATGACCTGCAGGACGCGGCACTGGCGGGGGTCGAGGCCGTGGGTCCGGAGCCAGTCCCTTCGGAACTTGAGCGCTCCGGTGATGCGCTCGTCGTCGACGACGGCCCCGTCGCCGCCGGCGGGCGTGATCGGAGAGACGCCGATGAAGTCGCCGTCGTCGGCGATGCCGGCCTGGGCCTGCTGGTCTTCGAGGTCGCGGACGCGGGCGGTGGCGGCGTTCAGGTCGCGGGCGAGCTGGTGCGAGGGCGCCTGCTCGTCGGTGAGTCCGATCAGGTAGTCGATCGAGACGCCAAGGGTCTGGGCGGCGAGCGAGAGCCTGGGGTTGGTGAGGCCGCAGCGGCCCTGTTCGACCTGGGAGATCAGGTGCGAGGAGTTGCCGAGGCGGTTCGCCAGCTGTCCCTGCGACAGCCCCCGGTCGGTGCGGACCTTGCGGAGGCGCTTGGCGAGCATGGTCATGGGGACATGATAGCAACAAATTGCTGCATAACGAAATTATCTCTACAGCGTTTCTGAAGTCCATTTCGAGCCCGTTTCGCGGGGCCGAAACGGGGCCGGCGACGCGCCGCCGGCGTGACGGGTTCTGACGTGTTCCGCTCGACAGGCAGCCGATGATGGCCGGTGTGGGAGCTGTGGAGCCCGCCGCCGGGCGGGATCCAAGGGGCGTGTGGGCGGCCCGCCGGCCGTCCACAGGCCCGTCAGCTTCCACGCCCAAGGGCTCGCGGTCTCGCGAAGGACAAGCGCCTGAGCGCCGCGATTCCTGCGGTGATCGGGGCCGGAGCCCTGGCGCCGAGGGCGCCGCACTTTGGGCTTGACGACGTATATAGCCTACGCATAGCCTCAAAAGCGATGGTGCCGTCGGCGATGCGGGCGATCCGTGGCCGCCTGGCCGCTCTCGGCCTGACGCAATACGACCTCGCCGCCGCGCTCGGCATGGGGCGGAGCAAGCTGAACGCGGTGCTCAACGGCCGCGAGCCGGTTCCGGAGGGGTTCGAGGCGCGGGCGACGGCGGCGCTCGACCGGCTGGAGCGCATCGAGCTGGCCGCGACCGAGGCGCGGTCGAAGGCGGTCACCGAGATGGGCGGCGCCGCGTGCAACGCGTCCGGCGACGAGCCGGTCGACGTGGAGGCGCTGCCGGAGGTGCTGTTCCTGGACGACATGGCGGCGCTGTTGCGCTGCTCGCGGTCGACGCTGGAGCGGCGGCTGAAGGCGCGGACCTTCCCGCTGGCTCCCATCCAGGGCGTCGACAAGCGGCTGCGCTGGAGCAAGGCGGCGGCGCTGCACTGGCTCGCGATGGGCGGCTTGAGCGTCACGCCGCCGCGGCGGGGAAGGAGGCGAACGGCATGAGGGACGCAAGTGTCGGCGGAGGGCGGGCGGAGCCGGTCCCGGTCGTGGTGCGGGGCGGCGCGAAGCGCGCCGGCAAGGCGTGGCGGGAGGTGGTCGACCCGGGCACGGGCGGCGCGCTGTTCATCTGTCCGGGGTGCTGGCCGGAGGCCGGCGCGTACTGGCGGGCGCGGCCGAACGCGAAGGTGCGGGCGTTTGGCGCGCGCCCGGAGTGGGCGCAGTGCGCGGTGTGCGACCCGGACCGGATGTGCTGACGGCGGCGCGAGCGCAGGATTCGGGTCTTCACGATGGCGAGGGAGCACGGATGGGACGACGAGCTTCGACGGACGTTTCCGATGTCGTCGGCCGGGACGGACGGCGAGCCATGCCGGCGCAGCGGGTGCTGAACGCGCGGCTGGGGCACTCGGCGAAGGTGTCGAGGCTGTCGGACCTGGCGTTCCGGGTGTGGACGACCTACGTGCTGGGGGCGGACGACTTCGGGGTGATGCGGGCCGACGCGGTGGCGTTCCAGGCGGCGCACGACGCGCTGCGCGAGCGTCCGGCCGACGAGGTCGCGGCAGCCGTCGAGCGGCTGGTCGAGGTGGGCCTGGTGTCGGCGTTCGAGGACCAGGGCGCGCGGTTCCTGTACCAGTCGGACTGGCAGGACTTCCAGCGGGTGCGGTTCCCGGCCCGGACGCCGCATCCGCTGCCGGCCGAGGCGATGGTGAGCGGGAGGACGCTGCACCTATGGTCGGCGCATCCGGGCGGATTGCGGCTGCCGGCGTTGCCGAGGGGAGCCGCCGGCGCTTCGGAACCACTTCGGAAGTTCTTCCGAAGTAGTTCCGCACTACTTCAGAACCGCTTCCGCACTACTTCGGAAGTAGTTCCGCACCACTTCCGCACTACTTCGGAAGTGGATTCGCCCCAGCAATTCCGGGGCGATCCGGCGTCCGCGAAGGTCGGCGGCGGTCCGGAGAGGCGCTTCGGCACTACTTCGGAACCCCGCGCGCGCGGTACGGATCTCGGATCTTCAAGTACCAAACCCAGTACACCCCGTGAAACGGGGGGAGGGGGTCCGGGGGAGGGGGCGGCCGGCGTCGCGGCGACGGGCGCAACGTCGCGGGCGGCGGCGTTCGCCGAGCGGTACCGGACGGAGCTGTATCCGCGGCACCGCGGGGTGGCGTACGCGCCGACGCGTGCGGTCGAGGCGTCGGACGCCGATGCGGCCGAGCGGCTGTGCCAGGCGTGGGACGACGCGGAGCTGGACCGGCTCGTCGAGCGGTTCCTGACGACCGAGGGCGACCCGTTCCTGGACGGGCGGACGCGGACGCTCTCGATGCTGCTGTCGCGGGCGCCGGCGCTGGCCGAGCAGCTCCGGGGTCCGAAGGACACGAGGCGTGACGGCGCGGCGCGGTCGACGGAGCCGCGCGAGGCGTACGACGCGGTCATCGAACGGGCGAGGTCATGACGACCGAATGCGAGCGGTGCGCGGGGACGCCGGGCTGGGAGCCGGTCGAGGCGGACGGGGTCACGCGGCTGCGGCGTTGCGGGTGCTGGACGGCGGCGCACGCCTCGGCGCCGTCGGTGCCGCGGGAGTTCCGGGAGGCGCGGTGGTCGACCTGGCGGCAGACGGTGGAGAACCGGCACGCGCTGGCGGCGGCGCAAGCGTTCCTGCGCGGCGGCGAGGACAGCCCGGACCTGCTGCTGTGCGGCCCGGTGGGCACGGGCAAGACGCGGCTGGCGTGCACGGTGCTGAACGAGTCGTGGCGGTCGGGGGAGCGGTCGATGGCGTTCGCGCGGGTGCCGCTGCTGCTCTACCGGCTCCGGCCGCAGGCGGTGCTGGAGACCTCGGAGACGTTCGACCGGCTGGCGGCGGCGGCGCTGGTGGTGCTCGACGACCTGGGGGCGGAGCGGGACGCGGCGACCGACTACACGCGGCGGACGCTGCTGATGCTCTACGAGGCGCGGCACGACGCCGGACGGCGGACGGCGTGGACGTCGAACAAGCGGCCGAGCGAGATCGCGGCGTTCATGGGGGACGACCGGCTGTCGAGCCGGATCGTCGGCCGCTCGGAGGTGGTCGGGGTGGAGGGTCCGGACTGGCGGCTGGAGAACCGGCACGCGCCGGCGCCGGACCGGCGCGCGGACACGGGGCCGGCCCTTGCCGGGGCGCGCGTCAGGGGGCTCGGCCGATGAGCCGCATGCCCGACCGGGACGCCGCGGCGCGGGACGAGGGGCGCGGGCGGCGGCCGGAGGGCCGTGCGCGGAGCGGGCATCGCCGCGAGTACGACTCGGAGAAGCCGCGGCGCTCGTTCGACGAGCGTCTCGACGGTCTGGTGCGCGACGTGGGTGCGTTCCGGGCGGTGGCGCTTCGGGACCTGGTCGAGCGGCAGTTCGACGGGCACCCGTTCGCGGCGCGCCGGGGGCTGGCGCGCGCCGAGCGGCGCGGGTGGGTCGAACGGCGGACGGCGCGCGGGCCGAAGGGCGGAAAGTTCACGGTCGTGGTGGCGACGCCGGCCGGAGCGGCTCGCGCCGAAGCTCTGTGGCGCAAGGCTGGCCGGCCGGACCAGCGGGCGCTGTCGGGCGCGGTGCGGCCGGTGGAGCTGGCGCACGACGTGGCGGTCTACCGGGCGGCCGGCGCGGCCGAGGCGCGGATCGAGGCGACCGGCGGACGCGTCGTGCGTGTCCGGATCGATGCCGAGCTGAAGGGGCTGCTGGCTTCCCGGAGCGAGCTGGCGCGCCGGGCTGCGAGCCGCGAGGCGGCCGACGCGGCGCGGCGGGAAACGGCCGAGGCTCTCGGGCTGCCGGTCGAGGGCGGCAGGGTGCTCGTGCCCGACGCGCAGGTCGAGTACGTCGACGCGGCGGGGCGCACCGGGCGCTGCAACGTGGAGGTCGCCTCGGGCCACTACCGGGCCGCGGCGATCCGGGCCAAGGCGAAGGCGGGCTTCGCGATGTACGCCTCGTCGGCGCGGGCCGCGGCGACGGTGCGGCGCGCGCTCGGCGGCGGCAGCCGCGGGAGCCGGGGCGGCGGCGGGCTGCGCCGCGAGCAGGAGGTGATCGAGNNGTGAAGCCGTGGAAGGCGAGCGTGGGACTGACGGCCTCGGCCGGCGCGGCCGGGGCCTGGGCGCTGGCGGCGGAGCTGACGTACCTGCGCCCGTTCGGGCGGCTGGTCGTCAGCGACTACGGCCTGTACATCGCCTCGTATGGCGGACTGGCGCTGGCGGTGTTCGGGACCGGCGTCTACCAGGCGGTGCGGGCGCTGGGGCTCGGCGCGGTGGGGCGCAAGGTGGACGTGG
>JAAXGX010000053.1 GCA_012271165.1 Vicinamibacteraceae bacterium | reverse complement strand
TGGAATGCGATCCGGTTCTTCCCCCAATCCTCGTCACCCTTCAAGGCCTACCTCGCAGAGTGGCATGAGGAGGTTGAGCACATGGATGGCCGGTTTGTGGAGCGCATCAGTCAACTGATGGAACAGCCGTGACCTCCTCCGAAAAGCTCAACGAGCTCAACCTCGCCGAGATACCGGCGCGCGAGCTGCTCGAGCGGCTCGGCTGGACGTATGTGCCGCGCGAGGAGCTGGCGGCGGAACGCGAGGACGAGCGCGGGGTGCTCCTGGAAGGGCGGCTCACGGCGGCGCTGCTGCGCCTCAACGAGTGGATGACGGAGGACCAGGCGCAGCGCGTCATCTTCAACCTGCGGCGCCTCGACGAGACCGGGCTCGCGCGCAACCGGGCCGTCCACGAGTACCTCTCGCGCGGCATGCCCCTGACCATCGACCGCGGCGGCCGCCAGGAGACGCCCACCGTCCGCTTCTTCGACTTCAACCACCCCGAGCCGGGAATCGGCCTCAACGAGTACCTCGTGACGACGCAGTTCCGCGTGCGCCGCGGCGGCGAGCGCAGCGGGCGGCGCGCGAGCGAGGACGACGAGCGCGTGGTCAGGCCCGACCTCGTGCTGTTCGTGAACGGAATCCCCCTGGTCGTCATGGAGGCGAAGTCGCCGACGCTGCTCGATGTGTGGAAGACGCAGGGGGTCCGGCAGCTGCGCCGCTACCAGGAGGCGGAGCCGGAGTGGCGCGGCAGGGGCGCCCCCGAGCTCTTCGAGACGAACCTGCTGTGCGTGGCGCACTGCGGCGCGGACGCCGTCTTCGGGGCGGTGGGCGCGCCCGAGAACGCCTACGCCGGCTGGCAGTCGGTCGAACCGCTTACGGAGCGTGACTTCGAGCGCCGCCTCGGCGTGCCGCCCGAGGGGCAGGCGCGGCTCATCGCGGGCCTGCTCCACCCGCCGGTCCTGCTCGACATCCTGCGTGACTACGTCGTCTTCGAGCACGAGCGCGGGCGGCTGGTCAAGAAGCTGCCGCGCTACCAGCAGTACCGCGCCGTGAGCCGCGCAGCCGGGCGCATCCTCAGGGGCCGCACGCCGGAGGAGCGGGGCGGGGTGGTCTGGCACACGCAGGGCTCGGGCAAGTCGCTGACGATGCTGTGGCTGGCGGTCAAGCTGCGGCGCACGCCCGCCCTCCGCAACCCCACGATCGTGGTCGTGACCGACCGCCGGCAGCTCGACCGGCAGATCACGGCCACCTTCCAGCGCACCGCCGTCGTCGAGCCGGAGCGCGCAGGGAGCACGCGGCGGCTGCGCGAGCTGCTCGGCACGAGCAACGGCCGCACGGTGATGACGACCATCCAGAAGTTCGAGGACGCGCTGGACGCCCCGGACGGCGCCGGCGGCCACCTCAACGACGCCGACAACGTCGTGGTCATGGTGGACGAGGCGCACCGCACACAGTACGGGCGGCTCGCCGCGAAGATGCGTCAGGCCCTGCCGCAGGCGACGTTCGTGGGCTTCACCGGCACGCCCATCGACAAGGACTTCCGGCGCAGCACGCTCGGCGTCTTCGGCGGCCTCATCGACTCGTACACGATCCCGCAGTCGGTCGCGGACGGGGCGACGGTGCCGATCTACTACGAGGCGCGCCTCCCCGAGCTGCACGTCGAGGGCCCGGAGACGCTCGACCGGCTCTTCGAGGCGCTCTTCGGCAAGGAGCCCGCGGAGACGCACGCGGAGATCCGCCGCCGCTACGCCAGCAGGGAGCGCATCGCGGAGGCGGCCAAGCGCGTCGAGACGATCGCGCTCGATGTCGCTCAGCACTTCAAGACGAAGGTCCAGCCGAACGGCTTCAAGGGTCAGGTGGTGACGCCGAGCCGGGAAGCGGCGCTGCGCTACGCGCGGCACCTGAACGACTTCGGGCTCGCCGCCTACCCGATCATCACCACCACCCACCACGACGGCCCCGAGTTCGACGCGGCCCGTGCGCTGGACGACGACGCGGTCGTGGAGGCCTTCATCGACCCCGCCGGCGAGCCGCAGCTGCTGGTCGTCGTGGACCGGCTGATTACGGGCTTCGACGCGCCCGTGGAGCAGGTGCTCTACCTCGACCGCTCGATTCGCGAGCACACGCTGCTGCAAGCGATCGCGCGCGTGAACCGGCCCTTCTCGCACACCAGGGACGGCGCCCTCACGGAGAAGCAGTACGGCCTCGTGGTCGACTACCACGGCGTCTCGCGCGAGCTGGAGGCCGCGCTCGCGGTCTTCGACTCGGGCGACCTCGAGCAGGCGCTCACCGAGCTGACCCAGGACCCGGGCCCGGTGATCCAGGCCGCCGCCGACCGCGCCGAGGCGCACTTCCGCGGCCTCGACCTCGGCGAGCCGTGGGCGTGCGTGCAGCGCTTCGCCGCCGCCGCCACCGAGGGCGACTACCGGGCCGACGCCTACGAGCGCTTCGACCGCGACTACGGCGACTTCTCGGCGCTGATGGACCGCTACCTGCCCGACCCGGCGGCGCTCGCCTACCTCGACCGCCTGCGCCGCCTCACGGTGATCCGCTCCTACGCGCGCGCCCAGTTCCTCAGGGAGCGCGCCGACATCGACTGGACGGCCGTCGGGGCGAAGGTGAAGGCGCTCCTCGACTCGCGCATCGGCGCGAGCGTGCGCGAGCTGATGGCGCCGGTCTCGATCCTCGACCGGGACTTCGAGCGGAAGGTCGGGAGCTTGCCCCACGACGAGGCGCGCGCCTCGCTGATGGAGCACGCGCTGCGGGCGCAGATCAAGGAGCGGGTGGGAGAGAACCCCGCCTTCTACGAGCGGCTTTCGGAGGCCCTCGAACGCGTCATCGGCGAGCTGCGGGCGAGGGTGATCGACGCGGCCGAGGGCTGCCGGCGGATGGCCACGCTGCGGGAGGAGGCGACTCGCGAGGCGGCGATCGCCTCAGGGCACGGCCTGACGCCCGTATCCTTCGCGGTCTACGGCCTGCTCGCCGCGGGCGGCGACGCCGGAGCCGTTCGCGAGGTCGCGGAAGACGCGGCGCCCTACGCACCCGGGCTGGACGGCGCGCTGGCGGACGTGGCGCGCGGCATCGAGGCGGTGATCGAGGAGCACCGCGCGATCATCGACTGGCGCGAGAACCTCGACGTCCAGCGGTTGATGCGGCGTGACCTCAAGCACCTCCTCCGCAAGACCAGGCGCTACAGCGAGGAAGAGCTCGAGGAGCTCGTCGGCCAGGTGGTCGAGGTGGCGAGGAAGCGGCTCCCGTGAGCGAACGCGGTGAGGTGGCCTTCGGCGACGCCCGCATCCGCTACGAGGTCGTCCGCAGCCTTCGCCGCCGCAAGACGATCGAGCTCACGGTGGACGAGCCGGGGCTCGTCACAGTCGCGGCCCCGGAAGACATGCCCGCTGAGCAGGTGGAGGCGACCGTGCGCCGCCGCGCCGGCTGGATCATCCGCCACGACGGCGCCGAGGCGACGGTCCCGCCCGCGCGGCGCTTCGTGAGCGGCGAGTCGCTGCCCTACCTCGGGCGCGCGGTGCGCATCACCGTGCACCCGGTCGACGGGACCGAGGTCGCGGTGCGGTTCCACCACTGGCAGTTCGACGTGAATGTCCCGCGCTCACTCCGGGGTGAAGAGCGAAACGAGGCGGTGCGGGCCGCCTTCGAGGGGTGGTACCGCGCGCGGGCGGCGCTGAAGCTTCCGCCGCGCGTCGAGCGCGTCGCGAGCCACCTCGGCGTGCGCCCGGCGGCGGTCCTCGTCCGCAACCAGCGAAGGCGCTGGGCGAGCTGCGCGCCGGACGGGACGCTGCGCTTCAACTGGCGCGCCATCATGGCGCCGCCCGCCCTCGTCGACTACATCGTCGCCCACGAGCTGGCGCACCTGCGCGTGCGCGGGCACACACCCGAGTACTGGGCGGTCGTTGCGCAGGCGGTGCCCGACTACCGCCAGCGCCGCGAGCGGCTGCGGGAGATTGGGCCGCATCTCCGCATCTGACTGACGGTGTCCCAAGGGCCGGTAAGCGATTCTTGCGGAGCGCCCCGGGGACCAAAGCGAACCGTCTCTCGGGCTCCGTGCTGCCTACGCCTACGCGGGGCCAGGCTCTTCGAGGTCCCTGCGCGTGGCGTGCCCCTAGCTCGAGGTCTCGATGACCACGCGACCGTCAGCCCTGACCTGAACGTGCAGATCGCACTGATCGAGCAGCCGCATGCCTACGAGCGGGATCGTGTCCGACGTATAGGCATCGACGACGATCGGGCGGCCGTCCCACAGCACGGTGACGCTGTGGACGTCGAAGGTCTCCTCGGCCCCGTTCGCCAGGATCGCCTGGGCGCTCGTGACGAACGGCAATCGCAACTCCGCTACCACGTCCGGGGGCAACGTCAGGAAGCCGCTGTAGCCGGTGTCGATTACGGCCTCGAGCTCCCGGGCCTCCCTGCCAGGGCCTCTCAGCATCAGCGCGATGACGGCGTCGTAGGAGGCGTTGACCACGCCCTCGATCACCCGGCGGCGCTCCGCGTGGAGCTCCCGGCGAAGCTGTAGACCGCCCGATGGCCCACGCGAACGCTCCAGACATCCGTCGCCTCTGGACGCTGCTCGCGAAGGCGCTCGGCCGCTCCCAGGACGGTGTCGGCCACGGCCCAGTCTCCGCTGTCGATGTCGATGGCGACGATGGCCCCGTGGTGAGCGGATTCGACCTGGCTCCGGATGTCACGCTCGTAGATCGCCTCCCCGAGGCGGGCGGTCTCTTTGGCCGGTCGGCGTGCGGTCATCGCGGACTCTCTCGATGCGGTGTCACCAGCCAGCATAGCGCCGTCCCCAACCCGTTCCAACTTGCCCCAGGCGGTACTCCACGGCGTGGGTGAGTACGCCCTCGCCCTCCAGCCATCGTGCAGACCGGCCTTGCGGCACGCAGAAGGCCCTCGCACATGGACGGGGGCCGGGGCAGCAGCCGCAGTGGGCGACGTCACCAGCGGGGCGGTCTGCCGGACCGTTGCTGCGAGCACACCCCAGGTGGGCCCCCGCCTGCCGTGCTTCCTCGTTAGCCAGACCCGGCGCGATCACCTCCGCTGTCCGCGTCGTCGCACTCGGTCCGATACTCCAGCTTCAGGCTCGCAGCCCGCTCAGTGTCTTCCTTCGCCCCGGCATGCTCCCCGAGCGCCTTCCGGGCGAGTCCCCGCTCGTGGTAGGCGTCGGCGTCCTCCGCATCGAGCGCGATGGCCCTGTTGAAGTCGCGCACCGCCTCGGCGTGCCGCCCCAGGTCGGCGAGCGCCATCCCCCGGTAGCGGCGAGCGTCGCCGTCGCGCGGCTCGAGCCTGACGAGCCTGCTGTAGTCGCGAAGCGCGCGCTCCGGCTCTTCCAGGTGGAGGTAGGTCGCTCCCCGGTTGTGCAGCGAGTGGACATCGTTCGGATTGAGGGCGAGGGCTCTTCCGAACTCCTCGATCGCCTCGCCGTGCCGCTCCAGCTGGACGTGGGCGCAGCCCCGCAGGTAGTGCACGGCCGTGTCCTCGGCCGGTTCGAGCTCGACCACCCGGTCGAGGTCGGCGAGCGCCTCCTCGCTCCGCTCCACCGCGAGGAGCGCCGCAGCCCGCGCGAACAGGGCGCCTGCGTGGTCCGGCTCGGCGGCGAGGATCGCGTCGAAGTCGCCGACGGCCCGCTCGTCCTCGTCGAGGCGCATCAGGGCGGTGCCCCGGTCGTAGCGAAGCTGGAGGTTGCCGGGGTCGAGGGCAAGGGCGGCGCCGTAGTCGTCGACGGCCTCCTTGTAGCGCTCAAGGCTGACGTGGGCGATGCCCCGCGCCGTCAGGGTCTCGGCGTTGCCGGGATCGAGCGCGAGCGAGCGGTCGAAAGCCGCCAGTGACTCGCCGTGCCTGCCCAGGCAGTCGAGCGCCATGCCCCGCGAGCGGAGCGCACCCGCGTGGTCGGGGTCGAGCTCCAGCACAGCGTCCAGATCGCGGAGGGCCTCGTCGTGTCTGCCCAGGTTGAGCGCCGTCGTCGCGCGCGCGTAGCGCGAGAGGTTGTTAAGCGGCTCGAGTTCGATGGCGCTTCCGAAGTCCTGCACGGCGCGCTCCAGGTCGCCGAGGTCGCGGTGCGCGACCCCCCTGTTGTGGTAGGCGCGGGTCAGGGCGGGGTCGCGCCGGATAGCGCGATCGAAGTCCAGGACCGCCTGGCGCGGCCGCCCTTCGGCGGCGTGGAGGCAGCCCCGGTTGTAGTACGTCAATGGGTCGGTGGGGTCCAGCCCGATGGCTGCGTCGCAGTCCTCGAACGCCCCGGCGGTGTCACCCAGCTCGGCGCGGGACTTCGCCCGGTTGGCGTACGCGAGGCTGTCGTCAGGGTCGAGCCCGAGCACGGCGTCGAAGTCTTCGACGGCAAGACGATGATCGCCCAGCTCGGCGCTGGAGACGGCCCGGTAGTGGCGGGCGTCGGCGTTTGCGGAATCGATGACGATAGCGGAGGTGAAGTCGTCCACCGCGCGGCGGTCGTCGCCGAGGTTCCGGTGGCACAGGCCGCGCACGACCAGCGCCCCGGCATCGCCGGGGTTCGCCGCGAGTTTGGCGTCAAGGCGGTCGATCACCTGGCGCAGCTCGGCGGGCGTGAGGTTGTCCAGGGGCAGCGGCTCGTGCCGCCGGTCGTCGTCGTTGGTGTCCTGCAAGGTGTTCCTCCTTCGCTCGTCGCTCGTCTTGCGTCCCCGCCGGTCGCTGGGGCTGGGGCGAGGCGCGGGCATAGTAGCACATGTGTTCGTGTAGTCGTCCCGGGAACTCACGTCCGTCTGGAAGCCCACCAGGTCGCGCAGTCGCGGGGCGTCCAGGACAACAGGAAAGGCCCCGCACATGGACGGAAGCGGGGGACACCGCCGCAGTTGGCGATGCCCCCGTGTCCCTCCCGTCTAGGCGGCAAGCGTCCCCTCCTGCTCCTGCTCGAGCGCCCACTCGAACAGTGAGAGCGTCGGAGCCTCGCGCCTCCGACGGCGCTTTGGCTCAGGCTGCTCCTCCGCCATGAACTCGGCCCACGAGAACAGCGACCGCTGCGGCTCGCGGGCCTCGTCATGGCTTTCGTCCGCGTGGCTCGCGACTGCAACGGCCTTGGCTTCGACGATCACAGGCTCGGGTTCGGGCGCGTGCCAGCCCTCGTCGACGAGCAGCCCCTCGGCCTCCGCCCCGACCTGCCGCGCCTGCTCGAAGACGGACTCGACTGAACCCGCATCGTCCTCCCCAGCGACGATCTTCCTCGCCAGGGCGAGCATGAGGTCGTCGCCGTCGTCCCCGAAGGCGGCGAGGCCGTCCTCCGGCAGTTCGCCCTCGACGGCGAGGGCGCTCTGCAACTTCTTCGCCACGAGCGTGAGGGCGT
>JAAXGX010000189.1:283-2620 GCA_012271165.1 Vicinamibacteraceae bacterium | reverse complement strand
AACCCGATGGGGATCGTCATCTCGTTCCTCCAGGGCGACCGCATCGTGACGAGCGGCGGCGGCCGATGATCCCGCACCTTCAGGATCGCGTGGGGGCGCTCGCCGGCTGCGGCTGGACCGGCCGCGACGCCGAGTGGCTGGCGCTGGTCTGCCTGCACAGCGGGGCCTTCCTGCGGAGGCAGTACCTGGCCTTCGTCGGGCAGCGGCATCGGGAGCTGGCCCGCCGCTTCGTCGAGCGGTGCGGCAAGGCGGCGGTCGAGGAGCCCTGGAACGGGTCCGGGCTGCGGCTGTGCCGGATCGCCTCCCGCCCGCTCTACGAGGCGCTCGGAGCGGAGCACGTCCGGCACCGGCGCGAGGCGACGCCGGAGGTGACGCTGCGCCGCCTGCTGTCGCTCGACTACGTGCTCGACCACCTCGATGCGCCCTGGCTGCCGACCGAGGCGGAGAAGGTGACCGCGCTGACGGCGGCCGGCGTCCCGCAGGACGTGCTGCCGGGGCGGCTGTATCAGGGGGCGGCCGAGGCGACGCGCCGCTACTTTGTCCACAAGCTTCCCGTGGCGCTCGACGCCGAGCGGGCGACGTTCGTCTTCGCGCAAGCCGAGGACGAGACGCCGAGCGGACTCTGCACCTGGGGCGGACAGCACGCCGAGCTGTGGGCGGTGCTGCGCGCCGCCGGCCGCACCGTCGAGGTCGTCGTCGTGGGCCGCGACCCGGTGCGCCTGGACGCGGCCGAACGGGTGCTTGCCGGCTGGACCCGCACGCCGCCTCCGGCCGCCGCCGCGCCGGAAGCGGCGCCGGAGATCGCCGCTATCCGCAAGGCGGTCGCCGCACTCGACCTGGACGCTCTGGAGGCGTGGGGCGGTCTCAACCAGGCCATCGCCCGCTGCGCGGCCCTGGAAGAGGAGCGCCCACGGCCGGCGCCGCAGGGACCGGCGATCACGGCCGGCCGTACGTGGCGCTCCCGGAGGGTGCCGGAGTGAACCGCGTGCTGGCGGCCCTGACCGTCCTCGCCACCGTCTGGCTCTGGCGGCCGTTCCCGGCGCCCGGCGTTGACCCGGTCGCCGACCTGATCGCCGTCCAGTCGCCGCGCCTGCACGCCGCCGTCCGGACGTGGCACTACCTCGGCCCCGCCGTCGCCGCCGTCATCGCGTGGTCCGTCGTCGTCGCGGCCGGCCGCGTCTGGTTCACGGGCCGCTGGCGCGGGCGGGTCCGCGGCAAGCTCCCGCCGTGGCCGGTGGAGCCGTCCGACGTTGCACCGGCCGTCGTCGTTGGCGAAGTCCATCACCCGGTCGCCCTGCGGGAGGTGGCCTCGCCCGAGTGGCTCGTCATCCCGGAGCTGGGCCTGTACACGGGCATGCTGATCTGCGGCGCGATTGGCTCGGGCAAGACCTCCGCCTGCATGCGCCCGTTCGCCCGTCAGCTCCTCGGCTGGCGGGCCGACGACCCGGAGCGGCGCATCGCGGGCTTGGTGCTCGAAGTGAAGGGCGACTTCTGCCACCAGGTGCGCGGCATCCTCGACGACGCCGGGCGCGCCGGCGACTACGTCGAGCTGGGCCTGGGCGGGCGCTGGCAGTGGAACCCGCTCGGCGACGACCAGCTCGACTCCTACTCGCTCGCCTACACCATCGCCAGCCTCATCAACCAGCTCTTCGGGCGCTCCAAGGAGCCCTTCTGGCAGCAGGCCTACGTGAACCTCGTGCGCTGGATCATCGTGCTCCACCGGATGTCGCCCCACCCGTGGGTGACGCTGCGCGACGTATACCGCGCGACGCTCGACCCGAACGTGATCAAGCGCAAGATCGCACAGGTCGAGGCCGAGGTCGACGGCCCGGTCGGCATCCGGGTCCGGACCGCGGACCTGTCTTCGCAGATGGGGGCGGCGAAGGCGTGGAAGTGGCAGCCGGCCGGTGACGGCCTCGTCCGGACGAACGACGACCCGAAGCTGCGCGAGCAGCTCAAGGCGTCGAAGATCGCGTTCGAGACGGTCCGGCTGCGCGCCGCCGACCCGGTGCGCCGCGAGCGGCTCGCGGCGGTGCGGCGCTGGCACGAGCAGGACTGGCAGGCGCTCGACCCGAAGCTGCGCTCCAGCATCATCGAGGGCCTCAGCGTCTTCCTGTCGGTCTTCGACCTGCCGGAGGTGGCGCGCGTCTTCTGCCCGCCGGCCCCGCCCGCCGCGCCGCCGCCGCCCGACGAGGCGCCCGCCGAGTCCGCCGTCGATGTCGTCCGACCGCTTCCGCCGCTCGACACGGTGATCGACGCGGGCAGGGTCCTGTGCCTGAACATGCCGGCCGGGACCAACTCGGCGCTCTCCCGCGCCGTCGGCGTGCTCCTCAAGCA
>JAAXGX010000189.1:0-251 GCA_012271165.1 Vicinamibacteraceae bacterium | reverse complement strand
TGGCTCCAGACGCTGCTGCGCCGGCCGGCCGCGATGCAGCGCGACCCGGAGCGCGTCTTCCGGCCCGCCGTGTTCCTCTGCGACGAGTACCAGACGTTCGCCACCGTCGGCGAGGACGACCCGGCTGGCGACGAGAAGGCGTTCGCCCTGACGCGCCAGTCGCGTCTGATCCCGATCGTGGCCACGCAGTCGATCTCGTCGCTGCGCGCCGTGCTCGGCCAGTCCGAGGCGTGGCGGGCGCTGCTCCAGAC
>JAAXGX010000093.1 GCA_012271165.1 Vicinamibacteraceae bacterium | reverse complement strand
ACCACCCCGCGGCAGACGACCGTCCAGGGCAGGGCATCGGATGCCTGCATGGCGCAGGTCGCAAGGCGCGACAGCGCCGCGGCGGCGTTGTTCGCGTGGACGGTGGCGAGCGAGCCGCCGTGTCCGGTGTTGAGCGCCTGGAGCAGGTCGGCAGCCTCGGCCCCACGGACCTCGCCCACGACGATATGGTCGGGCCGGTGGCGCAGCGCGTGCCGCACCAGGTCGCGAATCGTCACGCCGCGGCCTGTGAGCCCCCGCGCCTCGAAGCGCAGGCAGTTGGCGCGGCGCAGCCGCAGCTCCAGCGTGTCCTCGATGGAGATGATGCGGCCGTCAGCCGGCAGCAGCGACACCAGCGCGTTCAGCAGCGTCGTCTTTCCCGAGCCGGTGCCCCCGGAGATCAGCAGGTTGCGCCCACGGCCGACCACCGCACGGGCCTCCTCCACGACGGCGGCAGGAAGCGAGCCGCTCGCCGTCAGCTCGTCGATGGTGAACTCCCGGCCGCCGAAGCGGCGGATGGTGATCGCGGCCGTCGGCGCGGCCGGTGGGCTGATGATGGCGACGCGCGATCCGTCCGCGAGCCGCGCGTCGATGATCGGCTCGGCGAGCGGGTCCTTCCCGAGCGGGCGGGCGATCTGGACGGTCGCCCGCGCCGCCGCTTCGGGGGTCAACTCCGGCGCGTCGACGGCCGTCATCCGTCCGGCGCGCTCGATGAAGACCGCGGCCGGTCCGTTGACCATCACCTCGGAGACCGCCTCGTCGTCGAGCACGGCTTCGAGGCCCGGCAGAAAGGGCTTGAG
Organism: Vicinamibacteraceae bacterium; assembly: GCA_012271165.1. Lineage (GTDB taxonomy): Bacteria > Acidobacteriota > Vicinamibacteria > Vicinamibacterales > UBA8438 > JAAXGX01. The sequence goes on along the minus strand of JAAXGX010000093.1, from coordinate 28,961 downwards.
GTCGGCGATGGTCAGCTCCATCTACAGCTCTCCGGCCTCGCGGGCGCGCCAGTACGGGCGCTCCCGCGGGAGGAAGTCCGGCTTGAGGTAGCAGCGCCGCGCGTCGTGCGCGCGCCTGCCGTCGTAGGGCAGGACGATGGCCTGGCAGTTGCCGAGCAGCGCGAAGTCGCGCGGATGGAACAGCGCCTCGCGGTGCTCGCTGAACGACTTGCTGGCGCTGAGGCTGCCGGCCCCGCCGCCCGGCGACCCGGAGAGCAGCGACGCCGTGGCGCGGCTGGTCTGCTCCGACACGCTGTAGGACGCCTTCATCTTCGAGACCTGCCCGCACAACGCGCTTGCGATCTGCACCGACGAGTCGTCGGCGAGCGAGAGGAAGATGCGCGTTCGCAGCGTCTGGAGCAGCGCCCGCCACGCCTCGGACTGGCCGAGCACGGCGCGCAGCGACGCGATCGACTGCGTGGCGACGATGGGGACCAGGCGCGACTGGCGCGTCAGGGCGAACGCCTTCTCGTCGCCGGCCGGGTCGTCCTCGCCGACGGTGGCGAAGGTCTGGTACTCATCGCACAGGAACACGGCGGGCCGAAAGACGCGCTCGGGGTCGCGCTGCATCTCGGCGGGCCGGCGCAGCAGCGTCTGGAGCCACGCCTGCTTGAGGAGCACACCCACGGCGCGCGACAGGGCCGGGTTGGTCCCGGCCGGCATGTTCAGGCACAGGACCTTGCCCGCGTCGATCACCTCGTCGAGCGGAGGCAGCGGCCGGACGACATCGACGGCCGCCGTGGCGGGCGCCTCGTCGGGAGCCGGCGGCGCGCCGGGCGGGGCCGGCGGGCAGAAGACGCGCGCCACGTCCGGCAGGTCGAAGACCGAGAGGAAGACGCTGAGGCCCTCGATGATACTGGAGCGCAGCTTCGGGTCGAGCGCCTGCCAGTCCTGCTCGTGCCAGCGGCGCACCGCGGCCAGTTGCTCGCGGCGCACCGGGTCGACGGCGCGCAGCCGGACCGTCTCGAACGCGACTCCGGCCGCCTTGAGCTGCGCGCGCAGCTTCGGGTCGTCCTTGGTCCGGACCAGGCCGTGGCCGGCCGGCTCCCAGTCCCACGCCTTCGCCACGCGCATCTCCCCGGACAGGTCCGCGGTCCGGACCCGGATGGCGACCGGGCCGTCGACCTCGGCCTGGACCTCGGCGATCTTGCGCTTGATCACGTTCGGGTCGAGCGTCGCGCGGTACACGTCGCGCAGCGTCACCCACGGCTCGGGCGACATCCGGTAGAGCACGATGATCCAGCGCACCAGGTTCACGTAGGCCTGCTGCCAGAACGGCTCCTTGGAGCGCCCGAAGAGCTGGTTGATGAGGCTGGCGATGGTGTAGGCGAGCGAGTACGAGTCGAGCTGGTCGTCGCCCAGCGGGTTCCACTGCCAGCGCCCGCCCAGGCCCAGTTCGACATAGTCGCCGGCGCGCCCGGCGTCATCCAGGATGCCGCGCACCTGGTGGCAAAAGTCGCCCTTGACCTCGAGGACGAGGCCCGCGATGCGCCGCTCCGGGACATCGGCTCGCCAGCCGAAGAGCTGGCGGGCGAACGGGCGCATGCAGGCCGAGGTCTTGCCCGAGCCGATCGCGCCGCAGATGAGGATGCCCGTGTACAGGCCCAGCTCCGGAATGACGAGCCACTCGGGCGAGGCGACCTCCCGCAGCGCGACCGGGTGATGGACTTCACCGACGACGACGGCCGGTGCAACGTCGGACGGCTCCACCGGCCACGGCGGGAGCTTGCCGCGGGCCCGGCCGCGCCGCCGGCCGGTGAACCAGACGCGGCCGGCCGCCACTACGACGGACCACGCGATGACGGCGGCGACGGCGGGGCCGACGTAGTGCCAGGCCCGGACCACGCCGTGCAGGCCGGGCGACTGGAGGGCGATCAGGTCGACGAAAGGGTCGGCGCCGGGCGCCGGGAACGGCCGCCAGAGCCAGACAATCGCGAGGACGGTCAGCGCCGCCAGCAGCCGGTTCACTCCGGCACCCTCCGGGAGCGCCACGTCCGGCCGGCCGTGATCGCCGGCCCCTGCGGCGACGGCCGCGGGCGCTCCTCTTCCAGGGCCGCACAGCGGGCGATGGCCTGGTTGAGGCCGCCCCACGCCTCCAGGGCGTCCAGGTCGAGTGCGGCGACCGCCTTGCGGATGGCGGCGATCTCCGGCGCCGCTTCCGGCGCGGCGGCGGCCGGAGGCGGCGTGCGGGTCCAGCCGGCAAGCACCCGTTCGGCCGCGTCCAGGCGCACCGGGTCGCGGCCCACGACGACCACCTCGACGGCGCGGCCGGCAGCTCTGAGCGCCGCCCACAGCGCAGCATGCTGGTTGCCCCACGTACTGAGCCCGCTCGGGGTCTCGTCCTCGGCCTGCGCGAAGACGAACGTCGCGCGGCCGGCATCGAGCGCCACCGGCAGCTTGTGGACGAAGTAGCGGCGCGTCGCCTCGGCCGCCCCCTGATACAGCCGGCCCGGCAGCACGTCCTGCGGGACGCCGGCCGCCGTCAGCGCGGTCACCTTCTCCGCCTCGGTCGGCAGCCAGGGCGCGCCCAGATGGTCGAGCACGTAGTCGAGCGACAGCAGGCGGCGCAGCGTCACCTCCGGCGTCGCCTCGCGCCGGTGCCGGACGTGCTCGGCCCCGAGCGCCTCGTAGAACGGGCGGGAAGCGATCCGGCACAGCCGCAGCCCGGACCCGTTCCAGGGCTCCTCGACCGCCGCCTTGCCGCACCGCTCGATGAAGCGGCGGGCCAGCTCCCGATGCCGCTGCCCGACGAAGGCGAGGTACTGCCTCCGCAGGAAGGCCCCGCTGTGCAGGCAGACCAGCGCCAGCCACTCGGCGTCGCGGCCGGTCCACCCGAAGCCGGCGAGCGAGTCCACGCGGCCTTGAAGGTGCGGGATCATCGGCCGCCGCTCGTCACGATGCGGTCGCCCTGGAGAAAGGAGATGACGATCCCCATCGGGTTGCGNNGCGGACGACCAGCTCCGCGGGGATCTCCGGCAGGAACGAGAAGCGCATCGAGACCGACCAGGACTCGCGCGCCAACTCCTCGCCGCCGCGCATCCGCACCAGGTCGAACGTCGCCGCCGCGCCGTGCGGCTCCGCGGGTTGCGGCAGGATGCGCACGGCCACGTCCTCGACCTGAAGCTCGGTGTCCCGCAGCCCGACTGCCGTCGCCGCCACCTCCTCGGCCTGCTCGGCGTAGGCGGCATTGGCCACCTCCGGCGTCAGGAACCACAGCGACCGCTCCCAGTACTCCCGCACCGTGCCCGGCCGGCGGGAGTAGTGGTCGACGATGAAGCGGTGGAGGAAGAACCCCGTCGTCGGATCCAGCGGATCGGCCTGCGCCTCCATCGCCTCGTAGGCGACGGCCTCGGCACGGCCGACCTCGTCGACGCGCACCACCAGCGGCCTGGGCTGCGGCGCCCAGGCCAGGCGCGCCAGCGCGACGGCCAGCACCAGGATCACCAGCGACAACGCCCCGGTCACGACGCGCAGATGCCGCGCCGCGTGTATCTGTTCTCCCCATATCTCCGCGAACTCACGCGCCGCCATCACAGCCCTCCCGTCACCGCCACGCGCGCCACGGCCGCCGTCTGCATCGCCCGGCCCGATGCGCCGGAGCCGACGTTGCCCGAGCCCGAGACCAGCATCTGTGTCAGCTCGCCCACCTTGCCCGCCGCCAGGCACGCCGCCACGATGTAGGGGACCGTCACCAGCGACCGCCGCCACGCCGTCATGAGCCCGGTCGGCCCGGCCCACTCGACGTCGGCCGCGAGGTCGCCCGTCCAGCCCTGCACGACGAACACGCCCAGCTCGGTCAGGATGCGGAAGACCGCCGCCGCCACCGCCCCGTAGAGCGAGTAGACGAGCACCGTGCGCAGCCAGCCCCAGAAGAGGAACGACAGGTGCGGCACCAGCAGCCAGGGGATGAAGACCGGCCCGAGCAGCAGCGCGATGGAGAGCGCGATCTGCGCCCACATGACCTGCGCCTGCCCGACGGCGAAGACGACGATCAGGCCGAGGGCGAGGAGCATCATCAGCCCCGCCGTCACGACCATGTCGAACGCCGCGTCGACGACGCCCGGCAGGTCCGTCACCACGTTCCAGCCGAACGTGCCCATGCCGCCGAAGATGCCCTGGCCGCCGAACTGCTCCTGCCACGCCCCCATCGCGAGACCGAGCTGCTCCAGCATCGCCGTGCCGGCGTCGGCGACGATCATTGTCTGGAGCCAGTCGCCCATGCCGGTGATCAGGTCCGGGACGCTGCGGCCGGCCCCCGGCAACGGCGTGGTGTAGAACCGGAGCATGCCGAGCGGGATCGCGAGCCCGATGACCATGCGCACGACGGCGGCCATGTTGACGCCGTGGCCGGCCAGCGCCATCTGCGCGCCGGTCCAGACGACGACGATCAGCGCCAGCCCCTGCCAGAGCTGCATCCCGGCGCCGGCCACGGCGGGCGCCACTGACGCCATGAGCTGGTCGACCAGGACCGAAGCCTGCTGGAGCAGGAGCACCACCTGTTGCAGCGGCGACATGGCTTAACCGTCCCTCTCCTGGAAGCTGCCGGTCCGGACTACCAGTCCGACGGCGACGGCACGTGCCGGTGGCTGTCGATGACCGCCGCTTCGACCGCGGCCAGATCGGCGACGAAGGCGTCGTGCTCGGTCCGCGCCCGCAGGGCGTCGGCCTGCCAGCGGGCGAGCGCCTCGCGCCGCGCCCGCTCGGCCTCGTAGCGCTGGCGGGACTCGCGCGCCGCCTCGTAGGCGGCGAGCTGCGCCTGCGCCACCAGCAGCTCGGTCTGCGTCACGCCGTTGGCCAGCGCCGCCTGGTCGACGCGCTGCGTCCGCATCAGGTCGTCGTCCCGCAGGTCGGCCAGGTGGGCCGCCGACTCCCCGACCTGCACGGCCAGCGTCGAGGCGGCCTCGGCCACGGCGTGGGCGTGCGTCAGCTCCGCCGCCGCCCGTTGCTCCGCGCGTTCCCACCGCCACACGAATCGGTCGACCATCTCGCGCGCCAACCGCAGCGCCCGCAGGTCGGCCGCCGTGACCGAATGCGGCAGCGCCGCCTCGATGTCGTCCCACACCGTGCGCCACGTCGCCGTCCCTTCGGCCACGTCGCCGAGGATGTCGAGCGCCTCGCGCGCCGCGTTACGGCCCGGGCCGGACCACGCCGGAACGGATGGCACCGTCCACGACCGGAAGGTGCTCTGTTCGGCCGCCGAGGTCTCCGTCGCCGGACGGCCGCCCAGCAGCACCGTCGACGACGCCGGGTCGCCGAGACGCGGCGCGGCCAGCACGTCCAGCCAGCCGGCCTCGTCCGTGACGCCCGGGATCCGCTGGAGGAACGCACCTGCGCCGCCCGCGCTCGTGCTCGTCGACAGCCCGATGCCGTGGCGGCCGATCAGCCACTCGGCGTCCGTCACCTCGCGGAGCCGGCCGATGTTGCCCATCCCGACGTCGTTCGAGGTGACCAGCTCGGTGGTCGTGTCGAGCACGCCGTCGAGCGAGGAGAGCTGCTCGACCATGTGCCCGATCTGGGTGACCATGTGGGCGATCTGGGTGATCTGGTTCGCGATGATGATCGAGTCGCACGACCCGAACAGGCACGCCTGCGCGCGCTGCGCCGTCCACGTCCCGGCCGCCGCGGTCACCGCGATTGCCGCCACCAGCCAGCGCCATCTCTTCGTCATCTGAACATCCTTTCCGGGTGCGGCTCGGGCCGCGGCACGAGAAAGTCCGAGGTCACCCAGACGCGCAGCCGGTGGCCGGCGCGGATGGTGACCGTGGGCAACCGGTTGAGGAACCGCCCGAGAACCTGTGTCGCCGACTGGCCGAAGCCCTGCCCCGCGGCGGCCCGGAAGCCGGCCCCGCCGCCCGCGTACGGGTCCGAGCCCTGGAGCGTGAGCCCCGCCAGGACGCCGGCCGCCCCGGCCGCCGCGAACATCGACGCGTAGTGCCGGTCCACCTGGTCCGCCAACGCGCTCTCGCCCACGGCGTTGAGACCGTGGAAGGCGAGGTCGACCCAGCGGCCGTCGGGCCAGACGAGCCGATGGAAGCCGACCGCCAGCCGGCTCTGGTCCTGGTGCCGGACGGCCTGCGCCGAGCCGAGCAGCCGCGCGCCCCGCGGCACCAGGATGCGCTGGCGGTCGGCCGAGTAGAACGGGATCGCGACCTGCGCGAGGACCGGGCCGGTGAAGTCGCCGTCGAGCTGGGTGACCAGGACCGCGCTCAGCACCGACCCCTCGTAGACCCGCTCCCAGCCGGCCGGATCGTCCGCCGTCCGGATGACGGCCGGGTCCGCCGCAGGGGCGACCGGTGGACCGGTGACACCCGGCACCGTCCGGGCCGGCGGCGCGGCGGGATCCGCATCCGACAGGCTGGACAGCAGCGCCGCGTTCGCCGCCTCCATCCGGCCGGCGATGGCGGCCGGGTCGGCCGGTAGCGACTGGCTCATGGCTACGGCGTCGGCCGTCGGGTCGCCACCACGCGTGGCTGGCGCGTCGTCCTGCGAAGCGCCCGTCTCCGCCTCGGGACGCTCACTGCCCGTTCCCTCGTCGCTCCGGAACGTCTGCACGATGCTGGGCGCGCGCAACGACCGCGCCCGCCGCTCGATCGCCTCCAGCCGCAGGCGCTCGCGCAGCTCCAGCTCACCGGCCGTTGGCGGCAGGCCGTCCACGCCGCTCCCGCCGGACCCATACCCTGCCGGCGGACTGAACGTGGAACCGGTGTCGTCCGCGGTCTCGGCGCGGTCGTCGGCAGCGCTGCGCTGCTGGTCTTCGAGCTGCGTCAGACGGGACCGGATCTGCCCGACCGTGCCCTCTCCCGCGGTTTCCGGCTCTCCCGTCGCCGCCCCGTCCGAGTCCCGGTCGCCGCCCGACTGGCTGAGCACCAGACCGGCCAGCAGCACGGCGATGACGCCCACGCCGGCCTTGGTGACAAGGTTGGCCGGCAGCGCCCCGGCAGGAGGCTGAAGAAGCTGCTTCCAACTCGCCATCATGGACCCGCCTTCCGCGGCGACACCGACCACGGGAGCCGCCGGCCCGCGACCTCCAGCGCGCCGGTCCCGAGCACGCGGTCTATGACGTGCAGCACATCGTCGTGCACGGCGGACACCGCCACCGGCACGAACTCGCCGTCCACCCGCTCGTGGAAGACTGGCCGGAGCGCCCGCGTCCGCACGTGCGTCCGCCGGCCGTCGTGCCACATCCCCTCGACGAGCCACGGGTAACCGGCCGAGCCGGCCGGCCAGCGGTAGTCGAAGTGGAGCTGCCGGGGATAAGCTTCGCGGCCTTGGTCGAGCCTCTCCCGTGCCGCGGTCCGCGCCGCCTCGACCCGCTCGGCGGCCTGCCTCTCGGCCGCGGCCACCGCCTCCCACGAATCGGCCGCCCGCCGGGCCATGGCCGATGCCGCGTCCCTGGAGACCAGCACCGGGTCGGCGTCCGCGGCTGCATCCTCCGGCATCTCGACCCGCACCACCGCATCGTCCGTTGCGTCGGCGCTCTCGACCAACAGCAGCGGCACGACCGCGCCGGCGGCAGTCAGCAGCACCACGTTCGAGCGGACACCCGCGACCAGCGGCCGAACGAACACCAGGTGCGCCGCGGCCGACACGTCCCAGCGCTCCGGATCGCCCGCCACGACCTCGACGATCTCGGCCGTCTCCGGCAGCACGACCGTGCTCACGTGCCGCACGCGGGTCGACACCGTGAGCGGCGCGTCCTCGGGCGCGACCGGCACCCGCAGCCCTTGGCCCGCCGCCGGCGCAGCGGCCACGACGCATCCCAGCATCAGGAGCCACGTCCTCATCGCGTCATCCCCTGCAGGAGCACGGCGGCCACGGCCGCGAACACCCCGCCCACGACCGCGCGCGTCTTCCACGTCCACCGCCGCTTCGGCCGGTCAAGCGTCCAGTCCGTCTCCGCGTCCCCGATCCGCAGCCGGCCCGGTCCCAGCACGTGGTCCGCGACGTACAGCCCGTCGTCGTGCACCTCGTACGAGACGAGGCTCGGCTCCAGGCCTCGACGGCCGAAACGCCGGTCGGCCTCCCGCAGCTCGTAGAGCGCCGGGGACTCCTCGGCCCGTGAACGCAGGTAGGTGAACCGCCCGTCGTGCCACAGCGCCTCGACCTCGAACGGCGGCTCCAGCGCCGCCTCGTCGAGCCGGTACGGGAAGCGCAGCCGCCGCGGATAGTCCTCGCGCCAGCGCGACAGCGCCGCGTCGTGCTCGGACCACACCGCCGCGACCTCCTCGGCCGCGGCCTCGCGGGTCGCCCGAAGCGCCGTCAGCGCCGCCTGCTCCTCCGCCTCGTGCGCGGCCAGCTCACGGCCGGCCACGAAGGCCGGCGCATGCCGCGGCGCGTCAGCCGCCGACAGCCGGTCCGGCGGCTCGACGTAGACCACCAGGTCCGGGTCGGCGTCGGAAGACTCGGCCACCAGCAGCGCCCACACCCGGCCGCTCTCGGCGACGAGGGTCACGTTCGAGGCGACGCCCGGCTCCAGCGGCTTGATGTAGGCGACGTTCGACGCGGCGGACACGTCCCAGTAGTCCGCGTCGCCGGCCGCCACGTCGACGATGCTCTCGCCCTTCGGCAGCACGACGGTCGTCGTGTGACGCACCTGCGCCGTCACCGCGATCGCGGCTTCTTCAGCTCCCTCCGCCACGGTCCGAATCCCCTGCCCGGCGGCCGGGGCCGCCGTCAGGACACAGCATCCGAACGCCAACAGCCTCCCTCTCATCGCCTCTCCTCTCGCCATCACCCGAGCACCGCCGCCCGGTGGTGATCCAGTCCCGCCGCCAAGCGCACGATCGCGCCCTCCACCCCGTAGCGCGCCACCATCTCGGCGCGCCGCTGCGCCTCACCCGCCGACGACGTGTAGAGCCAGTANNGTGTAGAGCCAGTAGCTCTCCGGGTCCACCGCCAAGCGGAGCACCGCCGCCGTCGTCGGCCGGCGCAGGTACAGCTCCCGCTTCGGCTCCAGCTCGCGGACCGTGCGCAGCTCGTCGTCGTTCAGTTGGAACGTCGCCTGCCCGGCGGCCGGGAAGTCCGGGTTGGCCAGGAAGAGCCGCGTCGGCATCGACTCCAGCAGCGCCACCGCGCCGGTCGTCTCCGTGATATCGGTGACCGACTGCGTGGCCAGGACCAGTGCGGCGTTGCGCTTGCGCCACGTGCGGGCGGCTTCCGTCAGCCGGCCCAACACCACCGGGTCCCGGAGGTAGCGCCACGCCTCGTCGACGACCATCAGCTTGAGGCGCGTCGTCTCGGCCGGTGATTCGACCTCGGTCCGCAGCCTTTCGAGCAGGTAGAGCAGCGCCGCCTCGCACCAGTCCTCGTGCTCGACCGCCCCTGCCAGGTCGATCACCTGCCAGTCGGCCAGCGTGAGATCGGCGTGTTCGGCGGGCGCGTTGTCGAACCACTTGCCCCAGGCGCCCGAGCCGTGCCAGCGCGACAGCGCCGGCCACATCGGGGCGGGCAGTGAACGGACGAGGTTCCCCAGCGAGCGGCGCTTCGGGGCCAGGGCGTACAGGTCCTCGATGCGCGCACGCACCTCGGAGAGATCGCCGCTCGACTCCTCCCAGCCGCCGATCCGCAGCAGCCGAAGGACCCAGGCGGAGAGGAACTGCACCGTGCGCTCCGTGGGCGCCAAGCTGAACGGCCGCAGCGGGATCGCGCCCTTCTCGGGCGAGACCTCCAGGTAGCCACCGCCGAGGAACTGCGTCAGGGCGCGGTAGCTGCCGCCCAGGTCGAGGATCAGGACGCGCGGGTCGTACTGGAGCGCCTGGACCAGCAGGAAGTTGAGCGTGAAGCTCTTGCCGGACCCGGTCGCCCCGAGCATCAGCGTGTGCCCGACATCGCGCCCGCCGAACAGGTCGTAGTGGTAGGGCGTGCCGGCCGGCGTCTCGAACACGGTCAGCGCCGGCGCATCAAGATGCTCGCAGCGCCGGTCGCCCCGCGGCGGGCCGAAGAGCGGCGCCAGGCAGGCCGCCATACCCGCCGAGACGAAGACCCGACGCGGCTGCCGCGACGCCGGCTGCCCCGGCAGTCTTCCGAACCAGACCGCGAGCTGCCCGTAGGACTCGCGCGCCGCCTTGGCGTCCAGCCCGCCGAAGACGCGCTGGATGTCCGCGCCCCATTGCTCCAACTGCTCCACCGAGCCGCGCACCGCCACAGAAAGCGCCACGTCGCCGTAGGCCACGCCCTCGGTCTCCAGCTCGACCAGGGCCGCACCGGCCCGGTTCGCCTCGACGCTCGCGGCGGCGTCCTCCAGCGCGGCGGCCGTGCCCTCCTTCTCCTGCATGTGGGCGACCATCGAGTAGCGCTTCGAGAAGTAGTGCCGCTGCGCCGAGCGCATCTTCCGCCGCGCCGCCTCCCGCGACCACGGACGCCACTCCAGCACGACGGTCATCGGCGCCGGCAGCGCGTACAGCTCCTCCAGCGCGTTGGCCGCCACGACGGCGGGCGGCGCGACGCACGACCAGATGCCGACTTGCTCACCGCCGACGTGCAACACGTGCCGCTCGGCCGCCACGTCCGACCCCGCCAGACGCCAGTTGACTCCGGCGTCCGTGCCCATGCCGGAGACCCACTGCCCGAGGCCGCCGTTCACCAGCCGGTAGAGCACCGCCGCCGCGGCGTCGGCCGTCAGGACCTCAATGGACGTCACGTCGACCACCCGCGCGGCCGACGCCGCGACCAGCGCCGCCTCCGCCGTGACGGCGCGCGCGATGTCCGAAGCCAGGTAGACCGACTCGTGCGGCGCGCGCCGGCGCCGCAGCCACTCGGCCAACTGCGCCCGCCACCATCGGCCACCCCGAGCACGTCCCGATTGCCGCAACCTTGGGTTGAAGCTCCAGACGACGTGCGTCTCGACATCCTGCACGCGGTCTTCGAGGAACGCCTGCCGCTTGTGCTGCGCCAGGCCCGCGATGTCCGAGCCGGGCGGCCGAAGGTCGAACGCCGCCGGACGGCGTTCGACGATCCACGACACCCGCATTTCGGGCGAAAGCCCCGAGAGCATCCGCTGCCAGCGCCCCGCCACCGCGTCGAGGTCCTCGGCCGTCCGGCCGTCGGTGACGACCGGCGTCAGCGCGCCGACGGTCACCAGCTCGCCGGCCCGCGTCAGGCACGTCCGCTCGTCGACCCAGCCCCAGTACGGAAGCTCGTGCGCCAAGGATCCGGCGTCGTCCGTCACGATTCGCCTCGCTCAATGACCACGTACGGCGAGCGGTCCAGGAGCAGTCCCGCGTCGTACCGGCTGTGGTAGCGGATGGCTGCGCGGACCACGCCGACCAAGTTCTGGTCGTGCCGCCATGCCAGCCAGCCGACGCCGTAGAGCACGCCGAAGACCAGTCCGCCCGCCATCAGGCTGCCCACGGCGTTCCAGATGGCCGCGCCCAGCGTCGCTGCCAGCAGGAAGAACCGTCGCTCGACGCCCAGCACCGTCAACGGCTGGCTCAGGATCGCGTAGCCCCGCCACGGTCTCTTGCCGCGCATCAGTCAAAAGAGCCACGCGATGAAGTTGGCCGCGCCCAGCGCCATGCCCAGCCCGAAGATGATCCCGGCCAGCGCCTGCTTGCTGCCGCCTTCCTGAAACGCGAACATCAAGCCGCCGACCACGATCGCCACCAGCGCCAGACCGCGCGCGATCGGCCCCGTGAACGCCTGCTGGACGTTGTTGACCGCCTGTACCCACGGCGACGTACCCTGCGCCAGCAGCACGCTCCGCTGGGCCATCAACACCGCCGCCGCCACCGCACTCCACACCCACGCTCGCTTCCGCATCGACTCCTCCTGTCACCACACCCTGCAAGCGGTCGAGACGTACCAGGCCGCCGCCGCGAACAACCCCACCGCCATCCCGCCCGTCAAGCCCACGTGCAGGCCCTCGCGCTCGCGGGGAAGCCCCACCGCCAACCCGACCGCCGCGCCGACTGCGCACACGCCGACAGCCCACAGCATGATCCGGGCGCACTCGGCCGCCACGCTCACTGGTACTCCCCCGCGTCGTCGCGGGCGAGCGCCTCGCCCAGCGCCGGATCCTGCCCTTCGCCGCGGCGGATCGCCCGCTCGGCCACCTCCACCTTGCGGCCCGCCGTGCCGAGCCCCACCGCCCGCGCCGCCAGATACACGCCCGCGGCGAACGTCGCCAGCGCCAGGCCGCCGTAGGCGGCGATGTACCAGCCGTGCTCGACCAGGACCAGCCGCACGAACGGCTGCAGGTACACCAACTCGACGCCCAGCCCCCAGGTGCCCGCGGCGCCCGCCGAGACCGTCAGTCCCACGCTCGCTTTCCACGGCTTCACAGCTCGATCACCTCCTGCTCGCGGCGCATCCCGCCGCCGCCCCGGCTCCCGCGGCTGCCGCCGCCGAGCGCCCGCCGCACCGTTGCCGCAGCCCGCGCCGACGAGGCGTACATCGCGAAGCCCGCCCTGGCCTTGGCCCGGATCGCGCTCGCCCGGTAGTGCGTTGATGCGACCTCGACGTTGCAGCGCCTGGTGCGGCCCGCCGCGTCGACGTACTCGACCTGCGCGTCGGGCACGAGCACCTTGCCGCCCTCGACCGGCAACCCGAGTGAGTCGGCGGCCTCCCGGTGCGCCGCGTCGGCCGCCGCGCGGCTCCCGGACCGGCGCGCCTGCTCGCCGCGCGCCGCCAGCACCCCCTTCAGCTCCGCGTCGATGCGGACCCGCACGACGCGCCCGCCCGCCGCCTCGATCCGTGCCTCCGCCGCATGGGCCGCCCGGTAGACCGCCACGTCGTGCGCCAGCTCCGCCGGCCGCACCGTGCCCGACAGCGCCCGCTGCTGCGGACGGCCCGCCTTGCGCCACAGAGCTTCGGCGCGAGCCGCTCCGGCCGGCGTCGCCACCACGACCGTGAACTTCCCGCCCTTCGGCCCGCGCGCCGTCCGCCGCTCGACCCACCCGCGCCGCTCCGCCCGCGCCAGTCCCCGGCGCGCCGCGAACGGGTGCCCGTCGAACTGCCGCTCGACCAGATCCTTGAGCGCCACCGCCCGGAACGCCCCCAGGTCGCGCACCAGCCCGTCGAGACGCTCGTCGAACGAACGCCGCGGCTTCTCCGCGTCGTACTCGCGACGATGACCGCTCCGCCCGCGGTCATCAGGCCGCCGGTCACGCCCTTCGTCCCGCACCTCTGGGTCCCGGTCAGGCATGCGGCTCATCGCCTGAGCCCCTCCACTCGCGCACCGGCCAGGGCCGGTCCCATGTCCGCGCGCCGGTCCGGCGCTGGCAGGTTCCGGTCCGAGAGCCGCCAGTCCCGCCCTTCCAGCCCGACCACCTCGCACCGGCCCACGATCCGGCTCGAAAGCCGGTCGTCCCCCATGAACGCCGCGATCTCGCTCGGCCGCTTGTTCGACGTCCACACCGTCCGCCGTCCCGCGTCGTGCCGCGCCTCGTAGAGCATCAGTAGCGTCCGCCGCGTGTAGTCGGTCGCCGCGTCCCGCTCCGACCCCAGGTCGTCGAGCACCACCAGCGTCGCCGCCACCAGCCGGTCGAACGTCTCCGAGGTCTCCAGCACGGCCTGCGGCCGGAGCCGGTAGAGCAGCAGCGGCACCCGAGCGAACGCCATCGACCGCTCCCCCGACCGCCACGACTCGTTCAGCACCGTGCACGCGAGCCGCGTCTTGCCCGTCCCGACGGGGCCGCACAGCAGCAGGTCCCGGCCGTCCTCCCCCGCGCGCAGGAACGCGTGCGCCGCTTCCAGCGCGTGCCGGTTCTCCGCCGTCGGCTGCCACGTCGACCATCGCGCCTCCCGGAACTCCCGCGGCACCGACGGCGCCGAAGNNGCACCGCTCGCACTCGGTCGTCATCGCTTCGCCCGCTCGATCACCGCGTCGTACGCCTCGCGCGGCTCCGTCGACCGCGCCGCCCCGTCACGCCGTGTGTCCTTCGGACCCCGAAGCTGCTCGGCCAGCGCCGGCGCGCGCGACAGCAGCATCGACAGCGTCCGCGTCCGCCCCTCCAGGAACCGGTCGCCCTCGATGGTCAGGAACCGCTCGACGAGCCGGTCCAGCTCCGCGTCGTCCCACGCCTGGCACAGCCGCTCGGCCGCATCGGCGTCCGACGCCTCGACCGCACGCGTCGGCGCATACGCGACGCCTCGGTACCGCGGATACAGCTCCGCCCGGTACCGCTCGACGAACGCTGCCGCCCGCGACGCCGCGTCCGTCGTTGGGCGGCCGGCCGCCCCCTCCCCCAGACCCCCTCCCCCTGTTTCACGGGGAGTACTTGATTTAGTACTTCTTGAAGATCTGAGATCCGTACCGCGCGCGCGGGCTTCCGAAGTAGTGCGGAAGTGCCTCTCCGGACGGTTCTGGACGTCTCCGGACCCGGAATCGGCCCGGAATTGTTGGTGCGGAACTACTTCGGAAGTAGTGCGGAAGTTGTTCCGAAGTAGTGCGGAACTACTTCCGAAGAACTTCTGAAGTGGTTCGGAAGCGGCGAACGGTCCCTTCGCCGCCGGTAGCCGCGAGCCGCCCGGATGCGCCGACCACAGGTGCAGCGTCCTCCCGCTCACCATCGCCTCGGCCGGCAGCGGATGCGGCGTCCGGCCAGGGAACCGCACCCGCTGGAAGTCCTGCCAGTCCGCTTGGTACAGGAACCGCACGCCCTCGTGCTCGAACGCCTCGACCAGGCCCACCTCGACCAGCCGCACGACGGCTGCCGCGACCTCCTCGGCCGGACGCTCGCGCAGCCCGTCGTGCGCCGCCTGGAACGCCACCGCGTCGGCCCGCATCACCCCGAAGTCGTCCGCCGCCAGCACGTAGGTCGTCCACACCCGGAACGCCAGGTCCGACAGCCTCGACACCTTCGTCGAATGGCCCAGCCGCGCGTGCAGCACCCGCTGCGCCGGCATGGCTACCTGCCCGCCCCTGCCGGCGCGCTCGGCAACGTCCGTCGCAGTTCGCCGTCCCATCCGTGCTCCTTCGCCATCACAGACCCGAATACGGCGCTCGCGCCTCAGCACGACCGCTCCGGGTCGCACACAGCGCACTGCGCCCACTCCGGCCGGGCGGCGAGGACCCGCACCTTCGCGTTCGGCCGCGCCCGCCAGTACGCGCCCGCCTCCGGCCAGCACCTCGGGCAGATGAACAGCGCACCGCCCGTCGCCGGATCGACCACCTCGCGCCACGCCGCGGCCACGCGCCTCGCGGCCCGGCGCACCACGACCGACACCGGCACCGCGCCCGCTCCGCCGACACCTAGATCCCTCATGCCGTCCTCCTCTGCCGCCGCCCCATGGGCGCATCGCTCGGGCCGCCCAGGGCGAGCCACTGCATCACCGCCACCTTGCTCCACCGCGGCCGGCTGTCGACGCCCTGGATGGGCGACACGGGAAAGACCCGCGCCTTGACCCGGCGTTCCAGCGTCGCCCGCGAGCAGCGCAGCAGCGCCGCCAGCTCCTCCAGGAACAGCACGGCCGGCAGCCTCTCTACGTCGATCGGGTCGTCGCCCGCCGCGTTGCGCGCGGCGCCGCCCATCTCGGCGATCGCCTTCGACCGCGCCTCGGCCGCGGCCAGCTCGACGCGCTCCAGGAAGTCGAGCGCCCGCATCGCCCGCCCCTCGAATCCCTCCGGTGCCGGACGGCGTCCCGTCAGGATGTGGTTCAACGTGCTCTGGCAGATCTCCAGCACCGCGGCAAGGTCGTGCTGGCTCAGCCCGAGCCCGGCCAGACGGCCCCGGACCGACCGGATCGCTGGCGACACCATGGGTTTTCTGGGAATCTATGAAAAGAGACTATCTCTTGTCAACGGGTCAGTCCGATCCCGTCCACCGCAGTCCGCCGGGATCCGCCCGCGCCCCCCGATGAGCCGGCGGCGTGGAAGCTGACGGGGCCATGGACGCCCGACGGGCGCCCACAGCCCCTTGGATCCCGCTGCGGCGGGCTCCACAGCTCCCACACCAGTTATTGTCGTCAGGCAGTTCTTCGGACAGAAACCAGCAGAACCCCTCACGCGGACCGGCGGGCCGCCGGTCCCGTTTCAACCCAGAAGATGGGCCTGAAACGGTGTTCGAGGGCGCTAGATGGAGAGTCCCTTTACGCAATAAATTATTATTGCTACACTGTCCCCCATGACACTGCTCGCCAAGCGCCTGCGCCTGGTGCGGACCCGGCAGGGGCTGTCGCAGGAGCAGCTCGGCAACCGCACCGGCAGCTCGAAGCACCTGATCTCGCAGGTCGAGCAGGGCCGCTGCGGCCTCACCAACCCCAGGCTGACCAGCGCCGCCCAGGCGCTCGGCGTCTCGGTCGACTACCTCTTCGGACTCGCCGACGACCCCACGCCCCCGCACCAGCTCGCCCGCCGGCTGACCGCCGCCAACGCCCGCGTCCGCGACCTCGAAGACCAGCAGGCCCAGGCCGGGATCACCGACGACGGCGACTTCATCGGCGTCGCTCACATCGCACCCGCCGCCGGCAGCGGCGCCGTCGTCGACGACGAACGCATCACCGGCGGGCTCAAGTTCCGAAGGGACTGGCTCCGCAAGCACGGCCTCAACGCGCACGACTGCCGCGTCCTCCGGGTCATGGGCGACTCGATGGAGCCCACGCTTGTCGACGGCGCCTCGATCCTCGTCAACCTCGCCCGCCAGCGGCGGCGCGAAGGCCGCATCTACGTCGTTCGGACCGAGGACGGCCTGATCGTCAAGCGCGCCGGCAAGGACCACGCCGGCGCCTGGCAGCTCGTCAGCGACAACCCCGACCAGCAGACCTGGCCGCCGCGGCCGTGGCCCCCCGACGCACCCATGATCGGTGAGGTCAAGTGGACTGGCCGCACCTTCGCGTAGGAGACCCCGATGAGCCCGACCCCACGCAGCGTCGACGAGCCCGCCGCCACCGAGACTGCCGCGGCCCCCGCGCCTCGGCCGAAACGGCGTGCCGCGCAGGGCGCCACGTCACGGCAACCGAAGGCCAAGACCGCCGGTCAGCAACGCCGCCGCGTCCGCGTCGCCGAGGGCATCTACAAGGACCGGCACGGACTCGCCGCCACCGTCAAGGTCAACGGCATCCAGCGCGAGCTGCGTTTCCCGCCCGGAACGCCGCTCAAGACCATCCGGGCGCGGCGGGACGAGCTGCGCGCGAGCCTGAGAACGCTGCCGGCCGGCGAGCGGCTTACGCTGGCGCACGACGCCGGACGATACCTCGACCAAGTCAAGAGCACGTTGCTCGCCACCTTCGACGACCGGCGCCGCGATCTCTCCATGTGGCTTCCTCGGTTCGGCCACCTGCGCACGCTCGCGCTGCCTTCGCATATCGCGGCCTTGAACGCCCAGATGCACGACCGGCGGCGGACACACGCCGCATCGAGCTGCAATCACCGGCGGCACGCGCTCATCCATCTGGTGCGGCTCCTCTACGGGCGGCGGGCCGCGGTCGACCTGATCGATCTCGTGCGATTCCGGCCCGCGCCGCCGAAGCCCCGGTGGGTGCGACGCAGCCACCTCGACGCCGTCCTCGCACACGTGACGCCCGGATCGAAGACGGCGGCGCGGCTTCAGATGATGCACTGGACGGGCATGCGACCGTCGCAGATGGGGCGCTTGACCCGAACCGACTTCCATCTCGACGAGGCGATCCCGTACGTCGACGTGCCGCGCGGGAAGGGTGGGCGGCAGGCCGCAGTGCCCCTGGTTGACGAGGCCGTGTCGGCCGCTCGCGCGTTCATCGCCGCGGACGCCTTCGGTCCGTGGTCCTGCCCGAGCGCGAACAAGGCCATCCGCGCGGCGGCGCGGAAAGCGAACCGCGAGCCGTTCACCGTATATCAGATTCGCCACTCGTTCGCGACTTGGCTTCGACATGCCGGTGCCGATCTCGCGGACATTCGAGATCTGTACGGGCACACCGATGCCGAAACGACGCGGATCTACGCCGCGCCGACGCTCGCCAAGCAGAGAGACGCAATCCGCAAGCTGCGCGCCGTGGACGGTCCAGGCGCATCGGACGAGGCGACCGGCGCCGAGGCGGAGTTTCCCCGCCGCGTCGGTTGACGCCGTTCGCCGCTATGGGTGAGTATTGGCGGGATCAGATGAGCAGTCTACGACGCGCAGGGGAGATCGGTCGGCGGCAAGGCACTCCCCAGGTGCCGCAGCCCGTGACCCTTCGCGGCGATTCGGCTGGCAGACGCGGCTGGCAGAATCTGGAGAATCTCCGCAAGTTGTTGATTCTAAATCATAGGCGCGTAGCTCAGTTGGTTAGAGCGCCTGCTTGACATGCAGGAGGTCGGCGGTTCAAGTCCGCCCGTGCCTACCACGCCTGCCTCAATCCGAACCATCGCATGAGCCAAGTTACCGTTACGTTGCCGGATGGGTCCACGCGACGCGTGCCGGCCGGCGCGGTCGTCTCCTCCGTGGCGGCCGGCATCTCGCCGCGCCTGGCGAAGCAGGCCCTGGCCGCGGTCGTCGACGGGCGGATGGTCGACCTGTCGCACAGTCTCGAGGGCGACGCGACGGTGCGGTTCGTGACCCCCGACGCGGCCGAGGCGCTCGAGCTCTACCGCCACAGCACGGCGCATCTGCTCGCTGCGGCCGTGACGGCGCTCTTTCCGGAGGCCCAGTGCGGCATCGGGCCGCCGATCGACGACGGGTTCTTCTACGACTTCGTCGTCGACCGCCCGTTCGTGCCGGACGATCTCGAGGCAATCGAGCGGAAGATGGCCGAGATCGCCGCGCAGAACCTGCGCTACGAGCGCAAGATGATGCCCAAGGAGGACGCCAAGGCGTACTTCCGCGACCGGGGCGAGCCGCTCAAGGTCCAGCTCATCGAGGAGAAGGGCGGGCCGGTCGTCTCGTGCTACACCATCGAGGACGCCTTCATCGACTTCTGCACCGGGCCGCACGTGCCGTCCACCGGACGGCTCAAGGCGTTCAAGGTGCTCAGCAGCTCGAACGCGTACTGGAAGGGCGATGCGCGCAATCAGCCGATGCAGCGGATCTACGGCACGGCCTTCTTCAAGGCGTCCGAGCTCGGCGCGCACCTGACGAAGCTCGCGGAAGCCAGAAAGCGGGACCACCGCAAGGTCGGCCGCGAGCTGGGCCTGTTCATGTTCCACCCCGTCGCCCCGGGAGCGCCGTTCTGGCAGGCGAAGGGCGCCACGCTCTACCGCCTGCTGGCCGACTACATGCGCGACGCGATCGCGGGCGAGGGCTATCAGGAGGTCAGAACCCCGCTCGTCTTCAACAAGACGCTCTGGGAGACCTCGGGCCACTGGGAGCACTACCGCGAGAACATGTTCCTGGTCGACTCGGATGGCGAGGCGTCCGGCCTCAAGGCCATGAACTGCCCCGGCCACATGCTCCTCTTCGCGAGCGAGGTGCGGAGCTACCGCGATCTGCCGCTGCGCTACGCCGATCAGGGCGTGCTGCACCGCAACGAGGCCTCGGGGGTGCTGTCGGGCCTGACGCGGGTCCGCCAGTTCTCCCAGGACGACGCGCACTGCTTCATCACCGAGGAGCAAATCGGCGCCGAGGTCGAGCGTCTGCTGCGGCTCGTCGATCGGGTCTACCGGGACTTCGGGCTCGACTACGGCATCGAGCTGTCGACGCGTCCGGAGGACCATCTGGGCAGCGTCGAGACATGGGACCACGCGGAGTCCCAGCTCAGGGGCGCGATCGAGGCGACCGGCGAGCCGTATGCCGTTTCCGAAGGCGACGGGAGCTTCTACGGGCCGAAGATCGACGTGCACGTGACGGATGCGCTGGGGCGGCGCTGGCAGTGCGCCACGATCCAGCTCGACTACCAGATGCCGCAGCGCTTCGGCCTGAAGTACATCGGCGCAGACAACGCCGAGCACATGCCCGTCCTGATTCACCGCGCCATCTACGGCAGCTTCGAGCGCTTCATCGCGTTGCTGATCGAGCACTATGCCGGGGCGTTTCCGCTGTGGCTCGCGCCGGTGCAGGCCACGGTGATCCCGATTGCGGATCGCCATGCCGAGCAGGCGGCCGCGGTGCAGCGGCAACTGACCGAGGTCGGCCTGCGGGTCGAGCTGGACGCCCGCCAGGAGAAGATCGGGTATAAGATTCGCGAGGCGCAGCTGCAGAAGGTACCCTACATGCTGGTCGTCGGCGACCGCGAGGTGGCCGACGGCACCGTGGCGGTCAGGACCCGCGGCGGCGGGAACCAGGGCGCGCAGGATGTCTCCGCGTTCGCCCGCGCGGCACTGGAGGAAGTGCGGCGGAAGCGATCGGCGCCGGAGTAGAATCAACCAGAAGGGAGATCGCTATCGCTTTCGGAAGAGGACCGCGCCGGGACTTTCGTGCGAACCGCACCCGCATCAACGAACGCATTCGCGTGAGAGAGATCCGGGTGATCGACGACGGGGGCGAGCAGCTCGGCGTGATGGCCCCGCAGCAGGCCCTGGCGATCGCCCGCAGCAAGGGCCTCGACCTCGTGGAGGTCTCGCCCACGGCCCAGCCGCCCGTCTGCCGCATCACCGACTACGGGCGCTACCAGTATCAGGAGCAGAAGCGGACCCGGCAGGCGAAGAAGCATCAGAAGACGATCGAGATCAAGGAGATCAAGTTCCGGCCGAAGGTCGACGAGCACGACTACCAGTTCAAGAAGAAGCACGTGGAGCGCTTCCTCGCCCACGGCGACAAGGTCAAGGCGACCATCTTCTTTCGCGGCCGGGAAATGGCCCATCCGGAGTTCGGGCGGCACATCCTCGACCGGCTCGTGGAAGAGCTGGTGGAGGTGGCCACCCAGGAAACCATGCCGCGCATGGAAGGCAACCAGATGCACACCATTCTGGCCAGCAAGACCGTCCAGCGGAAGCGGCACTAGCGGGGCCGGGCGCGGAAGGCGTGAAGGTAGCGAGATGCCGAAATTGAAGACGCACCGGGGAGCCGCGAAGCGGTTCGGCGCGACCGGGACCGGCAAGCTCCGGCGCAGCAAGGCGTTCAAGCAGCACATCCTGACCAGCAAGACCGCCAAGCGGCGGCGCGGCCTGCGCGGCACGACGATGGTGGCCGACGCGGACACGCCGCGGCTGAAGCGGATGATTCCGTACAAGTGAGGCCGGACCCGGTCCGGTAAGGGAAGCGAGACATGCCCCGAGTGAAACGCGGAAGCCTCCGGCGCGCCAAGCGGCGGCGCCTGCTGGCCAGAGCCAAGGGCTTCTATCAGACCAAGAGCAAGCTGTACCGTGCCGCCAAGGAAGCGGTCGACACGTCGCTGAGCTACGCCTTCGTCGGCCGCCGCCGCAAGAAGCGTGATTTCCGCCGCCTCTGGGTGATCCGGATCAACGCCGCCGCGCGCCTGCACGATCTGAGCTACAGCCAGTTCATGAACGGCCTGAAGCTCGCCGGCGTCGTCCTCGACCGGAAGACCCTGGCCGACCTGGCCGTGCGCGACCCCGAAGCCTTCACGCACCTGGTGGGGCGCGCCCGGGACGCGCGCGCCGCGGCGGCCGCCCCCGCGGGCTAGAAGCCCTGGTGCCCGAGGCTCCCGCCGTCGGCGAGGTGCGGGCCGCGTTCCTGGCCGAGCTCGGGCAGGCGGCCTCCCCCGAACAGATCCAGGAGGTTCGGAATCGGTACCTGGGCCGCAAGCGCGGCGCCGTCACGGCGCTGCTCAAGTCGGTGGCCCAGGCGCCGCCCGAGGCTCGCCGCGACCTCGGACAGCAGGCCAACGCGCTCAAGCGGGAGATCGAGCGGGCGCTGGTCGAGCGGAGCGGCGCCGTGGCGGCGGCGCCGACGCCGGCCGGCCGGCAGCAGCCCGGCCGGTCCGCGCGCCCCGGCGACGCGGCCGGGCGCAGCGAGCCGGTCGACGTCACGCTTCCCGGGCGCGACGTCCGCATCGGCAACCGCCACCCGCTGACCGTCGTCCGCGAGGAGATCGAGGCAATCTTCACCGGGCTCGGCTTCGAGATCGTCGAGGGCCCGGAGGTCGAGGACGACTACCACAACTTCGAAGCGCTCAACATGCCGCCGGAGCATCCGGCGCGCGACATGCAGGACACCCTGTACCTCGAGTCGCCGCTGCGGACGCCGGCCGGCCCGCCCGGCACCCTGCTGCGCACGCACACCTCCGGCATGCAGATCCGCTACATGGAGACGCACGAGCCGCCGGTGCGGATCATCGCGCCCGGCCTCGTATACCGGCGCGACACCCCGGACCTGACCCACTCGCCGATGTTCCAGCAGGTCGAGGGGCTGCTGGTCGGCGAGAACGTGACCATGGCCGACCTGAAGGGCACGCTCGAGTCCTTCCTGCGGCAGCTCTTCGAGCCCGACACGCGGGTCATGTTCCGCCCGAGCTTCTTTCCGTACACGGAGCCGAGCGCGGAGGTGTTCATCAGCTGCGTCTTCTGCCGCGACGGCTGCGCGGTCTGCAAGCGGACCGGCTGGCTGGAGATTCTGGGCAGCGGCATGGTGCATCCGGCCGTGCTCGAAGCCGTCGGCTACGACCCCGAGCGGCTGACCGGCTGGGCGTTCGGCGTGGGCATCGACCGCATCGCGATTCTCAAGTACCGCGTCGAGGACATCCGCGCGTTCTACGACAACGACCTGCGGCTGCTGGAGCAGTTCCCCCTGTGAGAATCCTCGTCTCGTGGCTGCGCGAGCTGGTGCCCGTGGAGGCGAGCGTCGAGGAGCTCGCCGATGCGCTCACCCGGCACGGGTTCGAGGTGTCGGCGATCGATCCGGCTCCCTCCGTGCCGGATCGGCCGGCCGCGCCGGCGGACGCGGTGCTCGACCTCGAGATCACGACCAACCGCCCGGACTGCCTCAGCATGGTCGGGATAGCCCGGGAGGTGGCGACCATCTACGCCCGTCCCCTGACCGGGCCGACGCTGGCCGCCGCGGTCCCGGGCGAGCAGCCGCTGCCGGTCACCATCGAGGACGATGCGCGCGGCTTGTGCCCGCGTTACGCCGCCGCCGTCGCGGACGTCACCGTGGCCGCGTCGCCCGGCTGGATGGCCGCCCGGCTCGAGGCCGCCGGCGTGCGTCCGATCAACAACATCGTCGACGTGACGAACTACGCGATGCTCGAGCTCGGCCACCCGCTGCACGCCTTCGACCTCGACCGGCTCGAGGGCGGGGAGCTGCGCGTGCGGCTGGCCCGCCCGGCGGAGACGGTGCGCACGCTGGACGGCGTCGAGCGCGCGCTGCCCGCCGGCACGCTCGTCATCGCCGACGCCGGGCACGCTCAGGCCGTGGCCGGCGTCATGGGCGGCGCCGACTCGGAGGTGACCGGCTCGACGAAGCGGGTAGCCCTCGAGAGCGCCTGGTTCGATCCGCTCTCGGTGCGCCGCACGAGCAAGCGGCTGGCGCTGTCGACCGACGCCTCCTACCGGTTCGAGCGCGGCGCCGACATCGAGGCGCCGGTGCGGGCGCTGCTGCGCGTGCAGGCGCTGCTGCGCGACATCGGCGCCGGCACGCCGCGCGGCGCCGTCGTCGACCGCTACCCCATCCCGCGGACGGCAGCCGCCGTGACGTTGCGCCATGCCCGCATCCGGCAGGTGCTCGGCGTCGACGTAG
The DNA here is from genome assembly GCA_012271165.1 of Vicinamibacteraceae bacterium. Taxonomy (GTDB): domain Bacteria; phylum Acidobacteriota; class Vicinamibacteria; order Vicinamibacterales; family UBA8438; genus JAAXGX01. The sequence goes on along the minus strand of JAAXGX010000093.1, from coordinate 5,460 downwards.
AGGCCGGGTTCGTTGCGGCCACGCTCGAGCGGCTGGGCTTCGACGCCGACCCGCTGCCGGCCGGGGACGGCGGCAGCGCGTGGCGGGTCACCGTGCCGGCGCACCGGGTCGACGTCGGCCGCGAGATCGACCTCATCGAGGAGGTGGCCCGGCACCACGGCTACGACCGCCTGCCGGCAACATTCCCCGCTGCGGTGCAGCCGCCCGCGCCGCCGAGCGGCGCACTCGCCCGGCGGCGGCTGCTGCGCCGCGTGCTCACCGCGAGCGGCTGCAGCGAGGCGATCACCTACGGGTTCATCGAGGAGGCCGCCGCGGCGCCGTTCGTCGACGGCTCCGACGATCTCGTCCGCATCGCCAATCCGCTGGCCGAGACGTCCGCCGTTCTCCGGCCCTCGCTGATCCCGGGCCTGGTCGATGCGCTCGTCTACAATCGCCGGCGCGAGCACCACGACATTCGCCTGTTCGAGATCGGCCACCGCTTCACGGCCGCCCGGGGCGAGACACCCGGATTCGCCGTCGCGCTTACGGGCGCGAGCAGTCCCGAACACTGGAGCAACAGCACGCGCTGGGGCGGGCAGGCGCCCCCAATCGACGTCTTCGACGTCACCGGCATCGTCGGCCGCGTGTGCGATGCGCTGGGGGTAGCGGCAGTGTTCGAAGCGCCCGCCGCGCCAGCGCCCGGCCCGCTCGTCGCGGGCCGCACGGCCGTGGTCCGGGCCGCGGCACCGGACACGGCAACCGCCTTGACCCTCGGCTACGCCGGCCAGCTCGCACCCGGGATTGCGGCAGCCCGCGGGCTGCCGGCGGGCGACGAGGCCGTCTACGTGGCGGAGCTGGACCTCGACCTGATTGCCCGCGCGGCGACCGACCGCCGCCGGATGGCCGCGGCCCCGCTCCCGCGCTACCCCTCCATCGTCCGCGACCTGGCGGTCGCCGTCGATGCCGCCTTGCCCGCAGCCACGGTTCGTGGCACGATTCGTTCGGCGGCGCCCGAGGCGCTGCGGCAGGTGCGCCAGTTCGACCGGTACGCCGGAAAGGGCGTTCCGCAGGGCCGCGTCAGCTTGGCCTTCCGCCTGACATTTCGAGCACCCGATCGAACGTTGACGGACACCGAGGTAGAGCAGGCGATGCGCGTCATCTTGGCGCGTTTGACGGCGGAGCACGATGCGCAGCTCCGCTAGCAGTCCGTGGTGAATCCCGGCGTCGCACCGAGAGCGGCGCGGGGCGAAAGGGACCCCGCAAGCGGACGCCGGGGGCTTGGGGCGCAGCCCCTTCTTGAAGCCGCCGCGACAGCAAGGGAGTGGGAGCGATGGCAGAGGAGCAGGTCGTGGAAGAGCAGGTCATGGAGGAACAGCTCGACGAGTCGGCGGCGGTCCCGGCGCCGGACCCGGGTCCGGCGCTCGGCGGCGATCAGGTCGACCAGATCGAACGCCTGGTCGGCAAGGTGAAGGGGCTCATCGCCCTGACCGAGCAGAACCGGGCCGAGCTCGCCCAGGCGGGCGAGGAGAACGAGCAGTTGCGGCTCGAGAACGAGGAGCTGCGCACGCGGTTGAGCTCTGCCGAGGCGACCTCCGCCGAGCTCTCGACGGTGCTGGCCGAGCGGGAGCAGGTTCGCTCGCGTGTCCAGGAGCTGCTCGAGCAGCTCGAAGCGATCGACATCTAGCAGCCCGCGGCAGGACTTCGCGGCATCCGGCGCGCACTGCACCCCGCGGGGTGCAGCAGCCGACCAGCGTTCGGCGGGGTCTGGCAGGCCGCGATGTCGGCTCGTCGCGTTTCGCCCGCCGGGCGCCCCGCCCGGGCCCTGCACCACGCAGCCCCGCGCGCGCCGCCCGGACCCCGACACGCTGACTGCGGACCGCTAGCCAACGTCAGGAATCCGACTCGTGGACGATACGCCGACCGGCGTGGTGAACGTAGAAATCTTCGGCCAGCAGTACCCCATCCGGAGCGAGTTGGACCATGTCTACGTCCTGAAGCTCGCGCGGTATCTCGACCGCAAGATGCAGGCGGCCGCCGAGCAGGTCCACGGCGGCGATTCCGTGCGCGTCGCGGTGCTGGCCGCGCTGAACATCGCGGACGAGCATTTCAAGACGCTGGCGGCCCAGGAGGACAGGGAGATGGACGCGCAGCGGCTGGCGCTCGAGCTCGAGCAACTGGTCGACGAAGCGCTCGAGCAGTCGTAGCTTCAATCAGACGGGGCTGCGCCCCGAACCCCCGGCGTCCACTTGCGGGGACCCCATTGCCCCGCGCCGTTCCCGCCGAGGCGCGCGGTGCGCGCCTTGCGCCGGCTGCGCCGGCGCTGCCATCAGACGGGGCTGCGCCCCGGACCCCCGGCGTCCACTTGCGGGGACCCCTGCGCCCCGCGCCGTTCCCGCCGAGGCGCGCTGGGCGCGCCTTCCCGCCTTGCCACGGGTCGGTGTTCGTTCTAAGATGAGCGATAGACGGAGAACGGCTAGTGCGGTGCTGGCGGCTGACGCCGCCGGCCATTGAATTTGGACTACCCTGCTTTGTGCGTGATGGTCCGGGGGCTCGTTTGAGCCAACGTTGCGTCCAAGAGAGCTGCGATGCCGTGCGGTGTGCACGCCTTCGAGTGAGGAAGCCTGAAGCAACGGTTCCGTAGCAGCTCCACCCTGCCCAGGCAGGTTCATACGACCCCCCCACACGGCAACGCGGGGCTCTTCAATATTCGCGGCAGGCGATGTCGGGCAGTGGCTGATGCCGGGCCGCGGCGCCGTACGCCTGGAGCGGGACTGGCCGTGAGTCCGTCGGGACGACGCGCATGGGCCAGTTCCTGTCAACCGTCGCTCCTGTCCTCCTCGCCCTCCTGACGGGCGCTGCGGTCTTCTTCGTCTGGATCGCATCCCGCAAGCGAATAGCCGCCGAAACCGTCGGCCGCGCCCGGCAGGACGCCGCGCGCATCCTGGGCGACGCGCAGCGCGACGCCGAAGCGCAACAGAAGGAGCGCGTCCTCGCCGCCAAGGAGGAAGCGCACCGGCTCCTGCGCGACGCCGAGCAGCAGGCGCGGAAGCGGGAGGACGAGGTCGCCAACCTCGAGAACACCGTTGCCGGCCAGACGCGCGCGCTCGCCGACCGCACCGCGGAGGTCGACAGGCGCGAGCACGAGCTCGGTGCGCGGGAGGAGACCATCCGGCAACAGGAGCAGGAGGTCGCCGCCCAGGTCGAGCGCTGCGATCAGCTCGCAGCCGACCACCAGCGGGAGCTGCAGCGCGTGTCGGGCATGACCGCCGACGAGGCGAAGGATGTCCTGATACGACAGATCGAGTCCGACGCGCGGCGCGACGCGGCGAACCTGGTCAAGCGTCTCGAGCACGAGGCGCGCGAGAACGCCGAGAAGAAGGCGAAGCACATCATCACCCAGGCGATCCAGCGCAGCGCCGCGGAGCAGACCATCGAGACGACCGTCTCGGTCGTCGACCTGCCGAGCGACGATCTCAAGGGGCGCATCATCGGACGCGAAGGACGGAACATCCGCGCCCTCGAGACGGCGACGGGCGTCGAGCTGATTGTCGACGACACGCCCGGCGCGATCATCCTCTCCAGCTTCGATTCCTACCGGCGAGCGATCGCCAAGCAGGCGATCGAGCAGCTGGTTGCCGACGGCCGCATCCACCCGGCGCGCATCGAGGAGGTCGTAGGGAAGGTCAAGGCCGAGGTCGACGAAGCGACGCTGAAGGAGGGCGAAGCGGCGGGCTTCGAGCTCGGGCTGCATGACATGCATTCGGAAATCTACCGGATGATGGGGCGTCTCAAGTACCGGACCAGCTACGGTCAGAACATGCTGGCGCACTCCAAGGAGGTCGCGTACCTGGCCGGCGTGATGGCCCGCGAGGTGGGCCTCGACGCGCATGTCTCGATCCGGGCCGCGTTCCTGCATGACATCGGCAAGGCGATGGATCGCGAGATCGAGGGCACGCACCTGCAGATCGGCATCGAGTTCCTCAGGCAGCACGGCGAGAGCGATGCGGTGGTCGACGCCATGGCGGCCCATCACATGGATATCGACTGGCCGTCTCTCGAGGCGATGATCGTGCAGGCCGCGGACGCGATCTCGGCCGCGCGGCCCGGGGCGCGCCGGGACATCCTCGAGTCGTACATCAAGCGCCTCGAGCAGCTCGAGGGAATCGCGGACTCGTTCAAGGGCGTCAGCAAGGCGTTCGCGCTCCAGGCCGGCCGCGAGATCCGCATCATGGTCGAGAGCGAGGAGATCTCCGACGAGGAAGCGGTCTGGCTGTCGAAGGACATCGCGAAGCGGGTCGAGAACGAGCTGGAGTACCCGGGTCAGATCAAGGTCACGGTCATCCGCGAGACGCGCGCCATAGACTACGCCCGCTAGGAGTCTGCGCCGTGGAACGGCCTAGCGAACCCTCCCGCCAGACGGTTGCCGACCTCGGTGAACACGCCCTGATCGCCCGCATCGAGGCCGCGGCGCCGCCGGCACCGCCGGCGGTCGTGGTCGGCATCGGGGACGACGCCGCGGTCGTCGAGCCGGAGCGCGGCAGGCTGACCGTCGCCACGACGGATGCGCTGATCGAGGGCATCCACTTCGAGCGGGCCTTCTGCTCGCCCGCCGACGCCGGCCACAAGGCGCTGGCCGTCAACCTGAGCGACCTGGCCGCCATGGGCGCGATGCCGTGCCATGCGCTGCTCTCGCTCGCCCTCCCCGCCGCCTGTCCCGTGTGCGATGTCGACGCCATGCTGCAGTCGCTCCTCGCGCTGGCCGCGCGTCACCGCACCGCGCTGATCGGCGGCAACATCGCCGCGTCTCCCGGCCCGCTCGTCATCGGGATGACCGCCATCGGCAACGTCGCGCGACGGCGCGTCCTGACGCGCGGCGGCGCGCGCCCGGGCGACATCCTGTACGTGAGCGGCCGCCTCGGGGGAGCGGCCGTCGGGCTCGCCTCGCTGCGCGCCGGACCGCACCGCGCCGCGCGCGAGCCGGACGACTGCAGGCTGCGCTATCGGCGCCCCGAGCCCCGCGTCCGGCTCGGCGTGGCGCTCGGCCGCAACCGCGCCGCGCACGCGTGCATCGACCTGAGCGACGGACTTGCCGATGCGGTGCGGCAGATCGCCGCGGCCAGCGGCGCCGGCGCGCGGATCGAGGCCGATGCACTGCCGATCCATCCGGAGGCGCGGGCCTGGCTCGACGCGGACGGCCTCGATCCGGTGGCTACGGCGTTGCAGTCCGGCGAGGACTACGAGCTCGCCTTCACCGCGCCGCCGGCGTTCCGCGGCCGCCTGCGGCACGTGCGGCGGCTGGTCGGCGACCTGCCGGTCACGCCCGTCGGCATCATCACCCGCGAGCAGGAGATCCGGCTTCACCGGAACGGCCGGGAAGAACCGCTCCCGGGCGGCTTCGAGCACTTCGGCTAGCAGCTTCCAGATGGGGCTGCGCCCCAAGCCCCCGGCGTTCGCTTGCGGGGACCCCTTCGCCCCGCGCCG
>JAAXGX010000136.1 GCA_012271165.1 Vicinamibacteraceae bacterium | reverse complement strand
TCGTATGCACGCGTGCGCCGTCTCGACTAGAATCCCGCCGTCGGACGGCGCACGTCTGTTCAGGCTCTTGCGGGTCTCGACGGTCGTTGCCCGTTCGATTGCCCTCCGGAGCGGTGCCACGCTCCGGAGGGCTCCGTTGTCAGGTCAGTCGATGAGTCCGGCCGGTCGGGGCGCGTCGGCCCGGCGAGAGTCCCGCCCCGGCAGCCGCGTCGCGCCTGCAACTACTCGCGTTCGCCGCAGCCGCGCCCTGCCTGCCAGCAGCCCGCGGACCCTCGGCCCTCGCGAACCGGGTGCGCCGTGAACGGCGTTGACACCGTCACGGGGCTCGCGGGACGCGTCCGTCAGGCCGACGGGGCCGCGACGTTCCCGCCCGCCGCCCTGCGACGGGACGACGCGCGCTGTGCGACAAGACGGCTACGCAGGCGGGCCGCGCGTAGGGTGGATGCCGGGCGCCACGCCCAGCTCGCCCTCAGGGTGGGTGGATGCGACGGCGCGGGCGACGAGATTCGGCTTGGACGGCGCGGGCGTGCCGTCGGTCTCGACTACCGAAAGGTGCCGGAAGTGACAGGCGTCGCAGTCAGCGTGACCGGCGGACTGCACGTCGGCGTCGTGCTCCTGGAGAGCGCCGCCGACCCAAGCGAGCGCCATCAGCAGTGCCACGGCTACTGCCGCGGTCTGCTTCGACACCACCATCAACCCATTGGCCCGCATGATTCCTGTCGTGGTCACAAGGCGACCGTGCTCGGTACCAAGGCACGAACTGTAACATGCTACCAGATTCGCCCGGAAGTTCTTGACGTCGTCGAATCGGTCGCTGGCCGAGCCCTGATCGTTGAGCGAAGGAGGTCTTCGGTCGCCGGGCGTGGCAGGTGGCAGCGTGGTGGTGCGGTGTGGCGTGGTCGCGGGGTGTACGAGGCGCCAGACGCGGACAGCTTGGCCGAAAGGGCGCTTGCGTGGATTGCGGGAGCTGAGGGGGAAGCCGGGACGGGGCGCTACCCGGCACGCGCCCCGAGTGCGACGGCGATATGGCGCCACCCGTCGAGGTCGGGCGTCGCCCGCGGCAGGCCGGACGGAGCCAACGACGTGAGCGCTGAGCTTGAGCAACCGGTTTCGCGGCCACGGGAGGTCCTTGGACGTGTCACCCGGCGGCGGCTTCAGCCGCCAGCCGACGCCACGCCAGCGGCGTTCCGCCTTCCTGCCAAGGAAAATTCGTTGGGAGCGACCCGGCGCGGCAGGTGTGACGGAGGAACGCCTGCCGGGTCCGCAAAACGTCAGTTTTGCGGTGGGTCGCTCCCGTCTTTACCCCGACCCCCGTCATGGATCCGACAATGGATCGGGGTGTGCGATTCAATCAATGAATACGGGGGTTTCCTGATGCCTATGATGTGACGGGGGCTGTGACACCCCCTGTGACAGCCGACCGAGGGCCAGTCACAGGCCGTCACGGCATTCGCGGCTCCATCTTCCTGGTTTCGTTCCGCGGTCGCGGGTCCATTCAGCGACCCGGAATCGTACTCGCCCGGTCACCCCCTGGATCTCGCATTTTGATCAACCCGGTCAGCCGGGGAACGATGCAGCTGGTGCTCTGGTCCCCTGCGGATCGAGGTGAACGGTGACCCTGATGCGGCCGTCGAGCGCGGCGAGGATCTTCATCAGTCGATCCAGCGTGAACCGCCCGAGACTCGCGTTCCGAATGCGGGAGAAATCCGCCGCGGCAAAGCCGGTAGCGACCGCGGCCTTGCGGACCGTGAGCTCGCGCTCATCCAGGATGGCGATGATTCGGGCAGCGATGATTGCCTTGGCCTGTTTCAGATCTGCTTGAGTGTCGCCCAGATCGCGGAATACGTTCCCGCTCCCTTCGACGAGCTCGAAGTCGCTTTCGTTCATGGCAGCAGCTCCCTCTTCAGTCGTCGTAGCCGCATCCGTACCAGATCGATGTCTGCTCGGGGGCTCTTGATCCCCGCTTTCGACTTCTTCTGGAACGCGTGAATCACCCACAGGCTTCCCATCATCTCCGTGACATAGACGACCCGCCAAGCGTCCGAACGGTAACGCACGGCGATCTCCATCACGCCGGAGCCCAGGCCCTTCAACGGTTTGGCAATATCGGCGTTGCCGCCCTCCGCGGCAATCGTAAGGGCCGTGCTGACTCGGTCGCGAACCGGAGCGGGAAACCTGTCGTACGCCTTCCGCGCCCCGCCAACCCACCCGATCGGGCGGGTGACCCTGCTCATGCGGAATGTTGGCAAATCTGCCTACATTCGGTCAACTGGGAGGGTGATCCATTCGGATGATGGCCTCGGGAGGGTCGCTGCGGCGCGGCCTGCGTCCCGCGCCGAACCCAGCACCTCGACGTGCTGCGTCCCGCGAGCCTCGTTCACCTCGATGGCAGGTGGCTTGCACCGTGCCTACGTAGTGCCTCGTACACCCTTCGGCCGGTTGATTGCACGCCTGGTCAACTCCACTGTGTATCGTCTGCCAGCCGGAGTGCCAGCCGTTTCTGATGGACAGAGCCGTTTTCTGACGGTTTCTGACGGGATCCGTCCTCTCCGCCAAGCGCACGAAGAGCCACGAATAACCCTGACAAACGGCCTATTCTGTTGGCTCCAGGGGACTTGTGGAGTGACGCGTCTCGTAAGACTCAGCGCCCCGACTTGGGGAATGTCAAGCAGGCGCTCTAACCAACTGAGCTACGCGCCTATTCGTTGGAGTCAGTTTGCCCCGCCCGTTGATCCGAATCATGATCGCCCATACCGGCGAATCGCGTCAACCGCTTGCGGCGGACGGCGGACAGTCCGCTGCGCACCGCGCGACCGCCCGGCGACGATTGGCGGGCTACGGACTCACGGAAATGCGGCGCGTTCGAGGATTGGTGCTGGTCGGTGCGCTGGCGGTTGTGGCCGCGTGCGCAGCCCGAGTCGCTCAGGAGCCGCCCGTCCCGCCGGCTGACGGTGAATGCGGCGTCCGGCAGGACGGGTGCCCGCCGGCCACGCCGCCGGCCACGCCCGAGGACCCTGGCGTCCGGCGCCCTGTCGCGCCGCCCGCCGCCCAGGGCCGGCCGGCGCCGGGGGGCGGCGGCGCGCCGCCGCCCCCCGGGACCGCCCCCGCCCCGCGGCAACCGGGCGCACCGCAGATCGCGGCGTTGCTGGCAGCGAAGGCGACGCGCACGCCGGCCCAGCGCAAGATCGGCTCGGATCTCCTGACGCGGGCCGCGCCGGCCGCCGCCGGGCCGGGCGACGTGCGGGTGCTGGTGGACATCCGGGCGGACGTGACGCCGGCGGTGCTCGCGCGCATTCGAGCGCTCGGCGGCACCGTCGTCAACAGCGTGCCGCGCTATCGCGCCATCCGGGCCCGGCTGCCGCTGGCCGGCCTCGAGCCGCTCGCCGAACGCGCCGACGTGCAGTGGATCCGCGCGGCGGACCAGCCGCGCATCCGGGCGCAGCAGCCTGCGCTCGCCGCCCGCGCGTCGGACCCCGCGGCGCCGTTCGCGAGCCACAAGGTCGACACGAGCGAGGGTGACGCCGCCCACCGCGCGAGCGCGGCGCGCAGCACGCACGGCGTGGACGGCACGGGCATCGCCGTCGGCGTGATCTCCGACGGCGTCGAGACGCTCGCCGCGCAGCAGGCGACGGGCGACTTGCCGGCCCACGTCACGATCCTGCCCGGGCAGGAAGGCGGCGCGTTCGACGTGGCCTGCGGCGGCCGGAGCAACGGCAGCGAAGGGACGGCCATGATGGAAATCGTCCACGATCTCGCGCCGGGCGCCGAGTTGTTCTTCGCGGACGGCGGCGGCGGCCCGGCGCAGATGGCCCAGAACATCGAGGACCTCTGCACGGCCGGCGCCGACGTCATCGTGGACGACATCGCCTACCTGCTGGCGCCGGCCCTCCAGGACGGCGTCATCGCCCGCGCGGTCAGCGCCGTGACCGCCAGGGGCTGCTACTACTTCTCGTCGGCCGGCAACGGCGGCAACCTCCTGCACCGCACGTCCGCCATCTGGGAGGGCGACTTCGCGGCCGGGACGTCGCTGGACCTGGACGGGGTCGATACCGGCGCCACCTACCACGACTTCGGGCGCGGCGCGACCGGGAACGGCATCGTGGGCAGCGGCAGGTACTACATGAGCCTGCAGTGGTCCGATCCGCTCGGCGCGTCGGACAACGACTACGACCTGTTCCTGGTCGGGGCGAACGACAACGTCATCGCCAGCTCGACCAACACGCAGGACGGCACGCAGGATCCGTTCGAGTACTTCCCCGGCGCATGCGCCGGGGAGTACGCGGGAGCCCGTCTCGTGATCGTCAAGAACGCCGGTGCGGCGGACCGCTATCTGCGCCTGGACGCGGGCAGCGCGCTGGGGGTCGCGACCGGCGGCAACACCTTCGGCCATGCGGCGTCGCAGCATGCGGTGGGCGTCGCGGCGGTCCGCGTCCCGGCGGAGGGCGGCGCCTTCGATGCCGCGGCGACGGTCGAGACGTTCAGCTCCGACGGTCCGCGGCGCATCTTCTTCGAGGCCGACGGTACGGCGATCACGCCGGGCGACTACTCGTCCACCGGCGGCCGGCTGCTGAACAAGCCGGACGTGGCGGCCGCCAACGGGGTCTCGACCTCGACGCCCGGCTTCTCGCCGTTCTACGGCACCTCGGCGGCCGCGCCCCACGCGGCGGCGATCGGGGCGTTGATGGTGGAGGCCGCGGGCGGCCCGGCCCACCTCACGCCGGCCGCCCTGCGCGAGGCGCTGAACGCGAACGCGCTCGACATCCTGGCGCCGGGCGTCGACGCCGCGTCGGGGAGCGGCATCGCGATGGCGCCGGACGCGGTGGATGCGGTGGACGTCGTTCTGGCGGACCGCAACCGGGCGCCGACCGTGACGACCCCGCCGAGCGACCGGAGGTTCGCGCCGGGCGCTGCGGCGGTGACGCTCGACCTCGCGGGCGTCTTCGACGATCCGGACGGCGATGCGCTGACCTACTCGCTGCGACCGGTGTCCGGCCACCTGGCTGCGCTGAGCGGGTCCGTCCTGACCCTGGCGCCCGGCGCGCCGGAGACCTCGTACACGGTGGCGGTGAGCGCGAGCGACCCCGGCGGCCTGGCCGCGACGCGCACCTTCCGGGTCGCGACGACCACGGCGGACCCGTGCGCGTACGCGGTGACGCCGCCGCACCGCGACGTGCTGTGGACGGCCGGCGGGGGCCAGGTGACGGTGGCGACCGGGGCGGGCTGCACGTGGACGGCGACCAGCGAGTCGGCTTTCCTGACGGTGACCAGCGGCGCCATGGGTACGGGGCCGGGCACGGTGCGCTACGCGGTGGCGGCGAACGCGGCCGGCCCGCGGCGCGGCGTGCTGGCGGTGGCGGGCCGCCGGGTGACGGTCTACCAGGCGTCGTTGACGGCGTTCACCGACCATCCCGTCGAGCGGGGCGTGACGCCTGTCAGGGCGATTCACTTCCGGGAGCTGCGGGCACGCATCGACGCCCTGCGGGCGGCCGCGGGACGGCCGCCGTTCCAGTGGACCGACCCGGCGCTGACGCCCGGGGTGACGCCGATCCGCGGCGTGCACGTGACGGAGCTGCGGGCGGCGCTGGCCGAGGCGTACTCCGCGGCGGGGCGTCCGGCGCCGGTCTACACGGACCCGGTGATGACGGCCGGCGCGACGGCGATCAGGGCGGCGCACCTGATGGAGCTGCGGGCAGCGGTTGCGGCGCTCGAGTAGAGAGCCCGCTGCGCGGCCGCGATCCGTCCCTACTGATACACCGCGACGATGTTGCCTTCGACCCGGCCGGTCAGCACCGTCGTCGTGTGCACGCCCTCCGTCCCGATGCGGATGACGCCCGATTCGCCGTCCGCGCCGGCGTTGGCGATGTAGACGTTCCGGTCGCCGGTGAGGTTGTCGTTGCCGGCTTCGAACCCGATCGCGATGTTGTTCGAGCCGTTCACGTTGCGGCGCAGCGCGTTGGCGCCGATGGCGATGTTTTCGGTGCCCAGGTTCTCGCGGAGCGCCGCCGAGCCGATGGCGACCGTGTTGGCTCCCGACACGTTGCGGCGCAGGGCGCTGCCCCCGATCGCCACGTTGAACGAGGCGTCGGTCGCCGCGAACATCGCCCCCGTGCCCAGGGCGAAGTTGCTGCGACCTGTCGTCAGGCTCTGCAGGCTCGTCGCGCCGAACGCGTTGTTGAAGCGGCCGGTGGTGAGATCGCGGAGCGCATCCTCACCCAAGGCGCTGTTGCGGAAACCGGTCGTGAGGCCGCCCAGCGCGTTGCTGCCCAGGGCGCTGTTCCCCTCGCCCGAGGTCACGGAGCCCAGCGCCCCGCTGCCCAGGTGCGTATTGCTCGTGCCGGCGTGGTCCCGGGTGGTCAGCTGACCGGCGCCGGGATCACCCGGGACGAACGTCGGGTCCGTCGTCGCGCCGGAGGCGCTCGCCGCGGACAGGAACGGCCCCGCCGGCCCGGCGGGGCCCGGGGGTCCGACGGCGCCGACCGTCAGATAGAAGACGGCGCCCGCGCCGTCCGTGCTGCGGGTGAGCGCGAGCAGGTACGTGCCGGGATCGAGCGGCGGGAGATTCGTCACGACCGACGTCGCCGTCCCGGTGGCGACCGTCAGCGGCGTCATGGCGAGCGTGACGGTCGGGATCCCGTCCGCCAGGTTGAAGCCGTTGATGGTCAGCGTCATCGCGGCGTTGTCGGTGCGCACGTCCGTGATGATCGGCGTCGGCGCCGTCTGCGAGCTGGCCTGCACGGCCAGCAGCGCCGCCAGCAGCACCGTGACGCCGGCGAACCCGGAAACACGTGCCATCTTCATCGTCCATCTCCTTGTTCGGAATCGACGAGCATGCCGGGACGGGGCGTCGCGCGCGGGGCTCGTGCGCGCGGCGCCGCCTCCGTCGCGGCAGCGGCGGACTCGCCGCCGCTCTCGCGCGGACCGAGGAGCCGCTGCAGCCGCTCGATCTGCGCCGCCTCGGACAGCTCGGCAGGCGGCCCGTTGCCGCGGCCGTCCTCGGCGCCGCCGCCGGCCGCGCCCGGCGCGGGCGCAGCCAACGCCCGCGGCGCGGCGACGGATCGCGGCCGCGACGGCGTCGCGCGCACGGCCAGGACCTCGACGCGATCGTACAGCGATGCGCCCGGGGCCGAGGGCGCCCGCGCCATGGCGACGTAGCCGGCCGCCGGGCGCAGCAGGAGGCGCAGCGCCATGGCCTCCGGGACATCGACCAGGTGCAGCGACACGGGCACCGCTTCGAGACCGCCCGCGTCGACGAAGCGGGTGCTCCCGGCGTGCTCCCATGCGGCGATGACTTCCCCCAGCGGCGCGTTCCTCGCGATGAGCGTGACGCGGCCCTCCCCGATGGTGAACCGGATCTCGCCGCCCCCGGCGTGCACGAGCGGACTCATCCAGATCGCCACGGCGATCACGCCTCCGGCCCACGCGCAAGCACGGCCCGCCACCAGCGCCATCCTAGCTAGGGATGCAGCATGATTCGCGAAGAACGTGCGCCGCGGATGAGTGGACTAGGCGCCGGCAGCCTGCGGCGACGCCGCCCCGAGGTGCTCGAGCGCCCGCTCGAGAATCGGGTCGCCGGCCGGCGCCGGCTCTCCGAGCTCGACGCGCGGCACGTTCACGGCGATCGTCGGCTCCACGCCGCGGCGGTGCAGGGGATCGCCCGAGGCGTGCCGGTAGCGTGCCCATGACAGCCAGAGGCCGCTGCCGTCGGGCAGCCTGACCAGCTTCTGGACGCTCACGCGCCCAGCCGTGCGCTGGCCCACCGACTCGGCCCGCCCCCCGCCGGTTGTCAACCCGGCTGCGAACAGCTCGGCCGCATCCGCCGTGCCGAAGTTCGTCAGCAGGACGAGCGGGGTGTCGATGGCGCCGTCGCCCGCGGTCGCCTCGATCCGTGTCTCCTGCCGGTCGCCGCCGGTCTCCTCGCGGCGCAACAGCGTCCCCGTCGCGACGAACAGCCGGGCCGCCGCGATTCCCTCGTCGAATACGCCGCCGGCACAGTTCCGGACATCGACCAGAAGCTGCGTGGCGCCGTCGGCGGCCAGTTGCCGGGTCGCGCGCTCGATCTCCGCGGACGCGCCGGCCGGGAACGCGGCCACGCGCAGATAGCCGACGCCGTCGGCCAGCATCCGTGTCGTCACGTTCGGGCCGTGCAGCGCTTCCCGCACGAGCTCGACGTCGTACGGTTCGGAGGTGTTGCCCCGCAGCAGCGACAGGCGAACCGTGGAGCCCGCTGCGCCCCTCAGCCGCTCCGCGCTCTCGAGGCTCGACAGACGCCGTGTGGGCTCGTCGTCGATGGCCCGAATGTAGTCGCCCGGTTGCAGTCCGGCGCGGGCGGCCGGCGACCGGTCGCGCACGGCGACGATCTGCGTGTAGTACCGGCTCGTCGTCTCGACCCCGACCCCGGCCCCCGCGGCAGGCGCGCCGGACTCGAGCCGCGCGACCTGCTCCGGCGAGAGGTACGTGCTGTCGGAATCGAGTCCGCTCGTCAATCCCCGGAGCGCCCCGGTCATCACTTCCTCGAGGTCGGCGTCCTCGACGTAGTTCTCCGTGATGAGCGAGACGACGTCCTCGAAGATACGCAGGTGGCGGTAGGTGTCTTCGCGGGCGACGGCCTGACCCAGATAGCCGCCGACGAGCGTGAAGGCGACCACCGGCAGGGTCAGCAGCAGAAAGGCGAGGCGCGTGCGCGTAGACATGATAGCCACGCATTCTAGTCGATCGTTGGACAGGGCCGCTACCCGCCGCTACCCTGAATCGATGCGCACGCTGGGCATCGACGTGGGCGCACGCCGCATCGGGCTGGCGCTCAGCGACCCCTCGGGCACCCTGGCTACCCCGCTGCGAACGCTGCAGGCGCCCGGCCGGCTGGCCGCGCGGGTGGCGCAGGTCAGCGGCGAGATCGACCGGCTGGCTGCCGAGGAGCCCGGACTCCATGGGATCGTCGTCGGCCTGCCGCTGGACCTCGAGGGCCGCCCGGGCCGGGAAACCGCGCGGGTGACCGCGTTCGTGGCGGCGCTGCGCCGCCGCACCCCGCTGCCGATCGCGTTGCAGGGCGAGCGGCTCAGCAGCCGCGAGGCGGAGCGCAGGCTTGCGC
>JAAXGX010000164.1:965-4344 GCA_012271165.1 Vicinamibacteraceae bacterium | reverse complement strand
GGCTCGCTGCCCCGCCCCGTCCTTCGGGCCGTCCGCGACACGCTGCTCGGCGACGGGAACGTCCTCATCGCGGGGGGCACGGGCAGCGGCAAGACCACGCTCCTGAACGCGTGCGTGGGCCTGCTCCCCGAGTCGGACCGCATCGTCGTGATCGAGGACACCATCGAGATCAAGCTGACGCACGCCAACGCGCTGCGGCTCGAGGGGCGCGCCTTCGGGCCGGGCGCGAACGCGCGCGTGAGCATCCGGGATCTCGTTCGCCACACCCTGCGGCACAGGCCGGACCGCATCGTTCTCGGCGAGGTGCGCGGCGGCGAGGCGGCGGACGTGATCCAGGCCCTGGTGACGGGCCACGGCGGCTCGCTCAGCACGATCCACGCCTCGACCTGCGCGGGGGCGCTCGACCGGCTGGCGACCTGCGCGCTGCAGGCGGGCGACGCGCTCCCGTGGGACGTGGTCTGCCGCTCGGTGGCGGCGGCCTTCCAGCTCGTGGTGCGCCAGGCGAGGGTCGACGGCGTCCGCGCGGTCCGCGAGGCGGTCGCGGTCCTCGGCTACGAGCCGCGGACCGGCGGCTGGCTCACGCGGACGCTGTGGGACGAGGCGGAGGTGGCGGCCGGGGCGGAGAGCCCCGACACGCCCGCCGCGCCGGGGTGGCGCCGCGTGGCGGGCGTCCCGGGCCTGCTGGTGAGCCCCGCCGAGCCCGTCACGGTCGCCGGCCTGCTCCGCTCGCTCGGGGACACCCGGCGGAGTCCGGCCACACGCCGGCTGTGGCGCAGCCGCGGCAGTCGCCGGCGTCCGGTTTCCCGGGAGGCGGCATGAGCCTGTTCGAGACCGAGCCGGCCCGCGAGGTCGACGCCGCGACGGCGCTCGCCGAGGCGGAGGAGGCCGCGAGCCGCCGCCGCGAGGAGGACGAGCGGCGCGTTCCCGAGCGCGCCGATCCGGTCCCGGCCGGCGCGCCGGGCGCGCCGCGGCCGCAGCCCGGGAAGCGGGCGGCCGCCGCTGCCGCCGCCGGGGAGCGGGGGGGCGGGAAGCCGGGCGCGCCGGCCGTCGACGCCGGGCGCGCCGCCGCCATCGTCGCGGACTTGCTCGCGCTGCGCGGCGTCGGCGACAAGGCCGTGGCCGATCTCATCGTGGCGCAGCTCGGCGCCACCGGCGTGGACGTCGCCCGGCTCGTCGCGGACATCGAGGCCGCGCAGGACCGCGACCGCGTGTCGGTAGCGGCGGAGGCGCTCGCGGGCCAGTTGCGGGGCGTGATCGAGCAGGTGCAGCGGACGGCCGGCGCGTCGGGCGCGGCCGTCGAGGTCCGGCTCAAGGAGATGGAGGGCCACGCCTACGTGCTCATCCAGACCGCGCTGGCGGCGCAGTCGTGCCTGGAGCTCACGGAGCGGTCGGGCGGCCGGATTGGTACCCGGCTGCAGGACATCGTGCGGGCCGCCGACGAGTTTCTGCACGCCGTGGGCGGCGCCCACGCCGAGGTCCTCGCGGCGGAGAAGGCCGCGGGCAAGTGGGTGGCCGACGCGGCCACGGTGGGCCGCGGCCTGTGGTGGTGGTCTCTCGTGGGCGGCTTCGTCGGCGGCGTGCTCGGTGTCTTCGTGTCGGTGCTGTTCGCGTGGGCGGGGCGGTAGGGGATGGGCGTGATGGACGCCGATGCGGATCGTGAGCGCGACGATCGCCAGCGCGAGGAGAAGGGCGCGGCGGCGCTCTCCGGCGCCGCGGAGGAGCGTGCGGCCGCGCAGCCGCAGTCGCCGGTGTCCGAGGGCGACGGCCCCGCTGCGCGGCGCTCTCGCGGGGAGGAGAACGACCCGGGCGGGTCGGCGCGGCCGGCCGGTGCGGTTCAACGGGAACCGCACGCGCGGTCCGGGGCGTCCGATGCCGATCCCGATTCCCGGCGCCGGTCCCGCGACGACGAGGAGGACAGCCTCGCCAGGCGTCTGGCGGGCGCCGCCGATCAGCCGGACAAGGCGGTCTGCAAGTACATCGTCGACTGCTTCGACACCGCGGTCCGAAGGGCCGTCCAGGCGTTCGACGAGCGCCTCGACCGGCTCGCGGGCGAGCGGGACCCGGCCGCCCTCGGCCGGCGCCTCGGCGAGGAGCTGGAGGACGGCCGGCGCGCATTCCGCGAGGAGTTCGAAGGCGTCCGCGACGGCGTGCTGAAGGAGGTTCGCGAGACTCTCGGAGACGGCTACCGGATGGAGGCCCGCTCGCGTTCCGGGCACGGCGAGGTGGCGCCGGCCGGGTCGCCGAAGAGCGCGGTCGATGCCGCCCGCGAGCAGTTCCGCGCGGAGGTCGACGCCGCCCGGAAGGAAGCGGTCCGGGAGGTCCACGGCGCTCTCGGGGGCGCTCCGGAGTTCGCCGGCCTCTCGTCGAGGGTCGCGGTCCCGCCGGTGCCCGAGGGTGCGGATGGCGACGGCGATGGGGTCACGGCGTTGGCCGCGCGGGACGCCCGGGCCGATTTCGTTGGCACGCCCCGGGCCGTCGCCCTCGGGCACGTCACGCAGGCGTCGTTGATGGTGGCCGCGGCGCGCGGCTCCGGGCCGATGGTCGAGATGGCGCGCTCGATAGAGCGGTCGCCGTTGCGGCAGGCGGCGCTCGAGACCGTGCGGTGCGATCCGGTCCTCGTGGGCCTGTGCGCCGACCTGCGCGACGCCGATTGCCGAAAGCGCGGCGCCGCGGTCCCCGCGGAGTCTCCGCTCCGGACGCTGGCCGGTGATCTGCTGGCCCGCCACCTCGCCCGGTGCCGCGAGGACGCGCGCGGGGCCGACGGCGACGAGCGGGCGTTCGCGCCGGGGCGGGCGGCGCTCCGGTCCGGACCGTGCGCGGCTGAGGCGGCGGCGCTCGCGCGGTCGTACGGGGCCGCCTGCCGCGTCGAGATCGATGCGAGGCTCGGCCGGGTGCCGCCGGCGCTCCCGAGCGATCGGGACCTCGGCGGCCGCGAGCTCAGCCTGGAGGGCCGCGCGTGGCTGGACCGGATGCGGGGGCGTTCGGTGGTGCCGGAGGCGGGTCCGGAGCGCGCCGTCGTGCCGGGCGCGCCGCGCGGGGCCGTGCGGAGCCTGCTGGGACGGCGCGCGCAGGGCTTCGACCGTGTGCTGCAGCTCGCCCGGACCCGCCGCGGGATGGTCGCGGCCGCCGTCTCGTCGCGGCTGCTCGCCTGGGGCACGTCCGGCGGCCCCGGCCGCCTGAGGGTGGCGGGCCTTGTTCTCGGCGGCAGCCGGCACCTGATGGCCGGGCTCGTGCGGGCCGGGGCCGATCCGATCGCGGTGGCCGCGGCCTCGTCGCGGGGCGCGGCGCGGGCGATCGCCGCCGGCGTCCCGGGCTCGCTGGCCGACGGGGCGCGGTCGTCCGACCACCGGCGCCTGGTGCAGGTCGCCGAGGAGCTCGA
>JAAXGX010000164.1:0-863 GCA_012271165.1 Vicinamibacteraceae bacterium | reverse complement strand
CCCTCCACGCCGATCGCCACCAGGCGATCACCGAGGCGTGCTCGCGGGAGAAGGACCGCGCGGCGGAGGCCGTGCGGTCGGGGGACCGGGACTTCGATCTCCTCCGCGAGCGGGTGCGCGAGGGCGGCGTCCGGGTGTGGGCGCAGGCGTGGCAGGGCAGGGGCGCGCAGTCGTTCGACGGGCGCGAGTGGCGGTTCGACGGCTCGCGGACGCACCCGGACGGGGTGCCGCAGCCGGGCGGCCCGGCCGACGGCGTGAAGGCGATGCTGCTCGTCTCGGGCGGCCGGGTCCGGCACGGCCCCGGCGCCCGCCTGCGGGTCGGGAAGGACCTAGCGGTGGAGGTCCCCGAGGGCCTCGACGACGAGCAGCGGCAGTCGGTCCTCATCTACGGGGCCGCGAAGGCGATCGTCGCGGCGCGCAACCCGACGATGGCACCGGGCAACCGCGAGGCCGTCGTCCTCTCCGGCATGCTCGCGTCGTCGATGGCCGAGCGCCTCGACGCGACGTACCAGCCGCCGGAGGAGGCCCGCGGCGTGGATCCGGTCCGCGTGAGCGACGAGCTGCTCCGCCGCGGGAACGCGCTCGTCCAGGAGGTGGGCGTCCGGGTGCAGCAGTGCCTGGAGACCACGCTCGGGCGCGAGGAGCTCGAGCGACACAAGGAGGTCGACCACCAGGTGGACTTCATCACCCGGCACAGCTTCGGGGAGAAGCCCCGGCGCGAGGCGCGGCAGGAGGGTCTCGCCCGCGAGCAGGGCGCTGCGCCGCCGCGCGGCGAGGCGGCGGTGGATCTCGGCCTAGGTAGGGGGTAGGCGACATGCGTGTGCGGTCCTTCGGTTGTGCGGTGTGCGCCGGCGTCCTGGCGC
>JAAXGX010000034.1:7892-8446 GCA_012271165.1 Vicinamibacteraceae bacterium | reverse complement strand
TGTGGGCGGCCGGCCTGTGCGCGGTATCGGCGGCGGGCGGGTTGCTGGCGCCGGCGCCCCGCGACCGCGAGCACGGCGGCGTGGGCCGGACGAGCGGGATCGCACTCGGTGCGTTCGCAGCGGCAGCCTGGTACGTCTCGGCGGCGTGCCGGACGTGGTGACGAGGAGGGGAGCGATGCGGGAGCGGCAGTGGTTCGGGGTCGGCGCGGCGGCGGCGCTCGCCGCGCTGGCGGTGGAGGAGTTGGCGGCGCAGGGCGTCTCGCCGTGGGTCAGCGCGGTGAACAACCTCCAGACGGCGTTCACCGGTCCGATCGCGCGCGGTCTGGCGCTGGTGGCGATCGTCGTCGGCGGGTTGATGTTCGCGTTTCAGGAAGGCGGCAGCAAGCAGGCGCTGGCCGGGATCATCTTCGGCCTCGGCATGGCGCTGGGCGCGGCCAACTTCATTGCCTGGCTCTTCTAATGCGCGGCCAGAGGCAGTGGCGGGGCTACGCGATCCTCAGCCAGCCGTTGACGGTGCTCGGGGTCGAGCGGCGGTTCTTCCTGCTGGCGGCGAC
>JAAXGX010000034.1:0-7795 GCA_012271165.1 Vicinamibacteraceae bacterium | reverse complement strand
GCCGGCTGGCTGGCGTGGCGTCACGACCAGAACTTGGTCGGCGTGGTCCGTGCGGCCATCCGCTACCGCAGCCGCTACGACGCGGGGCTGCTGCTGGACCACTCGCCGTACGTCGTCGTCGAGCGGGGCGAGCCATGACGGGCGACGCCGGGCCGCTGGCCCACGAGCTGCCGTACTGGGGCTGGGTCGACGAGCGGACGTGCCTGACGCGGCGCGGCGAGCTGGTGACGGTGGGGCGGTTGACGCCGGTCGTCACGGACGGCCGGACGGCGGAGGACCTCGACGCGGTGGCGGGGCGCTGGCAGCGGATGCTCTCGGGGCTTCCGCCCGAGATGCGGGTGTCGTGGATCGTCGAGCGCCGCGCCGCGGCGTTCGGCGAGCGCCCCGCGGCGTCGAGCATCGCGGGGCTGGCGCAGCGCAAGCGGCGGGCGTTCCTCGACGGCCGCGTGCAGGATGTCGAGACGCACGTCGTCTGGAGCTTCGACCCGAAGCTGCGGCAGTCGGCGCAGGCGCGGGGCCGCGGCTGGTGGCGGGCGCATCTGGCCGAGTGGCTGCGGCGCCGGCGCGCGCCGCACGAGTCGGTCTACCTGGCCGCGGACATCGCGCGGGCGGTCAAGCGCGAAGCGGCCCTGGTCGCCGCGTCCGCCGCCCGCGTGGCCGACGTGACGCCCATCGAGATCCTGACGGACGACGCCGCGGCGTCCGTGCTCTACCGGCTGGTCAACGGCGGCGTCGGCGCCTGGCCGCCCGGCATGCGGACGGCGGCGGGCGTCAACTGGCGGCTCGCGGCCGAGGACGTGGCCGCCGAGCGGCACGTGCTGCACGTCGGCCGCGAGCAGGTCGGCCTCTGGTCGTGCGTGGCTCCGCCCGCTGTGGTGACCGCCAACGGCCTCGACGAGCTGTATGCGCTGCGGGCGCCGATGACGGTGGCGGTCGAGTGGCGGCCGTGGCCGCGGGAGGCGGCGCGGCGCAAGCTGCGCTCGGCCCAGCGGCACTACTTCTCGAAGCGCTACTCGATGGCCGCCCACCTGCAGGAGAAGGAAGGCACGGCCGCCGCGCTCGAGGATGCCGCCGCGAGCATCGAGGCGAAGCGGGCCGGCGACGCGCTGGTCGAGCTGGAGACCGAGGGCGTCGCCTACGGCGAGGTGGCGCTGTCGGTCGCCGTGCGCGGCTCGGCCGAGCAACTGGAGCAGTGGGGCGCCGACATCCAGCGCGTCTTCGGCGGGCTGGACGCCAAGGCGGCGCGGGAGTCGTACGGGCAGCTCGCGGTCTGGTTCGGTCGGCTGCCGGGACAGCCCGCTTCCCGGCAGCCGCGGCGGGTGTTCGTCTCGGCGGGGGTGGCGGCCTGCATGGCGCCGCTCTTCGGCCCGCCGCGCGGCGAGCGGCGGTGCGCCCATCTCGACAAGCCGGCGCTGACGGTCTTCGAGACGCCGGCCGGCACGCCCTACCACTACGACCTGTTCGGTGGCCGCGACGTCGGCCACACGCTGATGCTCGGGGCAACCGGCTCGGGCAAGAGCTTCACGCTCAACTTCCTGCTGGTGCAGGCGCTCCAGTACGACCCGCGCGTCCTGATCCTCGACCTCGGGGGTAGCTACCGCGCCCTGACGCAGTTCCTCGGGGGCGGCTACCTGGAAGTCTCGCCGGAGAAGGACGCGATCCCGCTCCGCCCGTTCAGCCTGGAGCCGACCGAGCGCACGGTCCAGTTCCTCTCGGCGTGGGTGCTGCGGCTGCTGCGCATCGGCGGCTGGGAGGAGTCGAGCGGCGACCTCTCCGAGGTGCGGGCGCGCATCGAGGACCTGTACGCGCTGGCGCCCCAGCGCCGGTCGCTCGGGAACCTCGTCCGTTCCCTGCCGGCGCCGATGTGGCCGGCGCTCTCGCGCTGGCACGGGTCGGGAGCATGGGGCAAGTGGTTCGACAACGCGCCCGCCGAGGATGCAGACGTGACGCTGGCCGACTGGCAGGTGATCGACCTGGCCGGCGCGGTCGAGCACGAGGACTGGTGCGAGGCGGCGCTGCTCTACCTGCTCGAACGGCTGCGGACCGAGATCGAATCGCCGGCCGAGACGACGCGCCTGAAGCTGATGGTGGTCGACGAGGCGTGGCGCTACCTGCGGGACCCGGTGGTGCTGGGCCGGCTGACGGAAGCCGCGCGGACGTGGCGCAAGCGGAACGCGGCGCTGATCCTGGCCACGCAGTCGGTGACGGACATCACGGAGACGGCCGGCGCGGCGGCGCTCCTGGAGTCGATGCCGACCCGGCTGTTCCTGGCGAACCCGGACTTCCCCGCCGCCGGGCAGGCGACCTTCCAACTGAACGACGACGAGTTGCGCACGGTCCGCGAACTGGAGCCCAAGCGGGAGCTGTACCTGCGCCGGCCGTCGACGGCGGCCGTCCTCCGGCTGGCGGTCGACCCGGAGAGCTACTGGCTCTACACGTCGTCGGCCGGCGAGGCGCAGCGGCGCGCCGAGATGGTGGCGCGCTACGGGGTGGAGGGCGCGATCGTGCGCCTGGCGGCGGGACTCGATCACAAGCGGGCGGCGGTGCTCGGTTGACGACGGAGGGAGGAACGCATGCAGCGGAGATGGGCGGTGTTCGGGCTGTGCGGCCTGCTGGCGGCGACGCCGGCCGCGGCGCAGGGGATCCGCACCGTGGCGGACGAGGCCGGGGAAACGGCGATTGCGGTCACGGCGCAGGTACGCCACACCACGACGGTGGTCCTGCCGCGCGACGAGACCGTCGTCGACGTGGTGGCGGGTGACGCCGACTACTGGGACGTGTCGGCGGCGGCGAACGTCGCCTACATCAAGCCGCTCGAAGCGGGCGTCGCATCGAACGTCACGCTGGTCGCCGAGAGCGGCCGGGTGTGGGCGCTGCTGGTGGCCGAATCGTCGGATGCGGACCCGGACCTGGTCGTGCGCGTCGAGGGCGCGGAGCAGCCGTCGCCGGCCGATCTGCCGCGGCACGCGCCCGCGTTCGTGGCGGGAGGCGAGCTGGCCGCGCGTCTCGCCGAGGAGAGGGCGGCGCGGGCCGAGCTGGAAGCGATCGAGGAGGCGACGGCCGAGGCGGTCGCCTCCGTGTGGACGGAGCACGACGCCGCGTGGACGCGCTGGCGCGACGGGTATCCCCGCCGGCTGCGGTTCCCGTACCGGCTCGACGAGGCGGCGCAGGGGCCGCCGTTCGAGGTCGAGGCGCTGTGGCACGACGGGCGGTTCACGTACCTGCGCTCGCGGGCCGAGGAGACCCCGGCGCTCTACGAGCTGCGGCAGGCGGACCGGCGCTTCGGCCGGAAGGGCCTGGAGCCGAGCCTGGTTTCGTACGAGGTCTTCGACGACGGGCTCTACGTGGCGGACCACGTGCTGGGGGCGGGGCGGCTGCGGATCGGGGACGCGGAAACGGAGTGGACGGTCGACCGGCCGAAGCGGACCTGGACCTGGAAGACGCGCGCGGTGGTGGGCGGGGTGTTCGCGTCCGTCGCGGCCGTGCTGGTGCGGGGGATGGCGCGATGAGGGCGTGGGCGATTTCGCTCGGATGCCTTCTGTGCGCCGCGCCGGCAGCGGCGCAGGGGCTGCGGGCGCCGGCCGCGCCCGAGGACGCGCCGGTGACGGTGACGACGCGGATGCGGCACGTCACGACGGTCGCGCTGCCGGAGACGGCCGAGATCGTCGACCTCGCCGTGGGCGACGCCGAGCGGTGGGACATATCGGCCGCCGCGCACCTGGCGTTCGTCCGGCCGCTCGCCGAGGGGGTCCGCTCGAACGTGGTGCTCCTGACGGCCGCCGGCGACCTCGTGCCCCTGCTGCTGGTCGAGCGGGACGATGCCCCGGTGGACACGGTCGTGCGGGTCGCGGCCGGCGAGACGGATGGGGAGGACGGCGCGCCGGTGCTGGCGGCGGCCGAGAGGGTCACAGCCGCGGCGGCGCGGACGGCCGAGGCGTGGGCGGCGGTCGAGGCGGCCGAGGCGCGGGCGGCCGAGCGGGTCGAGGCGGCCCGGAACGCCGCGCGGGACACGCTCGACGCCCGCCGCGAAGCCTATCCCCGGCAGGCGCGCTTCGACTACCGGTGGCCGGCTGAGGCGGCCGGCTACCCGTGGCTGGTCGAGGCGATGTGGCACGACGGCCGGCGGACGTACCTGCGGACGCGGGCGATCTCGCCCGTGCTCCAGGAGCGGACCGCCGCAGGGCCGATGCCGGTGGAGGTGTCGGCTGTGCTCGACGACGTGCTGCACGTCGTCGACCGGGTGCTCGGTGCCGGAGCGCTGGAGGTCGGCGGCCGGCGGCTGGCGTGGACGGCGAAGCCGCGGAAGGCGGGTCCGTGATGGCGAAGTGGAGGCGACTGCTCCAGCCGCCGGCCGGCGCGCTGCCGGGGAACCTAGTCACGAAGGTGGGGGTCGGCGTCATCGCGGTGCTGCTGGCCGGCCTGGTGCTGAGCCGGCCGGGCGACGGCCCGGAGGCCCCCGCCGCCGGCGGCGGCGAGCCGGCGGCGGCGGGGGAAGGGACGGTCGGACAGATCCTCTCCCGGCTGGGCCGGCTCGAAGACCAGCAGCTCATCGACGCGGCCGCCCGCGCGGGGACCGCGGACACGGATGCCGCCGGTTCGGCGCCCGGACCGCCGCCTTCCGGGCACGCTGCCGGCCGGAGCGGCGCGGAAGGCGGGCTGCCGACGGCCGGCGAGATGGAGCTGCGCGAGAGGTTGCGGCTGGAGGCGATCGAGCGTCGCGCGCGGTCGCTGCGCGCGCCGAGCGTCGTCTGGACGTTCCGGAGCGACGAGCGGCCGGGAATCGGCAACGGGCGGCCCGAGACGGAGGGCGGCAGTGCGGAGCATGCCCCGGACGCCACGGTGGCCGCGCGGAGCCTCGATGCGGGGACCCCCGGCCTGGCGCCCGCCGTGCCGGCGTCCGGTCCGGCCGTCCTCGCCGACCGGATGGAGGCCGCGAACGAGTTGTTGTCCGGGCTGGCGGGCGCCGGTCCCGCCGCCGCGGCCCCGGCGCGGGCAGTTCCCGGCGTGACGGGACCGCCCGTCGGCCGCACGGCCGATCCGGCCGTGGTGAGCACGCCCGACGATCCGGCCGGCTGGGAGCGGGTCTACGAGGGGTCGGTGCTGAGCGCGGTGCTGGTCACGCAGCTCGACGGCGACTTCACCGGCCCGGTCCTGGCGCAGGTGGCGATCCCGTTCTACTCGGCCGACCGCCAGCGCATCCTCGTGCCGCGCGGCGCAAGGCTCGTCGGCTCGGCGCAGGCGGTCGAGCAACAGGACCAGGGCCGGCTCGCGGTCGGGTTCCACCGCCTCGTCTGGCCCGACGGCCGCTGGGTGGACCTCGCCTTCCACGGCCTGAACGGGATCGGGGAGAGTGCGCTGGCCGACCAGGTGGACCGGCACTACCCGTCGACGTTCGCGGCGGCCGGCGCCGTGGGCCTGCTCGCCGGGCTGACCCTGCAAGGCTCCGACCCGTACGCCGGCGGCGGGGCCGGCTTCCGCGCCGCAGCCGGGCAGGGCTTCGGCCAGTCGGCGACGCGGATCCTCGGGCGGTTCCTCAACCGCCTGCCCACAGTCACCGTCCGCGCCGGCCACCGGCTGCGCGTGTGGGTGACTTCGGACTTCCTCGTGCCGCGGCCCGAGCCGCACCCGGAGGCGATGTTCCGATGACGAAGAGATGGCGCTGGCTGGTGGTCGGACTCGTAGTGGCCGCGGCGGCCGGCACGTGGTCGGGCCACCGCGCCGAGGCGTGCCTGTTCGGCTCGTGCGACGCGATCATCATCGCCAACCAGGTGACCCAGATCGCGCACATGGTCACGCAGATCTCGAAGATGGTCGAGCAGCTCTCGTCGCTCGACGGCGTGCTCGCGACGACGACAGAGCTGGTCACGTCGAACGACGTCGGGATGGGCAACATCGGCCGGCTGCGGGAGGTCACCGACGCCGGCTGGTGGCTCGGCCGCCACGGCATCGGGCTGTCGTCGAGCACGAGTGCAGGCGGCGTGGGGGCGTTCTCGCAGCGCATCCCCGGTCTGACGGACGAGGCCGGCTGGCTCCAGGTGCTCGCGGCGCCTGAGACCACGCTCCTCTCGACGCGGCCGGCGACCGAGGTTCGCGCGGCGCTGCCCGGCGCGTTCGACACGTGGACGGTGCCGGCCGAGGCGACCGATGTGCTCGCGGCGCTGGAGTCGATGGGCGGCGGCGGGCGTAGCTACCGGAACGTGTGGGACGACATCGAGGCATTGGCCCCGGCCGTGCTGACTGAGGCCCAGTGGCGGGCCGTCTCCGACAACCCGGTGGTTCAGACGAGGCTCGTCGACGCGCACGGGCGGGCGGAGGCCGTCTCCGCGGCCGACCTGGTGCACGCGCACGCCGAGGCCGAGGCGGCTTCGTTCCTCGCCCGGCAGGTCGGTGAGGCGTCGGCCGCGCTGGCCGACCTTCGCGGCGACGACCTGATGCGGACACAACGGGTCGGTCAGGCGCAGCTCGCCGCGGCGGTGACCGGGACCGAGATCGCGCTGGCGCACGCGCAGCTCGCCGCCTACGAGGCGGCGCGCGAGGCCCGCGAGCGCTACGAGGCGGAGCGCGCCCGCCGCGAGGCGCTGGCCCGCTGGCAGGCCGACGCCGTCCGGGCGCGGGCCGAGCAGGACGCCTTCGCCGCGGAACTGGCTGCGGTGGCCGGCCCGCTCGCCGACAGCCACCGCCGCGTCCCGTCGCCGACGGACTGGTAGTCCGCGGGGCGATGCACTCGGGCTAACTCGACAGGGAAGGGACGAACAGGTCATGTCGCCGCTGCAAGAGATCGTGCTGATGCTTCAGCAGGCCGGGGTCCTGCTCGACCAGCTCATGGCCACGGTGGCCCCCGCCGTGGCCGGGGCCGGGATGCAGCTCTGGCAGGGGCTCGCCCTGATCGTCGTCGTCTGGACCGGCGCGCAGACCGCGCTCTCGGGCCACGGCGTCCACATGGCCTCCCTCGTCCGCATGGTCATCGGCCTCGCGATCCCGCTCGGCATGCTCCAGTTCTACACCGCCCCGCTGCCCGGCGCCGGCCGCAGCGTGCCGGACCTCGTCACCGGCATGGGCGAGTGGCTGCAACTGATGATCGTGGCCGACGCCGGCAGCGCCATGCTGGAGCAGCTCGGCCTCGCCCTGGGCGCGTGGCGCGAGCAGTTCGGCGGCCGGGGCGTCTTCGGCGGCATGGCCACGTTCGGCTGGAACGTGGTGACGGACCTGCCGGGAGTCATCGACGCGGCGTTCGACCTGCTGGTGACCCTGGGCCTGATGCTGGTGCTGATCCTCGGCCTGATCGTGGTCTTCGCCGTCGGGCAGGCGCAGGTGATGTGGGCGCAGATCGCGCTGTCGATCGCCCTGCTGCTCGGCCCGGTCTTCATCCCCTGGATGGTGATCCCGCAGCTCTCGTTCCTCTTCTGGGGCTGGCTCCGCACGGTGCTCGTCTACTCGCTCTACGGGGCGATAGCCGCGGCGGTCTTCCGCATCCTGACCGAGCTGGGGGTGTTCGTCGTGCAGGGCTGGACGGGCGACGTCGCGGCCGACGTCGAGTGGGCCGGGCCGACCGGGATCATGACGGCGATGCGGCGGTCGCTCGTGACCGTCCCCTACATCGTGGCGGCTTGCCTGGCGGCGGGCAAGGTGGGCGAGCTGACGCAGATGCTGGTCTCGGGCGCGGGCAACGTGGGCTCGGGCGCATCGACCCGCGCGGTGCAGACGGCGGCGGTGGCGCGGGTGGCGGTGACGGGAGGGGTGTGATGGCGGCGCGGGAGTTCGCGGAGATCTGGGGTGAGCAGATGCACGCGGCGCG